>CAZPSQ010000107.1:0-16649 GCA_964588755.1 uncultured Prosthecobacter sp. | reverse complement strand
CCTCTACATCGAGGGCCGCCTCAGCCGCTTCTCCAAGATCGCTGGCGAGATGGTGCCGCATGAGACGGTGGAGGAGAGCCTGGTCAAAGCCATGGGGCTGGAAAACGAGACCGTGCGCAAGATCGCCGTGGTCGGTGTGCCGGATCAGGACAAGGGCGAGGCGCTCATCCTCCTCACCAGCATCCCCGGCGGCCCCGAGCATCAGGAGATCCTGGACCTGCGCTACCGCCTGCTGGACAAAGGCATGCCGCCACTCTGGATTCCCAAGAAAATGATCCGCGTCAGCGACATTCCCGTGCTGGCCTCTGGCAAGCTGGATGTGCAAGGCTGCGAGAAGATCGCGAAGGGCGGCGCGTAGGTTCTAAGGAGGGCGTGCCGCCCTCCTGTGTCAGACAGGCAAACGTGATTTTCGGAGACGCCAGTCCGAATGAAGACCTCCCGCTTTCCCTTTCCGGGCCATGCCTGCCATGGTTTGATGCGCTTTTGGCTGCTGCTTGCGCTGCCCGTCTCTGCGGTGGTTGTGGAGGGTTTTGCGGCGGAGGAGCCGCGCACGCTGGCCTTTCCCGGCGCGGAAGGTGCGGGCCGGTGGGCCAAGGGTGGACGCGGGGGGCGCGCCATCGCGGTGACGAACCTGGATGACAGCGGCCCCGGCAGCCTGCGCGCGGCGCTGGAGGCGAAGGGGCCGCGAACGGTGGTTTTCCGTGTGGCGGGGACGATCGAGCTGAAGTCGCCGCTGCGGATCCGGGAGCCGTTCATCACTGTGGCTGGGCAGACAGCACCGGGGGATGGGATATGTCTGAAAAATCATGAACTGCAGATCGGGCAGACACATGATGTCATCGTGCGCCACCTGCGCTGCCGTCCGGGAGACAAGACCTCCAAGGCTGGGGAGATGGACGCGCTGACGCTGTGGGACGCGCGGGATGTCATCGTGGACCATTGCTCCGCCACCTGGAGCACGGACGAGTGCCTGTCCGTCACGAATGATTCTGACCGGGTGACGGTGCAGCATTGCCTCATCGCGGAGGCGCTGACCACGCATGGGCTGGGATCGATCATCGGCAGCTATGGCGGCAGTGTCTCCTTCCTGCACAATTTGTATGCGCACAACCGCGACCGCAACCCACGCGCCAGCGGCTATCAGGCCACGCCTGCACATGCGGATGATCCCGGGCCGCGCATCGAGTTTCGTGGCAACACGCTCTTCAACTGGTCTTCCGGCCCCGGTTACACCGGCAGCGGGTATGCGGCGGAGCCCGAGCGCATCGCCATGAACTATGTGGGCAATTACCTCAAGCCCGGCGCGGACACCGCCCCGGCGTACCGCGCCAGCGCCTTCACGGTGCACAGCGGCGGTGCGGCGGAGTTGTTTCTGGAAGGAAACGAACTGGAGAAGCCGGTGCGGCCCGTGTTCTTCCAGTCCGAACTGGTGACGGTGCGCCCGGGCGGCACGCTGATCCTGCGGGACCAGCCGGTGGCGATAGATGCGGGCGCGGGAGCCGGGGCGGCGGCAGATGCTCCCAAGGAACGGGCAAAGCCCGGCGCGCGTGCGGGCCATCTGCGCGTGCTGGAAGGTGTCGGCGCCAGCAAGCCCCGGCGCGATGCCGTGGACAGGCGCATCATCGCCGGTGTGCGTGATGGCTCCGGCCGGCAGATCCATACGGTCGGCGTGGATGCATGGCCTGTGCTGGCAGGTGGCGGGGCGGACGAGGCCCAGGCTGACGCGGATGGCGACGGCCTCCCTGATGCGTGGGAGAGCGCGCATGGGCTGAATCCCGCCGACGCGGCCGATGCGGCGCACACGGCCACGCCCGAGGGTTGGACGAATCTGGAGGTGTGGATGAACAGCCTGTGAGGTGGCTTGCAGGAAGGTGGCGGCAAGCCCCGCGAGACAGGGAAACCCCGATATGCCCGGGCACATCCACAGCGGCCCTGGCAGCGATCTCTCTGCATGAACTTCATGGCATCTTTGATCTCCGAGCAGTTGAAGGAGCAGCAGAGAGGAATCGCGGCGGCGCTGGTGCAGCCGCTTTGGCAGCAGGCGTCATCCTTTGCCGCGCAGATGCATGCGCCGGAGGTTCACTACCATGACATGCCTTTTCCCGAGGTGCCGGACTCGTATGCCCAGGCCACCCGTGTGGCGCTGACCCTGGCGGGCCTGTACCACTGCGAGGACCCTCACGTGCTGGCCTCGGCCCTGCTGCACAATGTGCTGGAGAAGACGGAGGTCAACTTTGGTGATCTTTCGGAGGCCTTTGGCCACCTGGTGGCGCTGCGCGTGCAGCGGCTGACCCCCGAGGCAGGGGCGGACGAGGAGCTGATGCTGCGCCGACTGTATGTCTGCGACTGGCAGACCCGCATCATCAAGCTGGCGGACGCCGCCGACAAACTGGAGGATGAGTCGGCACCACTGGAGCTCCGCATTGAGGAGGCGGAGCGCGTGCTGCCGCTGGCCTATGGGGACGACCATTGCATCCTGCGTGCCCACCGGCATCTGACCTCCCTGCTGGAAAATGCGCGGGTCGAGGTCGCGATCATGTCCGGCTTTACCTCGCGCAACTCCGGTGTGGAGGCAAAAGCTGGCGGCAAGCACGCGTATTTCACCGCGTGAATGTGTTGAGGAGGGGGCTGGATCATCTGCCCAGCAGGGAAGCAGAGGGCATCTGGAACGCGTTCTCGATCACATTCACCCTGGGCAGTGCGCCATCCATCAGCACCACCTCCACAATGTCAAAGCGCAGATCGATCCCGCGTGGGTAGCCGAGCTGGCGCAGCCAGTCCTGGCCTCCGCGCTGAATGAGGCGTTGCTTGTCTGGACCCACTGCGTCAGCCGGGCGGCCAAAAGCGGCGCTGGTGCGCGTCTTCACCTCCACAAAGGTGAGGATGTGGCGGTGCCGGGCCACGATATCCACCTCACCCTGGAACACGCCGGAGTAGTTGAGGTAGAGGATCGAGCGCCCATGCCGCGCCAGCCAGCGCCGGGCGATGATCTCGCCCGCGAGGCCGACCTCCGCCCGGGTCATGGGGCGGCCAGCCAGCCGACGCTGATGAGGACGGTGCGGCCGTGCCAGCCACCACAGCACGGCCCGGCGCAGGCGTGTGCTGCCGCTGACCTGGCGCCGCAGCCAGCGCCACCAGACCTGCGGGCGCGGCAGGCGGCGGCGATCTCGGCGGAGAGGACCCTGTTTTGTGGCCATGACGTTCGGCCCCATCACACCACAAGCCGGGCCGTTCGCCAATTGGATTTCCGGCAGGGCGGGGGGCGTGCCCCCGTCACAGGCTTTGGGCTGCTTACCGGCGGTTCTTGTCGTTGAAGGCGGCGACCACGCGCTGGGCCTCGCGTTTTTCTGCCTTGTCCTTGAGGTCCTGGCGCTGGTCGCCGTGGGTTTTGCCCTTGCCGACGCCGATCTCGATCTTGATGCGGGGACCCTTCCAGTAGGCGCGGAGGACGGGCAGGGCGAGGCCCCTTTGCTGGGTCTGGGCCAGCAGTTTCATGATCTCATTCTTGTGCAGCAGCAGGCGGCGGGTGCGGCGGGGCTCATGGGTCTCATGGCTGGCCTTGTCGTAGAGCTGCACGTCGCAGCCGTAGAGCCAGACCTGACCGCGCTCCACGCGGGCGAAGGCGTCGGAGATGTTGAGCTTGCCGAGGCGGATGGACTTCACCTCGGTGCCGCGCAGCTCGATGCCTGCCTCGTATTTTTCGAGGATGTGGTAGTCGCGCGGTGCTTTGCGGTTGGTGGCGATCTCGGAGGTGGCAGGGGCTGGCATGCGAGAAAGGGGGGATGAAAACGGGGCTGGAAAACGATACGAAAAAAATGGGCCCTATGCGCTCATAGGACCCACCTGAAACACAGCATGCACACGTTCCGGCGTCAGGCCGGCGCGGCTCAGTTGCCGTCGATGTTGTTTTGCGTGATCTTGCCCTGGATGATTTCCAGAAGGGCAAGGTCTGCCTCGCGCAGGCCGGGGCGGCGGTCCACCAGCGGGGGGCGGCCCTGGGCGATTTGGCGGACACGCTTGGACACCATGTTGATCAGGATGGGCGGGTCTTTGACGATTTGCGCGGCTTGTTCGACGAGGTCGGCTCTCATAAAAGGTACGAAAGGGCAGGGGCTGGATTGCGGGGAATGTGCAGAATAAGACGCGGCGGCTGGCGCGCAACTGATATGTTTCTGGATTTCCCCTTGCGGAAGGCTGGCGGGCATTGTCTCGTCCCGGCTCGATTTTCACTCATGAAGAAAGCGCTCATCACCGGCATCACAGGACAGGACGGCTCATATCTCACCGAACTACTGCTGGAAAAAGGCTACGAGGTGCATGGCATCATCCGCCGCGCGTCGTCCTTCAACACCGGGCGCATTGAGCACATCTACAACGACAAGAGCAAGCCCCTGCGCCTGCACTTTGGTGACTTGATGGACTCGGTGGCTTTGGTGAAGCTGCTCTATGACCTGAAGCCGGACGAGGTGTACAACCTGGGCGCCCAAAGCCATGTGCGCGTGTCCTTCGACATTCCAGAATCCACCGGAGACATCGTGGGCCTGGGGACTCAGCGTATTTTGGAGGCCATCCGTGAGACGGGTCTGGTGGACAAGGTGCGCTTCTATCAGGCGTCTTCCTCTGAAATGTTTGGCAAGGTGCAGGAGGTCCCGCAGACGGAGACCACGCCCTTCTGGCCGCGCTCCCCCTACTCCTGCGCCAAGGTCTATGGCCACTGGCTGACGGTGAACTACCGTGAAAGCTACGGTCTGCACGCCAGCAGCGGCATTCTGTTCAACCATGAGTCACCCCGCCGTGGCGAGACCTTTGTGACGCGCAAGATCACCCGTGCCGCCACCCGCATCAAGGTGGGGCTGCAGGACAAGCTGGTGCTGGGAAACCTGGACGCCAAGCGCGACTGGGGCTACGCCAAGGACTACGTGGAAATGATGTGGATGATGCTCCAGCAGGACCAGCCGGATGACTACGTCATCGCCACCAACGAGACCCACAGTGTGCGTGAGTTTGTGCAGGAGACTTTTGCCCTGCTGGATCTGGATTGGGAAAAATATGTGGCCTATGATGCCCGCTACGAGCGCCCGGCGGAGGTGGACCTGCTGATCGGCGACCCTGCCAAGGCCCGCAAAAAGCTGGGCTGGGAGCCAAAAGTGAAGTTCAAGGAGCTGGTCAAAATCATGACCGAAGCCGATTTAAAGCTGGCCGAGCATGAGCTGGCGGTGCATCAAGCCACCAACGGGGCAGGCAGCAGCCGGTATTGAGGGGGTGCCCCGCAGGATTGGCCATTGCTGATTTGAGGCCGTCCGCATTGACACGGACGGCAGGCTACAAGCTTGGCTGGACGATCTGCGGAAAGTCGGCGAGCTGAATCAACTGAATACCGTAACGGGCGGCGATGAGGCCGGCCTCGGACTCGGGGTAGTCCTCGCGGAAATAAACCTCTTTGACGCCGTAAGCGCACAGCATCTGCATGCAGCTGGTGCATGGCTTGGTGGTGCAGGCCACCAGGCGCACATTGCCCCGGGTAAAGAGGCTGCAGAGGTTCACCTCGGCGTGCAGCATGTATTTACGTCGTGCATCACGGTCCGCCCAAAATTCGGGTTCCGCATCGTAGCCGGGGGCAAGGCCGTTGTAGGCGGTGCCGATGACGCGGTTGTCGAAGTCGATCGCCACGGCGCCCACCTTTCGGAAAGGGTCTTCGGAGCGCAGGCTGGCCACATGGGCCAGGGCCATGGCATACTCAGGGATGGAAAGGCGGGTGCCCGGGCTGGTCATGAATCCGCACATGGCGTTCGGGGCGGGGGGCGTCAAGTCGCGCGCACGGTCGCCCGTTAAGTTGTGGCGGGTGTAGAAAACTTAAAAATCAATTGAACATGTTACTTTGAACACTATATAAGCGTTGCCATGCCAAACATATCTCGCCAACCCCCGTTTCTGAAGCTGCTGGACAAACTGCGCAACATTGTGGTGGTCGCGCCAGAGGAGGATGGTCCTAGGCGTGGATGGGGGACGGCGTCCTCCAGGGAGGTGCAGTTGGAACTGGATCTCCACTCGAGGCAGCCTGTCACAGGGTGGAAAGGGCGGCAGCATTGAAGCGCTTCAGCGTTCCAGGTGATTGAAGCTGTGTGAACAGCATAGCCAAATGATTGATTGTCAACTGTCCCGAATGTCACAAAAAAGAGACCAAAAGTGGCGAAAAGGGATAAATTTTAAGATGGACAAAGGCAGATGGAATTGCTTCTATCGATGTTAATTCCCGATTCAGCACTCCCTAGTACCCCTGTCATGTTGATCAACCACTCCCGAAATTCTTTTGCCAGCGTCGCATCTTTGGCATTCTCCCTGGGTGCTTTCTGCCTCTTTCCCCAGACAGCCAGCGCTCAGTTCGGTGTGTCTCCCTCGCAGACCAGCAACTTTTTCAACGACTTCCGCAACCGCTCCAGTCAGATGAAGGCCACCGCTCCTGCCACGCGCAGCGGTGATGTTGTCTATGACTATGAGAGTGGTGCCTATGTGAGCCAGGAAGACCAGGAGGGATTCCAGAGTCTCCAGCAATTGCTGCGTTCAGACCGTGAAATTTCCCAGCCGTCGGTGCGCAGCGGCAGTTCCGCCTTTGCGGCCCGTTCGGTGGGTGATTACACCTCTTATTCCGGCCAGTATTCGCAGGCTCTGAGCTACTTTGCCCCGACCTACACGTCGGACCCCTTCATGTCTGGCAAGCGGAATCTCAAGGTCGGCCCGGTCAACGTCGGTCTGGGGCTCTACCAAGGTTTTGAGTACAACAGCAACGTGCAGCGCGGCAATCCGCCGGTGGATGACTTCATCAGCAGCACCCTGTTGAACATCAATGCCAATTACCGGCTGACCCAGCACAATGTGCTGAGCATTTCCGCAGGCGTCGGTGTGGACCACTATTTCAACCATCCGGAACTGGCCGCTTACGGCAATGGCAGCTACCTGCTGAACATCCTGCCGGGCAGCACGGTGGCCTTCGATGTCAAGGTTGGCCCAGTTTACATCACCATTTATGATCGTATTTCTGTCCGCCCTGCGGTGAACAACGCCTTTGTGGGCGCTGCCAACAACAACAGTTTTGGTGTGTTCCAGAACGACTTCGGCGTCGCCGCCAACTGGCAGATCAACTCCGCCTGGGCGCTGGCCTTGAACTACACCAACACCTACTCCAACGCGCTGGGAGGCAACGCGGCTGGCGGTGGCATCAACAACGACCAGTTCGACCGTACGATGAACTCCATCCACGGCTCTCTGACCTACAGCCCGGCTGCCACTTGGGTGCTCGGCACTGAAGGCGGCGTGACTTTCCTTGAGTATGCTCAGCCCATTCTCAATGACGCGACTTTGTTCAACTGGGGCATGTTTGTCAGCGTGCCGGTTGGCAAATCCACCACCCTCAAGCTTTCCGGTGGTGTGCAGCAGTTCAACTTCCAAGATCCCACGGTGCTCGCCCCCTTTGGTCCTGAAGACCGCGAAGACCTGAGCAGCTACTACTACAACTTCAGCATCACCAACCAGCTCAACGCCCGCTTCAGCCACACCCTCACGATCGGCCACGAGTCCTCCATCAACCTTTCCTCCAACTACATCACCGCAGATTTCGTGAACTACGGCCTCTCCATGGTGGCGTGGAAGGGTGGCCGCTTCTCTCTGTCGGGTTACTATGAGTATGCCCAGCCTTCCTTCTCCCACCCTCTCTTTGCCATGGCCCAGAGCGACGTGGTCCAGTTTGGTTTGGACTTCTACTACACTCACCAGCTTACCTCCAAGCTGCGTCTGGGCGCAGGTTATCACTTTGGCCGTTCCGACTCCCAGAACCCGCTTCAGGACTTCGACCAGCACGGCTTCTCGGTGGACCTCAACTACATGCTTAGCGCCAAGGCTGGCGTGAATCTGGGCTACCGTTACTTCCTGACCGACACAGTCGGGGTGAACACAGACGCCACGCAGACCCGCCTGATTCTGGGCATCAATTACAATTTCTAAACGAATCGGAGGCAGGCATTGTCAGTGCCTGTGCGCCTCCATCCTGACGCTTGCTCGGGGTGGAGAATGAGGTTCACTTCGATTCATCGTCCTATGAAAAGCATCCTGTTTTCCCTGCTCGGCCTTTTTGCCACTGCCACACTGCCTGCGCAGGACCCTGGTTTCCGCCCGGCGGAGTCCTCCAGAAGCCGGCAGGCGGCTGCTCCTTCGGGGCCTGTCAATGCAGGGGCGGCGGTGCTTACCTCCATGGATGTGCTGGACAACAACCAGACCATCGCCTCTGGAGACCTCATCAGCATTCGTATCCTGGAAGACCGCCAGAACGCGCTGCAGCAGAAGGTTGCCGTGACCGGGGAGGTGCAGGCACCCTACATTGGCCTCATCGGCGCCAAAGGGAAGACATCCCGCCAGCTTGCTTATGCCATCAAAAAGGAACTGGAGAAAAACTTCTTCAAAAACGCCACGGTGGTGGTGGCCATTGACCAGTTGAACCCGGACGATGCGAGCAGCTACCGCACGTATGAGCTCGAATTCTATGTGATGTTTGGCATTGTCGCCCGTCAAGGTAAGTACGATCTGCCCACCAACGAGGACATCACCATCAGCCAGGCCATCCTGCGCGCCGGCGGCTTCGCCCAGTTTGCCAACAAGGAAAAGGTGAAGGTCGTCCGCAAGACCCCTCAGGGAAACAAGACGATCCTTGTCAATGTGGCCAGCATCATGCAGGGCGGTGACTTGGACAAAGACATCTTCCTGCGCAAAGACGACGTTGTCATCGTTGACGAACTCAAAGTGAATTTCTAATGCCTCTTGGTGCTGGCTCGCCTTGTGCCGCCAGAGAAAAACTCGAGAGGCCGAGGGAAATAACACAAAATTGAACGTCGGCGGCGTTGAAAAATCAAATGGCTTATTGGTCGCAGTAGGCGACTCTGCGGCCCCGGAATCGATGCAGCCATCTCTCAGCGCGGTTTCCGGGTGAAACCAGCCTGATCCCCCCATCATGGAACAATCTCTCAACCTCCCAGGCCAGGCCCAGTCCAGCACGCTGAGCCGCATTCATGAGGCCTCGGCCAAGTTTCAACGCTACAAGATTCTCCTGCGCCGCCGCTGGTGGTTTCTGCTGCTGACAGCCAGTATTGGTGTGTGTGTGCAGGCCCTGCGCATCACTGGCCGGCCTCAGGAGTTTCGCTCCTTGGCCAAGCTGGTCGCTGGCGGTTCATTGCAGTCGAACAATGATTACACCTGGCGCGAGCAGCAGCAGGATTTCTATGGCACCATCATTGAGACTGTGGAGAGCGCTGACATGCGGCGCCGCGCCCTGGAGCGTGTGCGTGCCCTGCACCCCGATCTGAAGGATTCCGACGTGGAGATCCGCGTGGCCCAAACCAAAGGTTCCGCCATTTTCAACATCGTGGCCACCGGGGCGGAGCCGAAATACACCAAAATCTTCCTCGATGCGCTGCTGGAAGAGTTCATTGCCTTCCGCCAAAGCATCCGCGAGCAGGCGCAGGGCAGGGTCATCCAAACCTTCCTGCAGGAGGTGGTGAACAAGCAGAAGGTGATGGAGGACAAAAACGAGCGGCTGACGAAGTTTGCCTCCGCCAACAACATTCTGACCATCACCAATGGCAACAATGCCGCCGCGCAGTTCCTCAACAGCCTGGAATCCCAGCGTGAGACGCAGCGCACCCAGCTTGCGGAGCTGAAGCTCTTCCTCAACAACGTGGATGCGATGATCCAGACCCGGGAGCGCAGCATCAACGCGGGCGCCACCCCGCAGCCTGTCGCGCAAAGCGGTGCCCAGCCAGGGGCCGCGGCTGACGCCACCGCGACACGCGCCACCGGCTTAAAGCCGGAAGGCTCGCCTGGAAGCCGGGGCATGACCATGGCGGAGCAGGACTACCTGCGTACCAAGTCAAAAATGGCCGAGCTCAAGACCAAGCTGGGTTCCCTGCTGCTGCAGTTCAAGGAGCAGCATCCGATGGTGCAGGACATCACCGAGGAGCTGAACACCCAGAACGCGCTGCTGCAGTCCTATGCCCAGCAGATACAGGATGAGATGCGGGCCAACATGACGGACATTGAGCGCCGCGTGATCGTGCTCGACGCGCAGATTGAGGAAAAGAAAAAGGAGGCGCTGGACCTGGGCTCCAAAATCGCCCTGCATGAGCAGTATGAGGATGAGTCCAAGGCGGCGAAGCTGGCCTATGAGAAGATGTTCGACAAGGTGCAGGAGTTCCAGAACACTTTCAATACCCAGGGGGACTATGTGGCGATCCAGGAGCGCGCCAACCCTGCGGCCGAAAATGTGGAGGACTGGGTGATGCCCATCGTGGTCGGCTTGGTGGCAGGCGTCGGTGTGGGCGTCATCATCCTGCTGCTGTTTGACCGCTTGGACGACCGCATGAACTCCTACAGCGAGTTCCAGGCTCTTTTCCCTGGGGAGTCTGTCCTGGGCCAGGTGCCGGAGCAGCGCAACCGTGGGGATGTGGCCCTGCTGCGTCCCAATGACGACCGCCATCTCTATGCGGAGGCTTTCCGCAATGTCCGCTCGTCCATTCTCTTCAAAAACTGGCAGGGCAAGGTGCCCAAGACGATTTTGATCACCAGCGCCGTGCCGAATGAAGGCAAGACCACTGTAACCTCCAACCTTGCTGTGACCATGGCTCTGGCTGGTGCTCGCGTCCTGCTGGCCGACTGTGACCTTCGCCGCGGCGGTGTGAGCGAGCTGTTCAAGCTGCCCTCCAGCCCCGGCCTCAGCGAGTCCCTGCGTGGCAAGCTGCACTGGCGTGACGCCGTGCAGGAGACAAGCACCCGGAATCTGGACCTGCTGGCACGTGGAGAGGTGTTTGACCAGACCTCCGAAATGCTGCTTTCCAAGACCGCCGAGGAAATGCTCAAGGAGATGAGCGAGGAATACGACTATGTCATTTTCGACAGCGCTCCGGTCCTGGTGGCCGATGACACTGCCAGCTTTGCTCCCAAGCTGGACACGGTGCTCTTCGTTGTCCGCATGTCCTCCACCATGGCCCGCCTTTCCGGCAAGGCCCTGGATCTGCTGTATGAGCGTCAGGTGAACATCGGCGGCGTCATTTTGAACCGCTCCAGCTCGAACCTGAAAGAGTACACCTACTACAACTACGCCAGCTACTATTACGCGCCGACGAAGGGGCAGCCTGCCCCTGTGGAGCCTGCGGCCGCGAAGTCCTGACAGGTGGAATCCTGAGACTCATCTGTTTGAAGATGAAGACGCGGGAGGAAACTCCCGCGTCTTTTTCATTTTCACCAAGGTGACAGTATGGAGGCCGCACGGGGAGCGCCAGCAAGGACAGATGCCTTTTGAGGTGGCTTGCCTTGCCAGGGCTGGTTTCGCCAAAAGAGCACAGGGCGCACGGGCAGCGGCTTCTCCAGGTGCAAGGCTGCCTTTTTCAGGAGTGTAGATGTTAAACTGGTTCTCAAGAAAGCTTGTCACATTCCCGGCGGCGGAGCGCCCCCATTGGCTGTGTTGGTCGCTTGCTTGTTATCTTCAAATAAGCAGGCTGCGCTGCCGCCTTGCCACTGGGGGCGCTGCGCTCACCGGATCATCCATGACAATCTTTTTGAGAACCAGTCTGTCAGACCACCGCGATTCGATGAGGTGCGAAGAAGGGCGCAGGGCTGCTACTCTTTCCTGAACCATTCCCCGCCCTGCTGGATGGTGTTCACCGCCTCCAACAACTGCTCCAAAGACGCTTCCTTGGCGATGAAGCCGCGTGCTCCGCCACTGGCGGCGCGGTCAGGGAATGTCTGGTCCCCCTGGGCGGAGACCATCAGCACTGGCAGGTCTGGTGCATGATCCAGCACCTCTTTGAGGAACTCGAAGCCATTGCCGTCAGGTAATGTCACGTCCATGACCAGAAAGTCCGGCGTGTCGGCCTGCAGCTTGCTCCGTGCGTCGGAAAGGGTGGAGGCTGTCCACGCCATGACCATGTCTGGCGCGTCCTCCACCAGCGTCACGAAGACGCCGCGGATGATGGCATGATCGTCAATGACGGCAAGGCGGAGGCGCGTGCCGTCGGGTGACAACGCTGACGACGATGCCGTCAGCGTGCGGGTTTTGGGTTCAAGCAGGGCTTCGGCGACCTTGAGGACTTCCATGGGATTGGGGGGGAGGTGAATTTTGTACTTTTGACCGGCCTTGGAAGACTGCGCCTTCCTCGACTGAAAACCTGCGGGCGGTGATGTTGCCAATGATGCGGGCGGTGGACTTCACCTCGCAGCGCTCCTGCGCCTCGATGTCTCCCTCCACCAGGCCATGCACGGTCACGCCGCGGGTGGTCACGGTGCCTTTGACCCTGGCGTTTTCACCGATGATCAGGCTGCTTCCAGAGACGACGGTGCCCTCCACCCTGCCTTCCAGCAGCAGCTCATTGGAAAAGGTGATGGAGCCTTTGATCTCCACATCCGCAGATAGTCTGTTCATTGAGGTGCTTGAGCTTTCAGATCACGTGATGTGGGGGCGGGCAGCGCGGCCTCCCTGGCAAGATCCAGGCGGTAGCCGAGCAGCAGCAAAGAGGAGCCTGCGATGGCGAGGAGGAACTGCGGCGCCGCCGCATCACGCGCCACATCAAACACCTGCATGAGAAAGGCCGTGAACATGGCTCCGGCCATTCCCAGCAGCAGTGCCAGCGGCAGCCCGCCTGGCGCTTTTTTCAGCAGCAGCCAGCGGGCGAGCATTCCCACGGCAAGCCCGGTGATGATGGCAGTTGGCTGGTTCATATCGACGCTAAGATCGCGCCGGGGATTGATGGCGGCTGTATGAAAACCGGCGCGGGTGGACGCCGGTCCGCAGGGCGTGTGGCGGGGTGTCATGGGTGCCATGACAAAGGCGCTCATATGTGGTCGGACCAGCTCCCTGGGGCCATGCGGCCATGGGGTGTGGCCATGCCGAACCTCTTCATGTCCCACAGGGTGCGCGGCGTATTCCGCTCCCTCAGCATCGCAGGCTGCAACTGCTTGTCAGGAGTGCCGCCACTGCCCGTGATTGCGGTGCAGAAGATTCAGGATCTTTTCCTCGCTCAAGTGCAGGCCGCGCTGCAGGCGGCCCACCATTTCCTCCTCCTTGCCTTGCTCATACCATCGGTCATTGGAGGTCAGACGTGCGAATTGCTGCAAGAGCTTCCCGTGCATAATGTGCCAGCCGGCGGTGAAGGTCCAGGTTTTCATGTCATGGTTGGTTTCCAGCATTGGACATGCCCCATGGCGTGGCATTCAACATTACTGCCAAAAAGT
Source organism: uncultured Prosthecobacter sp. (assembly GCA_964588755.1). GTDB lineage: Bacteria > Verrucomicrobiota > Verrucomicrobiia > Verrucomicrobiales > Verrucomicrobiaceae > Prosthecobacter. The sequence continues at coordinate 3,380 of CAZPSQ010000107.1, read as the reverse complement.
GGGTGTTCTTCCCCGTCTGTCCGGCCCAAAAGAAAAGCCCCCGACTCGCGTCGGGAGCTTCCTTGTGGGAGTGTGCCGGGACCTGTGGGGGGAATGGCGGTTTATGCCGCCGTGTTCCACTCAGGAAAACAGATGCCGCAGGCGTGAGCCGAGCTTGGAGTCTGCGATGGAGTGAAGGCCATGTTTCACGGCGTCACGCCCCTCGTCTGCAAGCTCATGCGCGCGCTCATAGGCTGGCTCGGCGATTTCGGACAGGCGGTTCTGGATATCCTCCAGCAACTCGGTGACGCGGTGCCTCGGCGTGATGGGCTGCGGGGCCAGCAGTGACCGTGCGGCCACCCCGACGGCGCAGCCAAAGCCCACCGTGGCCAGCGTGGCTGCAATGGGGTGACGGCGGATGAGGTTTTCGACTTGATCCGTCAAGTCGCTGAGGGTGTGGGTCTGGGAAGGCATGGTTGGCAGGGGGGAGGAGGTGGATTCGGAGGCGGAGGCCGGAAAAGAGGGCTGGGGAGGGGAGACTGGCATTTCCTCATCGGTGGGAGGAATGGCGGCGATTTCTGAGTCGTTCATGACGGTGGCAGATTGGAGCGGTGGTGTTTGGCGGAGCAGAGCTCGAAGGCCTTGATGACACCGAGGGTCAGCAGCGCAGGGCGCAGCATGGTCAGTGTCACAGCGGTGGCGCTGGCCACCAGGAAGCGGGTGGGCAGAACATTGAGCAGCAGGCCCGCGCCCACGGCCACAGCGACGGCCTTGGCTGGATCGGTGCGGGCGACATGCTCCGCCTCATTCATGAAGCGGTCTGCCAGTCGTTCCGCTGGTTGAGGGGGGGCGGGGGGAGTTTCGAGAATGGTCATAAGTGATGAAGGGCGTGGGGTGTGCTGGAGCGTGGTGATTTTCATGATCGGGGGATGGAGGCTGAACCTCTGCGTTCAATCACTTGGCCAAGGTGAAGATCTCCAATCCTCCCTGCGCACTGTGGGAAGCCATCAGCGGTTTTTCCTGCGGGCTGTTGAACAGCAGCGCCCCCAGACCGGCCGCTAAAATGAAGGACACGCACAGAAGGGCTGTTCGCAGATCGGATTGGGACTGGTTCATGAAGGTGAAGGAGTGGAAATGGAGGAGACGTCTGAACACATTGCAGGACGCCTGCCAGTGTCTTTTTTTTGACTCAAAATGTTGATTGTTAGTGTTATATGGACCTCCTTTCTGGCGGGTTCATCGGCCCGGGGTATTGCATCCTGCAAGGCTTTGGAGTCGAGGTATGACGATTTGCACTAGGGGGCTGGGGTGGGTCTGGTCACCAGATATGACCAGTGAAGGAGAGCTAGGTGGATGCGCCTTTTCGCGTAATCTCGGCTCTCCACTTACATGCATTCCATCCTCATCATTGGCTGCGGCAGCATCGGCGAGCGTCACCTGCGTTGTTTTCAAAAAACGGGCCGCTGCATCGTGGCCGCCTGCGACCCCCGGCCGGAGATCCAGGCTGCCATGCGCGAGCGCTACGGCGTGGAGGCCTATGCCACACTCGATGAGGCGCTGGCTGTCGGTCGGTTCGACGCCGTTGTCATCTGCACTCCTGCGCCGCTGCACCTGCCCATGGCCCTGCAACTGCTGGCGGCGGACATGCACCTGTTGATTGAGAAGCCCCTCGCGCTGGACTTGGAGCTTGTGCCCGCCGTGCGGGAGGCCATCGCCAAGGCGGGCAGGCATGTGGCCGTTGCGTATGTGTATCACCTCATGCCGTGGGTGGTGGCCGCGCGGGAGTTCGTGCACACCGGCACGCTTGGCCCCATCCTCCACATCACCAGCGTGGCGGGGCAGCATTTTCCCACTTTTCGTCCGGCTTATCGCGAAATCTATTATGCGCGGCACGACATGGGCGGCGGCGCCATCCAGGACGCCATCACCCATATTGTGAACGCGGTGGAGTGGATCGCCGGACCCTGCACCCGCGTGTTCTGCGACGCCTCACATCAGGCGCTGGAAGGCGTGACGGTGGAGGACACCGTGAACGTGAGCGCGCGCCACGGCAGCGTGCTGGTCAGCTATGCCATGACCCAGTTCCAGGCGGAAAACGAGAGCACCTTCGTCATTCATTGCGAGCGCGGCAGTGTGAAGGTGGAGGCCCACACCCAGCGCTGGGGAACCATGCGGCATGGGGATGCGGACTGGCATTGGCACGACACGCCGCTCAAGGAGCGGGATGAGATGTTCATCGCGCAGGCCCATGCGTTTCTGGATGGCGTGGAAGGCCGCGAGTCCCCGCTGTGCACCTTTGAGGAGGCGGTGCAGACGCTGAAGTTCAACCAGGCCGCGCTGCGCTCCGCCCGCACCGGGCTGCCCATCGTCATCGAGTGATTCCTATGAGCGCAGACAAAGAACTCCGGCTGGCCATGCTCGGCATGATCGAGGGCAACGGCCACCCGTATTCCTGGAGCGCCATCATCAATGGCTACAACCCTGCCGAGATGGCCTCATGCCCGTATGCGGGCATTCCCGTCTATCTCGGCAAGGAGCCGCTGGAGACCATGCGCATCCCCGGCGCGCGCGTGACGCACATCTGGACGGATGATCCCGCCGACGCGCCCAAAGTCTCCGCCGCCAGCCTCATTCCGAACATTGTCGCGAATCCGGAGGATGTGATCGGCCATGTCGATGCCGTCGTCATCGCCACCGATGATGGCACCGACCACGTGCGCCGGGCGCGCCCGTTTGTGGAGGCGGGGCTGCCGGTGTTTATCGACAAGCCGATGGCCATCACGATCGGTGAGCTGAGTCAGTTTGTGCAATGGCACAAGGAGGGGCGGCTGCTGCTTTCCACCAGCGGCATGCGCTACTCGCCGGAGATGCAGCTCTCCGCGGAACAGCGCGCACACATCGGCGACCTGCGCTGGATCACCAGCTTCACCTGCAAGACGTGGGAGCGCTACGGCATCCATGCGCTGGAGGCGGTGGAGCCGCTGCTGGGCCCCGGCTTCCTGACTGTGCAGACCCAGGGCGGCCCCGGGGGGGATGTGGTGCAGATCACGCACAAGAGCGGCGTGCGCCTGACGCTGGGCGCGCTGCATGACGCCTACGGCAGCTTCGGCGCGGTGCACTTCCACGGCACCAAGGGGGACCTGCCGCTGAAGATGGCGGACACCTACCGCGCCTTCCGCGGGCAGCTGGTGGCCTTTATCGACTTCCTCCACACCGGCCAGCGCCCGCTGCCCTTTGACGAGACGGTGGAGCTGATGGCCGTCATCATCGCCGGCATCCGCAGCCGCGAGCAAAACGGTGCCGTCATCCCAATCGCCGACATCCTTTCCGAAATCCAACCATGACCAAACTCCGCCCCTCCCGCATCCTTCGCGAGCTTCGTGCCGGACAGCACAGCACTG
>CAZPSQ010000106.1:0-16775 GCA_964588755.1 uncultured Prosthecobacter sp. | reverse complement strand
AAAATGCCTTTCATCGAGTTTCCGCGCATCCTGGGGCATGAGCTGGGGGTGGAGGTGCTGGCCGTGGGGGCTGGCGTGACGCATCTGAAGCCAGGAGACGGCTGCTCCGTGGAGCCGTATCTGAACTGCGGCCACTGCCACGCCTGCCAGCGCGGCAGCACGAACTGCTGCGAGTCCTTGCAGGTGCTCGGCGTACACTGCGACGGCGGCATGCGGGAGCGCATGATTCTGCCCGCGCACAAGCTGCACCCCTGCAACGCGCTGGACTTTGACCAACTGGCCCTGGTGGAGACGCTGGCGATTGGCTGCCATGCGGTGAACCGCGCGCAAGTCGGCACGGGGGATGATGTGCTCATCATCGGCGCGGGGCCGATCGGGCTGACCGTGCTGGAGTTTGCCCGCGCGGCACAGGCCTGCATCACGATGCTGGAGCTGAACGAGGCGCGGCGCGAGTTTGTACGGCGACACTATGCCGGTGTGACGGTTGTCGCATCCTTGCCCGATGAGCCCGCCGCCCAGGTCGTTTTCGACGCCACGGGCAACATGCACTCCATGGCCGGGGCGCTGCGCTTTGCCCGCTTCACGGGCAAAGTTGTTTACGTGGGCATCACCAAGGAGCCGGTGCTGCTGGATGATCCCCTGCTGCACCGCCGGGAGCTGAGCATCCTGGCCAGCCGCAACGCCGTTTCCACTGACTTCCCGCGCATCCTCGACCTGATCCAAAGCGGCCAGATCGACACGCGACCGTGGATCAGCCACCGTTGTGCGTTCAAAGACCTGCCCGAGGCCATGCCCCGCTGGCTGGAGCCTGAGGCACGGGTGATCAAGGCGGTGGTGGAACTGTAAGAGCAGAGGTCAAGCGCTGCGATTGGTCAAGGCTTCGCCAGTCAAGGCTTCGCCAGTCAAGGCCGGGTCAAGTGTCGGGCTCAATGAACGTTCGAGCGCACGACTCTTGACGCGCAGCCCTTGATCTTTGCCCCCTTGACCTTTCCCCTTAACACCCGCATTCGTCATTCCTCATTCTGGCTTCGTCATTCCCTTCCTCATGCCCACCCTCACCGTCCAGCCTCGTGCGCGTCTCTTCCACGGCCACCTTTGGGTGTATGCCACTGAAATTCAGAAACGCATGGGCGATCCGAAGCCGGGGGATGTCGTCTCTTTGCAGGATGTGCGCGGCAAGCCGCTGGGCAGCGCCATTTACAATCCTCAGTCGCAGATCAGCGCGCGGCTCTTTTCCTACCGCAGGCAGGACCTGGACCTGGACTTCTTCACCCGCCGCATCCAGCGCGCGATCAAGGTGAGGGAAAGCTCCGGAGTGGAGACGAGCCTGTGCCGTCTGGTGTGGAGCGAGTCCGACGGGCTGCCCGGCGTGATCGTGGACCGCTACGGCGACTTTCTGGTACTACAAACGCTAACTTTGGCCATGGACCTGCGGAAGGACCTCATCGTGCAGGCATTGAATGATGTGGTGAAGCCGAAAGGCATCATCGAGCGCAACGAGGCCCCCGTGCGCAAGGCGGAGGGCATGGAGCTTGTCAAAGGTGTGATCAGCGGTGAGACGCCCACGCCGTTTGTGGTGCGGCATCAAGGCAGCGCCTTCCATGCCGACCTGCTGGAAGGGCAGAAGACGGGGCTGTATCTGGACCAGCTCGACAACTACCAGCAGGTGGCCCGGCTGGCAAAGGGGCGGCGCGTGCTGGACTGCTTCTCCAACCAGGGGGGCTTTGCCCAGGCCTGCGCGCTGGCAGGCGCCACGGAGGTGACGGCCGTGGACATCAGCGAAAGCGCCACCGCCGTGGCCAGGGAGAATGCGAAGATCTCCGGCACGAAGACGGAGTGCGTCGCGGAGAACTGCTTCGACTTCCTGAAACGCAGCGAGGCAGCAGGCGCACGCTATGACTTGATCATCCTGGACCCTCCGTCTTTCACCAAGACCAAGAGCTCTGTGCGGGACGCTCTCCGCGGCTACAAGGAGATCCACCTGCGAGCAATGAAGATGCTGGAGCCGGGCGGCATCTTTGCCACCTTCACCTGCTCCCACCACGTGGGTGCCAGCGACTTCCACAGCAGCATCACGGACGCGGCGGTGGATGCGAAGAAGACCCTGCGCCGGGTGGCAACTTACACACAGAGCGCGGACCATCCGATCCTGGCCACGATCCCCGAAACGGAGTACCTGCGGGGCTTTGCGTACGAGGTGGTGGCCTCCTGGTGAGACAGCCGCACGGGCGCGCCGTCACTCGATGAACTTTTGCGCCTTCAGCCAGAAGAGCAGGTCCTGCATCCAGGGGTGGTCCGTGCCCATGAGGCCGGTGCCGTGGTCGCCGTGCTGGTAGAGATGGAACTCATGCGGGATGCCGTGCTGGTGGAGGGCGGCGGCAAAGAGCAGGCCGTGGTCTGGCGGGACCATTTTGTCCTCGTAGGTGTGCCATACGAAACACGGAGGCAGGCCGGGCTTCACCTGGAGCTCGCTGGAGGTGTGGCGGATAAGGTCTGCGCCGGGTGCCTCGCCAATGAGATTCTTGCGGGAGGCGGCATGCGGCTTGGTCGTCATGCTGATGACGGGGTAGCAAAGGATGGCAAGATCCGGACGGGGGCTGACGAGCTGGGTGGCGGGGGCCGGCGGCAAACCAGCGCTCCCAGCGGGGACATCTCCGTCCTCGGGATGGTTGAGCAGAGTGGAGACGAGGTGGCCACCGGCTGAGAAGCCCATGACGCCGAGGCGGCGCGGGTCAATCTGCCATCTCTCCGCGCCGCCCCGGATCTGGCGCATGGCCTCCACGGCATCCTGAAGCTGGGCGGGGTAACGATAGCCCGCGCTGCCCAGGCGGTAGCGCAGCACAAAGACGGTGATGCCCTGCGCATTCAACCAGCGAGCAAAGGGCTCTGCCTGTCCCTCATAGATGCCGGAGTAGCTGCCGCCGGGGATGAGCAGCATGGCAGCACGTGTGGCATTGACCTTGGCAGGCAGATAGGGAGTGAGCGTGGGAATGTCCTTGGGCGTGGTGCCGAGCGCGCCTGGCGCGCCCTGGGGCCAAAGGGGAGTGACGACGGGCGGCTCGGCGGCGTGGAGTTGGGCCGAGCAAAGCATTGTCAGGCACAACGCAGCCAGACCTGACCAGCATGGAGCATTCGGAAATTTCATGGGAACGAGAGTGGGCCAAAAGTTACGTGGTTCTCCTCCCTCCTCTTATTCTATTCCATAGTGATCCCGATGGATTCAAAACACGCCTCCCTGTCCACAGATCGCAATATCGTCAGCAAATCGGACGTAGCGGAGATACCCAGCCAAACAATCCCATCTTCCTTGAGGATGCACAACACCTTCCAATTTTCTCGCATTGACCGCGACAGCAGGGCAGTCGCTCTGACTCGCGCCACCCCACTGTTTCTGATGCTGCTGCTGCTCCTGGGTGGGTCCACCCGCATGTGGGCGGAGGACGCCCCGCACCCGGTTTATGATCCTGCATGGGCGGGGCAGAAGCCGCAGCGGGTGATCCAGCACACGGAGCCGGGAGGCCCCGCACTGGTGAGGGCGGTGGCGGCCCTGCTGCCGGGGGACCGGCTGGAGATCGCCTCCGGCACCTACAGTGTGGATGCGCGCTGGGACATCGGCGTAAGCGGCACGGCGGAGGCACCCATCTGGATCGTGGCGGCCAAGGACGCCCAGGTGGTGCTGACCCGGCCGGATGACAAGCAGAACGTGCTGAATGTGGGCTTTGACACGCCGGTGCGCCACCTGTGCCTGCGCGGGCTGGAGATCACCGGCGGGGGCCATGGCCTGCGCCTGGGCCGGTGCGAAGATGTGTGGGTGGACGGCTGCCACATCCACCACACGGGCGGCGTGTGCCTGAGCGCGAACAGCGCCGACACGCGGCGGCTGCACCTGACGCGCAATGAGATGCACCACGGCGGCGGCCACGGCGAGGGCATGTACCTGGGCGCCAACCAGGGCGAGCATGTGATGAGCGAGAGCATCATCGCCCTGAACCACGTGCATGACTGCGGCGGCTCCCAGGGCGACGGCATCGAGGTGAAGCAGGGCTCCTGGGGAAATCTGGTGGCGGAAAACCACGTGCATGACACGCAGTACCCCTGCATCACCGTGTATGGCACGGCCGGACGACCGGTGAATGTGATCGAGCGCAATGTGTGCCACGGCAGCGGCGACCACGTGCTGCAGGTGCAGGGAGAGGCGATCGTGCGCAACAACGTGCTCATCGGCGCCAAGGGTGCCGCCCTGGCCAGCACGGACCACCAGGGGAAAACACTGAACCTGCATGTGGTGCACAACACGCTGGTCAATGCCGCGCACGCCTTCAGCGGCGGCTCTTGGAACGGCCGGGAGGGCATGCTGCTGGCCAACAACATCATCTATTCCCGGGATGGCAACGCCTTCCACTTTCCCAATGGCAGCGCCGGGGTGGAGATCCGCGGGAATGTGGTGCTGGGCCAGGGGCACAAGCACGGCTCTGCCCTGGGTCGGGGGCTGGAGGACCTGCCCGCCGTGAGCTGGGACGGCAAAAGCCATGATGCCACGCCCGCCGCAGACGCCCCGCTGGACAAGGCGGACACGCGGCACCTGCTGTCCCATGACCTGACCGGCCGGCCACGGCAGCAGCCAGTGAGCGGCGCGGTGGCCCGCTGAGCCTCCGCCCGGTTTTTGATCCTGGTCAGCCCGGTATCAAGGCACACCTCAACTCCGCCACGGAGTGAAAAATGACATCGGGCGAGGCGGCACGCAGCGCCCCCTCCCCCGCGCAGCCCCAGGTGACGGCGGCCGTGGTGATGCCAACGGTGCGGGCGGCCTCGATGTCGCGCACTTCATCGCCAATGATGAGGATCGAGCGGGGCGGCAGGCCGGTATGACGCATGATTTTTTGGAACTTGCGCGCCTTGCCAAAGAGCGCGGCGGAACAGCCGTAGTGGGTCACGTGGGCCGCGCTGGGGCCGAGGACCTGGCGGATGGTGGATTCGCGGTTGGAACTGACGATGGCAACCACAGTGCCGGTCGCGGCCAGGGAGGCAAGGATGTCTGCCATGCCGGGAAAAAGCCCGAAAGCGCCCCCGGCGGCGGCCTTGGCCATGCGCTGGCTGATGTCCCGCGCGATGAAGGGCAGGCGCCAGCGGCGGATGCCGAGCGCCTGCACGATCTCGCGGCTGGTCTGGTGGCGCAGCGCCTCGGCCTCGGCCAAAGTGATCTGGCGGAAGCGGTGACGCTCCGCCACCTGATTCAGCACGCCAAAGAACCACGGCATGGTGTCTGCCAGGGTGCCATCAAAGTCGAAGATGACGAGTTGAGGTCGTGGGGTCACGGGGCGCGGCGCGCTTTGTTCGGGATCTGCGGCATTGGTGCGAATGATAGGAGATGTTGAGAGCATACTCCACCCTCTTCACGGGCCGGAGAGCCTGAAAAAACCGGGGCCGCGCCCCAGCCCACTGGGGATGGGGCCAGAGGCCCCCTGATGGGTCACTTCTTCCCCTGCTCGGCCTTGAGGGCTTCTTTTTCAGCGGCGAGCTGGGCCATGGCGGCGGCGCGGCGGGCGTTCATGCGGGCTTCCTCCTCGGCACGGGCCTTGGCCAGGGCGGCCTCGCGGCGGGCACGGGCTTCGTTGGCGGACTGTTCGGACTTTTGACGTTCGGCCTCCTGCGCGGCTTTGGCGGCCTCGCGTTCGGCCTGCTCCTTGGCCTTGATGGCGGCGGCGGCGGCGCGTACAGCCTCACGTTCCGCCTCGGCCTGGGCCTTGATGGCGGCAGCAGCTTCTTTGGCGGCTTCCTTCTCGGCTTCGGCCTGGGCTTTGGCGGCGGCTTTTTCGGCGGCGGCCTGCTCTTTGGCGAGGCGTTCGGCCTCCTTGGCGGCAGCCTTCTCAGCGGTGGCCTGCTCCTTGGCCAGACGTTCGGCTTCCTTGGCGGCGGCCTTCTCGGCATCAGCCTGCTCCTTGGCTAGGCGTTCGGCCACCTTGGCAGCAGCTTTCTCGGCAGCGGCCTGCTCTTTGGCAAGACGGGCGGCTTCCTTTTCGGCAGTTTTCTGAGCGTCCGCTTCTTCCTTGGCGATGCGCGCAGCCTCCTTGGCTGCCTCTTTCTCGGCGAGCAGACGGGCTTTCTCGGCCTCCTTCTCCGCCTGGGCCTGGGCCTTGGCGGCGGCAGCCTCTTCGGCGGCTTTTTCACGGGCGGCCAGCAGGGCCATCTTTTCCGCGAGCGCGGCGGCCTTCGCTGCCTCCTTCTCGGCCAGGGCGGCAGCTTTGGCAGCCTCCTTCTCGGCAAGTTCACGGGCCTTCGCCTCTTCGGCAGCACGCTTGGCGGCCTCCTTTTCGGCGACTTGTGCGGCCTTCAGGGCGGCGGCGGCCTGCCGCATGGCCTCGATCTCCAGGAGGGCCTGCGCCTTGGCGGCGGCGGCAGCTTCCTTGGCGGCTTCTTTTTCCGCGAGGAGGCGGGCTTTTTCAGCCTCTTTCTCGGCCAGGATGCGCGCTTTTTCGGCTTCCTTCTCGGCCAGGAGCCGGGCCTTTTCAGTCTCCTTTTCCGCCTGGGCCTGTGCCTTGGCCGCAGCTTTGGCGATTGCGGCCTCCTCGGCGGCCTTCATCTTGGCGGCCAGGGCGGCGGCTTTTTCGGCGAGGTCGGCAGAAACCTTGGCCTCCAGGGCGGTGGCGAGCTGCGCGGAGAACTCCTGCGCGTGCTGGCTCAGCTTGGCAGCGGCCATGACGAGGTCGGGCACGGACTCTGTGAGCACGCGGGACTCCAGCTCCAGGCCCTGGAGTTTTTGAGAGACGTCGGACAGGAGGGCGAAGAACTTTGACTCAGGCTTGGTGGGAATGGGACCGGTGGGGCGTTCGGCAGTTGCGGGGGCCGTGGGGGCGGGGGCTTCTTCGATGGCGGAATCCGTGCCTTCGCTGCCTTCTGCCGCTGCGGCGATGTCTTCAGCAACTGGGACTGGCGTCTCGGTTTCGAGCGAGGCGGGAGTGACTGTTTCGTCGCTGGCGGAAGCTGGGGCAGTATCTTCTGGGGTCATTCGATGGCTGGGGGAAAAATCGGGCTGGGACGATTGAAGAAAATTGGAGGGCTGTAAAGGCCGGACCTCAGGGCGGCGGGAGGTCCTCAGAAGGACCGAAGGGACGGGAAGGACGACGATGGAAAAGTGAGACGTCAGAGGCGCGTGGTGGGCCGCGAACCAATTCAGTCCACAAACAGCATCTCATTCCCGGCCAGCAGGGCCTGGGCGTACTGGCTCCAGACGGCGGGGTCCCCTTCCCGGCCGCTGACAAAGAGCCGCGCCACCTCGGCCTCCCGTGGGCTGGGCGGGCGCTGGAAGAGGCGGGCATAAACCTCCGCCGTGCTGTGATCTTTGGCCCACTGGCCGAGCACGGAGGACTGCTGCTGGATGAAGGGGGAATTCAGCGCAAAGAGGCCCTGCAGCGGGGTGATGGTCTCGGTGCGCCAGGGGTGGTGCGCGCCGGGGTCCGGCACGTCGTGGATGCGCAGCATGGGGTCCATGTCCTGCCGGTCGGAGGCGCCGTAGAGGGAGCGGCGGAGGTTTTTGGCATCGCTGATCTTGGCGGCAGGGCCGCCGATGCAGAGATCGAGCTGGCCGGTGGCGCTGAGGATGGCATCCCGCCAGGATTCCCAGTCCAGGCGGCGGCGGACCATGCGGGCGTAGAGCTTGTTCTCAGGGTCCTGCTGCTCGGAAGCGGCGGCCACACTGCCCTGCTGCCATGTGGCGGAGTTCAGGATCTCCCGGTGCAGCCACTTCAGGGACCAGCCATGCTCCATGAAGCGCCCGGCGAGGTCGTCCAGCAGTTCTGGGTGGGTGGGCGGCTCGCCCGTGTTGCCAAACTCGCTGGGCGTGTCCACCAGACCGCGGCCGAAGTGGTGCTTCCACACACGGTTGACGATGACGCGGGGGGTGAGCGGCGCGGCATCCTCCACGATGGCCTGCGCCAGCTCCAGGCGGCCGCTGCCGGTGGTGAACTTGCGCGGCAGGCCGGTCTTGGACGGGAAGGCCGAGAGGAAGCGGCGGGGGACGATCTCGCCCAGGTCGTTCGGATTGCCGCGCTTCTGCAACTCCAGGTCGCGGGCCATGCCCATCTTGTAGTCGAGCTTGGTGCCGTGCTCTTTTTCCTTGTTCACCACGTAGAGGGCGGCTTCCTCCACGGCATTGGCCATGGGCATGTTGAAGTGGGGCGTGGCGGCCTTGATGGCGGCGATCTTTTCCTCGCAGGACTTTTTCTGCGCGGCGTAGTCTGCGGGCAGCGGCTTCTTCTTGCCCATGTCCTTCACGTGCTTCTCCAGCTCGGCCACCTGGGCGCGGGCTTTTTCCACGGGCTTCCACAGCTCATCCCCCATGGTGGGGCGCTCGCTCAGCTTCACGGAGGCAAAGACACCGGCCAGCGCGTAGTAGTCCTGCGCTGTCACCGGATCAGCCTTGTGGTCGTGACAGCGTGCGCAGGCCAGCGTGAGGCCGAGGAAGGTGCGGCCGACGGCGTCGACGTGCTCCTCCCACTCATCTGCGATGGTGGTCTTGATGATCTCCGGCGGGAGCTGCAGCTCCTTAAAGTAAGTGGGGCTGAGGCCGATGAAGCCCAGTGCCACGCGGTCCTGCGGGCCGCACTCCGGCAGGAAATCCGCCGCAAGCTGCCGGGTGACAAAGCGGTCATAGGGCATGTCGTCATTGAGCGCCTTCACCACCCAGTCGCGATAGAGGTAGGCATACTTTGTGGAGTCCAGCCAATCCGGCGTGATGTCCGTGTAGCGGGCAAGGTCCAGCCAGTGGCGTGCCCAACGCTCGCCGTAGTGGGGGGAGTTCAGCAGGCTGGTGATGTCATCTTTTAGATTTGAGCCATCAGCTTTTTCAGCCGACGGCAGGCCGGTGAGATCAAAAGCCAGCCTGCGCCGCAGAATGCGCTCCTCGGCACGAGGCGCGGGCCTCACCCCTGCGGCCTCCATCTTGGCGAGGATGAAGTGATCGATGCGGGTGCGGGGCCAGCCGGTGTCTTTGACCGCCGGCAACGGTGCGCGCTTCAGCGGAGCGAAGGACCACGGAATGGGCTTGGGCGCATCGTCTTTTTTGGCGACGGCAATGCCCGCCGAGGCCAGGAGCACCAGCGTGAGTTTGATCCAGCGGGAACCGGGAGCAAAGCGCATGAAAGTCACTACAGCGGCGAGCGCAGGCAGCTTTCACACGGAAGTGAAATCGGCGCGCTGTTTTCCGGGCTTTTGGGGATGTTTGGCGTTAGCATGCCATCATGCCCGCCAAGAAAAAAAACACCGACAAGCCGCTGACCGGCGCGGCATTGGTGAAGGAAGTGTGCCGCCGCATCCGCGTGGCGCGCAGCTACTGGGACGCGCACAACAACCGCGCCTGCCGGGGAGAACGCGAGAAGGCCTTGACACTGTATGAGACGCTGACCGAGGCGGAGAAGGACAAGGTGCCGCAGGTGCTGCGCGTCTGGCTGAGGTATCGAAGCGAGAAGTATTTTGGTGAAGGGCGGACACCGCCTGGAGGTTGATGGATGGCCGCAAAAAACGCAAAGAGGCGCAAAAACGACGGAGATGACCGGAGCTTGTTGTGCGGTGGATGACTGCATCCCCCCCTTTTTGCGCCTCTTGCGTTTTTTTGCGGCAGACTTCATGGATTCAGCACATGACGCCCGCCTCAGCATCCACGAAAGACAGCCTGCACCCGCGCAGCAGGTTTCGGGAGCGCTATGACTTTCCACGTCTGGTGGCAGGCAGCCCTGCCCTGGGGATGTTTGTGCGGGACAATGGGCATGGAGAACTGAGCATTGACTACGCCGACCCGCAGGCCGTGAAGGCACTGAACGCGGCGCTGCTGAAGGATGCGTATGGCATCGCGCACTGGGATCTGCCGCCGGGCTTTCTTTGTCCGCCGATTCCGGGGCGCAGTGACTACATTCACCATCTGGCGGACCTCATTGGCCTGCGGCGCGGGCCGGAGGTGCGCGTGCTGGACGTGGGCACGGGGGCGAACTGCATCTACCCGCTGATCGGCGCGAGCGAGCATGGCTGGAGCTTTGTGGGCGCGGAGCTGGAACCCACAGCGCTGCGCTGGGCGCGGAAGCTGGTGGCAGCGAATCCCACTGTGTCGGGGCTGATCGAGTGCCGACAGCAGTCTTCGGCCATGCGGTGCTTTGAGTGCATCATCAAGCCGGGCGAGAGGTTTGACCTGACGATGTGCAATCCGCCGTTCCATGCCTCAGCGGCGGAGGCGGCGGCAGGCACACGACGGAAGATGCGAAGTCTGGGCGGCAGGCCAGCGGACACGCTGAACTTCGGAGGCAAGGCGGGCGAGCTATGGTGCGAGGGGGGCGAACTGGCGTTTGTGCGCCGGATGATCGCGGAGAGCGTGGCCTTTGCAGGCAATGTGGGGTGGTTCACCACGCTGGTGTCGAAGAGTGAAAATGTGCCAAAGCTGGAGAAGGCCCTGCGGCAGGCGCGGGCGGCGGAGGTTCGCGTGCTGGAGATGGCCCAGGGACAGAAGAAGAGCCGGGCGTTGGCGTGGCGTCTGGCGTAATGAGGCTCCGGGCCACCGCCGCTTGTGAAATTTTTCACAAATCCCGGTTGCCTCGGGTTTTGACACTCGGATACTGCGGCCATGGCCTCCCCCGTCCAGTACCTTCCCGGCAAAGAACCTCACACGCGTGAGCATCGTCTCATTTTCAAGAATGTGGACCGTGTCGGCTGGAACACCTCCATCGAGTGCTGCATGGCCGATGGCGGGTATGAAATGCTGAAGAAGGCCGTCACGATGGATCGCGCGGCGATCACCAACGAGGTGAAGGCCAGCGGTCTGCGCGGCCGTGGCGGCGCAGGCTTCCCCACTGGTGTGAAGTGGGGCTTCATCCCGCCAACGAACACGAAGCCGGTCTATCTGATCTGCAACGCGGACGAGTCCGAGCCAGGCACCTTCAAGGACCGCTACATCATCCACCAGGACCCGCACCAGCTCATCGAGGGCATGGCGATCTCCTGCTACGCCGTGGGCGCCAAGCTGGCCTACATCTACATCCGGGAGGAGTTTCCGGAAGGGGCGCTCATTTTGGAAAAGGCCATCGCTGAGGCGCGTGCGAACGGCTTCCTGGGCCAGAACATCCTGGGCTCCGGCTTTGACTGTGAAATCTACGTCCACCGCGGCGCGGGCGCCTACATCTGCGGTGAGGAAACCGGCCTGATCGAGTCGCTGGAAGGCAAGCGCCCCTACCCGCGCATCAAGCCGCCGTACTTCCCTGCCGCGCTGGGCCTCTACATGAGCCCCACAATCGTGAACAACGTGGAGTCCCTCTGCCACGTGAAGCACATCCTGCAGATGAGCGGCGCGGAGTATGCGAAGCTGGGCACGCCAAACAACACGGGCACCCGTATCCTGTGCGTGAGCGGTGATGTGCAGAAGCCCGGCTACTACGAGGTGCAGGTGGGCAAGGTGACGATGGGCGAGGTCATCCACGACCTATGCGGGGGCCTGAAGCCCGGCCGCAGCCTGAAGGCGATCATTCCCGGCGGCTCATCCGCCAAGGTGCTGCGCGCGGACGAAACATTCAAACTGAAGGACGGCCGCGAGCTGACGATCTGGGACATCCCGATGGACTTCGACACCATGGCCGCCTGCGGCACGATGGCAGGCTCCGGCGGTGTGATCATCATGGATGACAGCCGCAGCATGAGCTGGGTGATCAACAACCTGAACAACTTCTACGCGCATGAGTCCTGCGGCCAGTGCACCCCCTGCCGTGAGGGCAGCCTGTGGATGAAAAAGCTGAGCGACCGCATCGTCTCCGGCACCGCCAGCCCGGACGATGTGGACACACTGGAAAACGTGGCCGTGCAGATCGACGGCCGCACCATCTGCGCCTTTGGCGAGGCGTCCGCGTGGCCGACCCAGAGCTTTGTGCGCAAGTTCCGCGATGAGCTGAAGAGCGACTGCAAGGCGGACCTGGCTGGCAAGGTCGTGAACAGCGAAACGATGCTGGCTGCGGCGGGGCTGTGAGCCGATCCCTGCTTTGCCTCGGATCAGGCAACTGGCCATAACTGGCTCGACATTCGTTGCGAGCACTGGCTAAACTAGGCTGGTGATTGACCAACGACGCATTGACCGCATGAGCGGATGCGCGTGTCTTGGCAAAATTTTCCTCATTCCAGTCGCCCTCTTCCTGCTGGGCGCTTTTGTTCTGGCACTTCTCGGAGGGTGGCAGCGGGCTCCGCGTCGGCCGCCAGCCCCCTTATGGGCACAGGTTTTCATCAAAGACATGGGAATGGCCATTGCTGAGTTTCATAAAGCCTATCACCGCCTTCCTCTTCACGAACCGGTGTCCGCACATGAAGACACCCGCCTGCGCTCCAGTGGCACCTGGCTGGCTGAGTTGCTGAATGATCCTGGCTCAACTCTCAACTCGAAGCGGCTGGTGTTTATCTCACCTGTCATGGCGAACGAGGGAAAGAACGGTCTTCTGCAAAAAGACGGGGCATGGGTTCTGGTGGATCCTTGGGGAGAGCCCTATTACCTCATCTTCGACACCAATAATGATGGCATGGTCAGCCATCTGGAATTCAGCACCACCCAAAACATCTCTTCTCCTCCTCTCCCGCAGCACCTGCGGCCCGGCTCAGTGATCATTTATTCCGCTGGGCCAGATCGTGATCCAGGCACCTGGGAGGATAACATCAGGAACTGGGAGTGACGGAGACTCGTTGGCCCCAGGTGCCATTTTGGTCTGTGCCATGCGGCCACTCTCACCGTGTGTTGCGAATTCTGGGTAACGCGTGGATCTTCTCTCCGTCAGCTCGCTGGGTTTCACGGGCTTGGCGTCGGCGCGGAGGGGATCTCGCGCCAGATGCACATTCGGTGCCCCCACAGAAACTCTCATCTGGTCCTCCGGCAAGGACCGCGATCCAAAGACTTGGCTCGACAGCGTCTGTTTGCTGCCCCAACGCTGAGCCGCGATGGCGATCATTTCGCCTTCCTGATCACGCGCACGGCATGAATCTTTTCAGTGAGCTCTGACAGCTTGAGAGGGGCCTTGGTGTCGCGCAGTGGATCACGGGCGAGGTATTCCTGCCCTTGCTTGCCAACGATGACGCACCAGTGCTGAATGCCGCCCACGAGGAAGTATTTCGCCACAGGGTAGGCACCGGCCTCCAGCGCGGCGTCCATGAGGGCATGCTTGGGGCGCACATGGTAGTCGGCGGAGAGCTTCGCGTCCGTGGCTCTCGATATGGCGCTCCAGACGACCCAGCCCTGGGGCAGAAAGCCCTCGTGCTGTTTTAGACGCTCGTTCAGATCCTTCGGCGTGAGGTCCACGCCCAGATTCGTGCAGGCCATGGCCACGCTGCTGACGAGGCAGCCGTGGCTGCCCAGCGTGCAGCCGGAGGTGCCCAGTTCGTCAGCCGCCCAGCGCTTGTCCTTTTGCAGAAAGGTTTTGTCGTTGTCGGGCAGGCGGATGTGCAACTCCCTGCCACCACTGGCAGGGATGGCAGTGGGCGAGATGCGCGCCCAGCAGGTGCGCAGGACGACACAGCCGGTGCCAAGCACCACCAAGGCGAGCAACCCGATCACCGGCCAGCGACGCATCGGAGGAGATCAATCAATGATGCGCCGCGTCCTTCTTCGCTTCGTCGTGGGCGTCGTGACCGCCCTCTTTCTTCTCGGCGTGCGCATCATGGCCGTGTCCATGGCCATCATGCTTGTGCATGCCTTCGTGCAGCACCTTGGTCTCCTCAAAGGAGTGGCTGTCACAGGAGACGGAGGCAAGAATGAAGGCGGCGCAGAACAGGATCGAGGCGGTTTTCATGAAAAAAAGGGGGGATTCATCCTATCCCCGGGTGGCAGGGGTGCAAATGGGTTTTCTGAAGGCCTGCGACCCAAATGATGATAGGATCGGCGTCGGAATCGTAGGAGCAAGCAAATGTCAATCAGCATTCTCGCTGCCCAATCCGATATGGGCCAGGATGGAATTTGCGAGCTGGCGGAAATCGCGACCCGCATCTTGGACAGCATAGGAGTGTGCTCCGAGTGCGCCATCGGCAGAAGTGAGCTTGAAGATCGGCTTGCGGGCCTCCAGCGCCATGGGGACAAGACTGCGGTAGTTTTTCAAGCTGGCCAGGCAGTTTGGGTCAGAAGCCTGAAGCGGGGCTTCTCCAGGCTGATTGAGAACGTGATGGCGATAGGAAGCCGGGATGCGGTCTGCCCAACGCATGTATGCCTTGACCGGCCGTGAGAGCCGCTCGCTGTGCTGCTGAATGACATATCCAGCAGGCTTCATGCGGCCTTGGGGCAGGGGAAACGAAGGAGAGCCCCAGTTGTCCAGACGCTTTCTCCAGTCGGACCGCCAGCGTGCCAGTGTGGGCCCCAGGTTGCTAAGCCCCTGCAATGAGAACAAGTCTGCTGCCAGTGGAATGACGACATGGTCGGAACCTATAAGTGCGGAACGATTGATCGCACCGAGGTGGGGACCGACATCTATCATGATCAAATCTGCTTCGACGTGGCGGGCGGCCATTTGCGCCGCCTGCCAAAAGGCGGTCAGCACCCGGAACGGCCTGTAGAGGCTGCCGCTTCCCAGGCTTTGCGGCCATTCGCTAGACAATTGGTCTTCAAAGCCTGCCAGCCTCAAGTCCCCTGGCAGCAGGTGCAGGCGGGGATTGATCCTGGTCAAGACGGGCGGCAAGATGTCGCCCACCTCGGTTAGAGGCTGGATGCAGCGGAAGATGGTGGTGGGGCCGGGAGGGGAGCCCTGCAAAAACTCTGTCCAGGATTCGTCAGTCTCCCACAAGCTCTCAAGCTGATCCTCAGAGAGAAAAGCTGAAGTAAGATTGGACTGTGGGTCCAGATCCACGACAACCACGCGGTGGCCCATCTCGGAGAACATCCAGGACAAGTGGAACACCAGCGATGTCTTTCCAACGCCGCCTTTGTTATTGAAGAAGGTGAGGACCGGGACGTTGTTCATGGGCCGTGAGGGAGAGTAGTCGTCACGAAATTATCCTCCACCTGAAAGGATGCCGGTGGATTACCATTTTCCCGCAGCGCCTTCTGCGCGGTGGCTATGCCCATGCCGAATTTTTGCACAAAGCCCAGGACCTTCATTGCCTCGGCAATGTGAGGATTTCGATAGTCGGTGACGCCGGGGCTGCCAAAATTCTGCCGTGTCACAACTCCGAACGGGCCGCCGGGACTGTGGACCTCGATGCGGTCGTCAAACCAGTGGACACGCACGGGGCTGTTGGTGTGCTCATAGGTGCGGTGCATGACCGCATTGCGAGCAATCTGCTGCAAAGCGGCCAGAGGGTAGCTGCTGCTGCGCCGCTCGGTGGCCTGGGAGGTGAAGTCCACCGAGGTCGTCACATGGGCCTTCAGTTTGTCATCGAGGCGGTGTAGCATTTGGGACAACGGGCCGTCAATGTGCTCCTCATCTACGATCGGGTCCCCCCATTGAGTGCCCTTGATGCGGAGAAACTGAATGTATGCGCCTGGGAGCCAACTGCGCGGGGAATTCCCAAGCACGAGAATTCCGAGCACGGTGGGAGTCGGCGAATCCACGGTGGTGATCATCCGGCAGGCCGCGAGGCGTTGCTCGATGGTCCGCTCATTGGCCTCAAGAACATCTGGGGCGAAAGCGTTCGCGAGATATTCACCCTCAAATAGCGTCCGGTTGAGTTCGGTGATTCCGCATGATGGCAAGGGGTGGACATCAAAGGGAAGATCTCGATGTCTCCGGCGCTCGTTGAGGATACTCTCATCCTGGGCAGATGCTTTGCGTCGACTCGGCCCGATGCGTATCCAAATTCGGCCTTCGAGACGGACGGGAGGAGCCTCGGCCGGAAGCACCGTAACGATGGCCATTTCAGCCCCTTTGAGAACACGCTTTTGGACCGTGAGGCTGGGAGGCGGGACGATCTTCCCATCGGTCTTGATGTCTGCCAGAGTTTGAAGAAGGCGGTCCTCCACCGTAATGCCAGCAGGCTGGCCATTGTCCTTTGCTCCAATAAAAACGATTCCGGGAAGGCCATGGCCAGGAAGGTCATTGGCAAAAGCGCACACAGCCTCCCTAACTTTTTCAGATGCGGAGCCTGCCCATGCTTCCTTACGTTCCGTGCGGTCGGACTCCAGATCGTCCAGTAGGGCCTCGAGTTCTTGGTCTGAAAGGGGACTGATCATGTCAATATGCCACACAGCATCATTGGGCTGTGATCGCAAGATTCAATGACGGATTCTGTGTGACTGACCACTGTCTCATAGGGGTTTCACAGCGAAACCCCGCGTTTCCACGGCAGGAAGTCGTCCTGGCCCAGAGACACGGCCTTGGGCAGGTAGTCGCCGCTGGCGGTGGCGATGACGAGATCCAGCATCTCCTCGCCCATTTGCTCCACGCTCTTTTCACCGGTGATGATGGGGCCGGTGTCGAAGTCGATGAGGTCGGACATGCGGGTGGCGAGGGCGGTGTTGGTGGCGATTTTCAGGGTGGGACAAACGGGGTTCCCAGTGGGGGTGCCCAGGCCTGTGGTGAAGAGCATCATGTTGCAGCCGCCACCGGCCAGTGCGGTGGTGCTTTCCACGTCATTGCCAGGGGTACAATAGAGGGTGAGGCCGCCGTGTTTGCGGATGGGTTCGCCATAGTCCAGCACATCCACAATCGGCGCGGTGCCGCCTTTTTTGGCCGCGCCTGCGGACTTGATGCCGTCGGTGATGAGTCCGTCGCGAATGTTGCCGGGGCTGGGGTTGGCATCAAAGCCGGAGCCACAGGCCTGGGCAGCGCCTTCATAGCTGCGCA
>CAZPSQ010000105.1:0-16781 GCA_964588755.1 uncultured Prosthecobacter sp. | reverse complement strand
AGAGCCTCAACGACGCCCAGCAGGCCCAGCAGCAGAGCATGGCTGACGCCCGTAACAACGGCCAGACCCCCGGCAACAAGCCCGGCCAGCAAAACGCCCAAAACCAGCAGAACTCCCAGCAAAACAGCCAGAACGCCAGCGACCAGGGCAACCAGAGCCAGCTCGTCCAGGCGGATGGCGTCCTCGGCCAGATCACCGTCCTGGTCCCTGGCGACTGGGGCCACCTGCCACAAAAGATGGCGGATGATTTGACCGAGGCGACCCGGAGCGAGGCCGCGCCGGAATATCGCGCTGCGATTGAGAGCTACTACAAGGCGATTGCGAACAAAGCCAGGAAGTGAGCGTCGTGAGGAAAGCGTGGGGGACACCTCTGGAAACCTCGCTTTTCCAGGAGGGGTTTCCGCTGGGATCATTCATGGGCGAGGCAAACCTGGACGCCGCGATTGAAGAAGGATGTTTCGCGCGACGGAGCCAGGGCGAAGGGAGTTTGTGAACCCGCCTCGTCAGCGCCAGCCCACAAGCTGGCGCTGAAAAGAAGCCGCTTGGAGCCTCCACCCGCCTCGATTCCAGCCACCCCAAGGTCATCACACGGAGTGTGATGACTACTGTACCAGGAGGGGTTTCCGCTGGGATCATTCATGGGCGAGGCAAACCTGGACGCCGCGATTGAAGAAGGATGTTTCGCGCGACGGAGCCAGGGCGAAGGGAGTTTGTGAACCCGCCTCGTCAGCGCCAGCCCACAAGCTGGCGCTGAAAAGAAGCCGCTTGGAGCCTCCACCCGCCTCGATTCC
This sequence comes from uncultured Prosthecobacter sp., assembly GCA_964588755.1. Lineage (GTDB taxonomy): Bacteria > Verrucomicrobiota > Verrucomicrobiia > Verrucomicrobiales > Verrucomicrobiaceae > Prosthecobacter. Next base: position 15,990 of record CAZPSQ010000105.1, on the reverse strand, counting down.
AGCCACCCCAAGGTCATCACACGGAGTGTGATGACTACTGTACTGCTGCGACGCGCTCCAGCGTCCCTCACCTCACCGGCACAAACCGCACAATGTTCCGGTGATACACCTCGCACTCCTTTTTGTGCAGCCAGATGCTGAACCAAAAAAGGAGGAGGCTGCCGCTCATCACGACAAGCAGCATGATGCGCGCCTTCGGGTGTTTCGTCATGCACAGGGCGGTGAAGCTGAGCGCGGCCATGAGGTAATACGGCCAGGCAAAATCCTGCCGGCGCTGAGTCTGCTGCACGATAAGCTGGGCAAAGTCCGGTGAACGCGTGGCCAGGATGCGCGGCGTCGCCTTCTCCCGCAGCTCATTGTACGGCCACACGCTGATGCAGGAGAGGCAGATGATGCCCAGCGCCAGCATGCGGCACTTCACCTCCCGAAACATGAAGGCCACGGTCAAAAATGCCAGCCCCAGGGCCAGGCCGTAAAGCGGCAGGGATTCCAGCAGCAGGTGCAGGTACTCCGGGTCGCGGATGCTCCGCCAGAGGGTGGTGAGTTCCTGCCACATGGTTTAATCAAACAGCTCCTTTTGAACGTGCACCGGCGGTGGCAGGCCCAGCTTTTTGTAGGCGGCCGGCATGGCCACGCGGCCACGCGGCGTGCGCTTGATGAGGCCCTGCATCACAAGGTAAGGCTCATGCACATCCTCCAGCGTGCTGGCATCCTCCCCCACGGCCACGGCCACGGAATTCAGGCCCACGGGACCGCCGTCGAACTTGCCGATGACGGCCTCCAGGAAACGCTTGTCCATTTCATCCAGGCCGGTCTCGTCAATGTCGCGCATGGTCAGGGCGGCGTGCGCCACCTCGCCGGTGATGACGTTCTGCGCCTTCACCTGCGCGTAGTCGCGCACCCAGCGGAGGAGGTGGTTGGCAATGCGCGGGGTGCCACGGGAGCGGCGGGCGATCTCATGCGCGCCCTCCGGCTCCATGGGCACATTCATCAGCCGCGCGGAGCGCAGGAGGATGTGCTCCAGCTCGCCCGTCGTGTAGTAGTCCAGCCGGTTCGGGATGCCAAAGCGGCTGCGCATGGGCGCGGTCAGCTTCCCGGCGCGCGTGGTGGCCCCCACCAGGGTGAAGGGCGGCAGGTCCAGGCGGATGGTGCGCGCCTTCGGCCCCTGGTCGATGATGATGTCCAGCCGGAAGTCCTCGATGGCGGGGTACAGATACTCCTCGATGCTGGGGTGCAGGCGGTGGATTTCGTCGATGAAAAGGATGTCGCGCTCCTGCAGGTTCGTCAGGATACCGGCGAGGTCCCCTGCCCGCTCGATCTGCGGACCGCTGGTGGTATGGAGCTTGGCCCCCACCGCGCTGGCAATGAGGTTGGCCAGGGTGGTCTTCCCCAGACCGGGCGGGCCGCACAGCAGCACATGGTCCAGGGACTCTCCGCGCATCTTGGCCGCCTCCACCATGACGAGGAGCTGCTCCTTCACCTTTGTCTGCCCGTGAAACTCCGAAAAATCACCCGGACGAAGGGCGAGATCAAAGGGGGAGTCGGGGGAGTTGAGGGCGGGGTCCACTGCTCAGATATAGAGCGTGTGAACAGCCCACGCGCAAGCTTCCCCTCGCGTGGGAAAGGCCCCAGGGGCTCTACGCAAAGACATCCAGCACCGGCCTGCCTTTGTCCCCCACGGTGAAGGGGCGGTTGCTGGGAGACATGACCACCTCGTCCACCGGCAGGCCGAGGCTCCAGCCCACCGTGCTGAGGAAGTCCTGCGGGGTGACCTGCTTGTCGGCCACGGAATACCCCTCCTTGTCGCTGGAGCCGTAAACGAAACCGCCTTTGACCCCGCCCCCGGCCAGCATGGTGGAAAAGACACGAGGATGGTGGTCGCGCCCCGCATTGCCATTGATCTTCGGGCCACGGCCAAACTCGGAGCACAGCACCACCAGCGTGCTTTCCAGCAGCCCGCGCTCTTTCAGGTCTCCGAGCAGCGCGGACAGCGCCACGTCGAGCTCCGCGCCCTTTTCCTCCAGGCCTTCCTCGATGTTGTTGTGCATGTCCCAGCCGCCGCTGGCCACCTCGATATAGCGGATGCCCTTCTCCACCAGACGACGGGCGAGAAGGCAGCCTTGGCCGAAGTTGTTGCTGCCATACTTTTCCCGCAGCGCGGCCGGCTCGTCATCCAAGCGGAAGGCCTCCAGATCCGCGCTGGACATGATGGCCACCGTCTTCTCATAGAACTGCGTGTAGCTCTTCACCCCGGCGGTTTGGAAGCGCTCGCGGAAGCCCGCGTCCAGCTTGTCCAGCATGGCCAGGCGCTTCTGCATCACCTCCGGGCTGGCATCACTTTGCGAGTATTGCAGGCCTGCATTGGGGTCCAGGATCGGCAACGGGGAAAAGCTGGCGGGAAAGAAGCCATTGCCCGCGTTGGGCTGGCGGTTCACGCACACGCTGGAGGGCAGTGTCTTGTGGCTGGCGCCTTTAAAATGCTGCGCCCAGGCTCCCATGTTTGGGTGCTGGATCGTCCCGCGCTGCTCATAGCCGGTGCGGATGAGGTACTGCCCGCTGGCATGCACGCCGGTCTTGGAGGTCATGCTGCGGATGATGGAAATCTTGTCCGCATGCTGCGCCAAGTTTTGCATGGTGCCGCCGAGCTGGAAACCAGCCTTGGTGGCGACAGGCTTCACCGGCCCCTGGTTGGGGCCTTCCTTGGGGTCCAGCGTGTCGATGTGGGACATGCCGCCGATCATCTGGAGGAAGATGATGTTCCTGGCCTTGCCAAAGCCAGGCCCCGTGGCGGGAGCGGCGGCTTCTGCGGCGCGCGCCTGATGCGCGGTGCCGTGGAGAATGGTGACGCCGAGGGCGGCCTTGGCCCAGCGCTCGCAGAAGCTGCGGCGGGTGAGGTCGTCCGGTGTGGACGAGGCACGGGGGATGTGTGGGATCATGGGGTGCGGCGGCGGTTAAATGCTCAGTGCTCAGCTTGCAGAGTGGTTGCGGGGCTTGGGACTCTGCACTTCTCCGCTATTCGACGAAGACGAACTCACGCGTGTTAAACAGCACCCAGGCGAGGTCGCGCAGGGTGAGGCCGGAGTCGAGGGCGGCCACGGCGTCGGCAAGTTCCGTGGTGCGGGGCATGCGGCTGAAGAAGCTGAGGTAGAGGCTTTCCACCTGATCCTCCGCATTGCCCTGCGCGGTCGCAGTTTTGACGGCCAGGGAGTCGGACTGGCCGATGACCCGCTGCGCCTCGCCATTCATGAGCATCAGCACCTGGGGAATGCTGCCCTCGTCGCTGCTGCTGTCGGCGATCTGGCGGTCGCTCTGGCCAAACATGCGCAGGAAGTGCTGGTCCCGTTCAGGCTGGGGCAGCTCGGAAGCGCGGGCCAGCACCAGGCCGTTGCGCACAGGCGGCGCGATGGTGAGGTCCTCCTCCTCACCTCCCTGCTGCATCATCTGCATGCGGCGCTTTCTGGCGTTGTTCTTGGGATTGCCCTGGGGCCTGTTGCCGCCAAACTGGCGCATGCCCGCGATGGCGGTCTCGATCTGTGCCTTCACCGCGCTGGGCGAGGCATCCGCGCTGAAGTCCACTTTCATGACCTTGGCATAGGCCTCTCCCCGATTGGCCTTAAACTTGTCCACATCCGCTCCCACAACGAGCGTGGCGCAGGAGTCCCATGCCTGCTCGGCAGACATGCGGCGGAGGATCGGCCCGGGGAAAAGGTAGCTGGCACCGCCATCTGCCATCTCATGGCTGGTGGCCTCCCGCTGGTAGGCCTGGGTGTTGTAGAGCAGGCGCATGAACTGCTTCAGGTCAAACTTCAGGCGCACCATCTCAGCCGCCAGATGGCGCAGCAGCGGCGGGTTCACGGCGGACTCGGGATCATCCAGGTCCGTCACCGGCTCCCGCACCCCCAGGCCGAAGGCGCGCTTCCACAGGCGGTTGGCAATGGTCATGGCAAAGCGCGGATTGTCCGGCGAGGTCATCCATTTGGCGAACTGCGCACGCAGGTCCTCCTCCTTCTTCGTCTGCACGCCCTGGTAGGCCTTGGTGTTTTTGGAGTCGCCCCAGGTGATGAGTTTCGGCGCCACGGCCTGCCCAGGCTTGCCATCGGGGTACTTGTAGTCGTCCGGCAGCTTGAGGTCATTCTCCCCGCCGTCCTCGATCTCCAGGGCATTGATGCGCAGGAGGTTCCGGGCCTGCTGCTGCAGGCGGCGGTCATCCAGCGAGTTGAGAATCTGGCGCATGCCCTGCATGCCGTAGCCCTTGGAGCCGCGCACGCCGTAGGTCTCCGTGGCACCAAAAAAGGACGCCATCTCGTAAAACTGGCGCTGCGTCCAGTCGGCAAAGGGGTGGTCGTGGCACTGCGCGCAGGAGACATTGGCACCGAGGAAGGTGCTCAGAGTCAGGCTCAAATTATCCAGCCGCATGCCCGCATCCCGCAGCAGGTAGCCCGTGGCGCCGTTGTCCAGCAGCTTGCCGTCCGCCGTCATCAGGGTGTACACCATCTTGTCCCACGGGATGTTGTCGGCGATCTGGCTCTTCAGCCAGTCCTGGTAAGTGTAAAAGCGTGCCTTCTGCGCCTGATCGGCCACGCGCATCATGTCGGCAAAGTAGTTGAACAGGTGGCTGCGATAGCCGTCGGAGTTGAGCAGCTTGTCGATCACCTTCGCCCGCTTGGAGACACTCGGGTCATTGATGAACTCCAGCGCCTCCTCCCGCGTGGGAATGCGGCCCACGATGTCCAAATAAACTCGGCGCACGAACTGCTCATCCGACGCCAGCGGATTCGGCTGCTGGCCCGCCTTTTGCAGCCCGCCATTCACCAAAATGTCGATCCGTGCCGCCGCCTGCGCCAGGTTCGGGTCCGCCGGGATGCCCAGCCCCTCCGGCTTCAGCGTCTTGGCGGCCTCCTGGTCGGCAGCGGAGAGCTTTTCCAGCGGCAGGCGGTACACGTACCCATTGCGCACCTGGAGGAAGACCTGCCCGTTTTCCACCCCACGGAAAGTCGCCTCCAGCTTCCGCCCTTGAGAGTCCGTCCAGGTACGATAGACCTCCCCTTCAGCCTGTAGAAAAGGTGCGCTCAAAGCACAGGCGAAAAGAAGAGAAAGACGCGTTTTCATGGTGGTGTCATCGGGCGTTCGGGGCCGATGCGCGATGAAACGTGGCCACCCGCCGCAAGTTGCGGTCATTTTGTGCAAATTTGCACGCCTAGACGCCCTAGCATCCAGAGGTCTGTTCAAGTCGTGTTGAAGTCATTATATGGCGTTCCCAGACAATCAGATGCATATATTTCCAGCAAGGCCTGGCTAACAGGATCCTCCTCGACGACATAACGAATCTCGAGCGTTGCCACCCACTGTTTTTGACGCAGAAGCTCCGCCATAAATACCGGGTCCTTAACAAGCTGCTTGCGACCATCACCGGCAGCGTATGAGGCTTTTAGTTTTAGGACTTCACGGACTCTTCTGAAAGCCAGGGGTGCATCAACAACACTTGGCCGCGCATGCTGGAGAATTCGGTCCCGCAGTTTTTTCCCGCGCCCCACGTAGAAGCATTCCCCACCTAAACTGAATACATAGACACCCCCGCCAATGAGTTCTGGCGGCAACGAATGCCTATGAGCCACTCTGCATTGCATTAGCAGGCCAAACTTATCAACCACACGCTTCATGCGCTCTTTGAACTGTTCCTTCATGAGATAGAGATGAGACCATATGCCACCGTTTTGACGACGCACAAACTTCGCTACTTCGAATGCCTTTTCGCCTTGGAAACGCCACCTTTCCAAATGTCGCACTTCGGATCGGCATGGCGGGCGAAAAAAGACATCCAGTTTCACTGCGCTGCCGGCTCTGGCAGCCTCGTTGCCTGGTTTGCCAAGCAGGGCGGCAGCGGAGCGGTGTCATTTCCACGATGGATGGCGGGCTCCAACCTCCGGTGGCTGCCATGTCTTATTTGGGGGGCGTCACAGAGAGGTTCTTCACCTGGCTGCCAGTGAGGTCGAAACGATGTTTGACGGTATGATAGTCTCCCATGTCCCCGGTCCAGTCCACAAACTGTCCATCGGGATCAAACAGGTAAGCCGCCGGACCGGACGCCAGATAATGTGAGGCGGGGGCGAGCAGCACCGTGTGCAGCACCCCCTTGGCCTCAAAGGTCCCCTGCCCCTTGATCAGCCCCTGCTACCAGACGCGAAAGTCTTCAAGGGTTCTGAGACTCTCAGGCGGACGGGCCGCCGCTGCGGGGACATTGTCCAAATACAGGAAGACAATGAACAGCAGCACCAGGAACAGCAAAACCCGTCCCCAGCGGAGCAGAATTCGCCAAAGTGAGTGAGACCGTGCCCTCATGTGGAGACTTAACGTTGGAAGCGCTGTCTTCTCCAGCCCATTTTTGCCACCGCTTTGCAGCAACCTCACGGCCACTCGCGCAGCATCGCCAGCCCTTCGCGATTCCGTGGCGCCAGTGCCAGTGAGTCGAGCAGGTGGCGTTTGGCCTTGGGCGCGTCGGTGGCTTTGAGAAGTTGTGCCAGCTTGTAGTGTGTCTGCGCGCCGCTGCCTGGGTCCAGAAGCAGCAGGCGCTCGCACGCGGCGATGGCCTCGGCAGGCTCGTTCAAAGCCATGCCCGCCTCCACCAGGCCACGCTGGGGTGTGGCGAGGAAGGGATTCAGCGCGGTGGCACGGTGGGCGTTGGCCATCACCTCCGCCCAGCGTTGCCTGGGCAGGTCCAGCTCTATGAGGCGCAGGAAGACGCTCAGCGCGTCGGAGGACTTCGCGGCGATCAGACGCAGGACGGCGGCCTCCTCGTCCTCCCGCTTGAGCTGGCGGAGGGCCATGACCTTCAGCGAGTAGCCGTTGTCGCCATCGTAGCTGTCCGGAAGCAGTTGAATCAAGGTCTCAGCCACTTTGAGAACCTCCGGCCAGTCCTTGGCCTCGACGGCTTTGTCAGCGCGCCGGCGCAGGGCCCACAGATTGGTGGGATGCTCCTTCAGAAACTCGGTGAAGGAGGAATCATCGAAGGGATTGAGCTCTTCGGGCTTCGGCTCGTTCCAGTCCGCCTTGTCACCAAAGGCCTTGGCCTTGGCAATGATGAAGCGGGCAAACTCCTGCTCCACTTTGTCGAGATCGTCGGTGTTCGCCGCGATGGCTTCATTGATGCGCTTCCCGGCGGCCAGATCCCGCAGGATGCCCTGGAACTTGTCCTTGCCGTACTTTTCCAGCAGATACTCCACGGCCTGGCTCGACTCATAGTAGGCGAAGAGGATGTGCTCCTGCGACTTCGCATTCATGAAGGCCGTGCTCAGACGGGAAAGCGGCGTCAGCGTTTCCGCGTCCAGCACCATCTTGCGGTTTCGGTCGCTCATGGTCATGCCCCAGGCGGGATCACGCTGGCGCTCCTCATACACGCTGATGCCCTCGCTCAGCCAGCGCGGCATGCGGTTCTTCGTCACTGTCAGCGTCACCACATGGCAGTACTCATGCCACAGCGTGCTCTCCCAGTTGCTGCGGCCATGCGCCAGACTGCCGGGGCTGTTCATGGTGACCACGGTGCCGAAGCACACGCCCAGCATCCCCTGCCCGCCCAGCGCGCCGAAGGTGCGGATGGCAAAGTCCTGCTGCGCGCCGAAAAACTCCACCAGCACGGGGCGGTTCATCTCCAGGCCGTATTTGGTCGTGAGGATGCTTTTGGCCTCCCGCAGCAGGGCCAGCGCACGCTCGCCATAGATGGGCCATTCGCGCCTGGGCATCTTCAGGATGAAGTCGGGATAGGACTGAGTGACGTAGCCCTTCATCTGCTGCTCCAGCGTGCCCAGGTTGTGCGCCTGGATGTTGTATCCATCCTCCTGGCGGATGGCGGCGGCCAGCTTCCACGCCTCCTCTTCCTCCCCCAGGCGCAGCAGATCATGGCAGAGCTGCACCTTGGCAGGCAGATAGTGCGGATCAAAGCCCAGCGCCTGACGCTGCAAGGCCGCGCTCTCAGTGAAACGATAGGCGCGTGACAGGCAGCGGCCGATGGTGTGGTCCACCAGCGGATTCCGGTCCCAGCGCCGCAGGGCCTCCGCCCGCGCCTGCGTCATCTTCTTGTCATCCGCCTGGAAGAGATGGGCCACCACAGCCCGCAGGGCCCACGCCTGCGGATGATGCTCGTCCAGGTCCAGCACCAATTGAACAGCGGCCTCCGCCTCCACGAACTTCTCCCCCCCGATCAGCACCTCCGCACGCAGCAGATGCGCGGCGTGGAAGCGCGGGTTGATCTCCAGCGCCTTGTCCAGGTTCTCCACCGCCTTCTCCCGGTCGCTGCTCTTGAAAGCCTCCGCCAGCCCGAAACGCAGCGCAGCCGTCTCGCCGTGCGCTTTCAATCCCGCCCGGAAGACATCCGCCGCGCGCTTCGCATCGTCCTTCTGCAATGCAAGATGCCCCTCCGCCAGATAGGCAGCCTCAAGCTTGGGCTCTTTTCCCTGGGCTGCTTTGAAGTATTGGGTGATCACCTTCTGCGCATCCGCCTTCAAGGCCAGCGCCGCACGCCCCAGCGCCACCATTTCCAGCGCCGTGCGGTCTTTGGCGGGCTTGTTGCGCGCGGCCTCGTTCAGCTTCGTCAGGGCATCTGCCGCCACGTCCGCCTTTCCCAGCATGCGGGCCAGATCATGCCGCAGCATCAGCAGCTCGAAGTGGCCCGGAAAGAGCACCAGCGCTGTCTTTGTCTCATCCAGCGCCTCGGCGACTTTCCCCAGCTCGACCAGGGCCTTCAGCCGCAGGATGCGCCATTCGGGAGCTTTCAACCCTTTGTTTGCCGCAGCCTCGCCAATGCGCGCCACCAGATCATAGTCCCCGCGTGCCAGCAGCTCCCCCACCGGCCCCAGGTTGCGCTCCTCAAAGATCTTTTCCAGATCGAGCTGCTGGGCATGACTGGGGCGGCACACCCAGGCTCCAAGAAAGGCGAGTACGAGAAGCAGACGCATGGATTCAAATCGTGTGCAAACACCTGCTTCTCGCATGAGTTGTGCCGGGAAATGAAGCTTCTGGTCAGCGCGGCTTCTTACGCCGCTCCAACATCTGCTGAAGGTGCATGGGGTGCCTGCGACCACTGATGACACCCAGAAGGAAAATCCCGTCATCACTGAATGGGTCAAAAAAAAAGCCATAAGCCTCTTCCGTGCTCACACCCTTGACCCTGCCATCCCGCAGTTCGGCAGAACGTTTTTGAAGGGTGGCGAGCAAAGACTGATCCACCTCTGGCGAATCCTCCACCCTTTCCAGCAACACCACAGCCAAGCTCACACGCTTTTTCGCGGACATCTTCAGAACCCGATCGCTGAACGGCTGTTCATGAGTGCTGACATGATCACTAAAAGCAGTCATCCACTCCCACACGTCAAGGAGAGCCACGCCGGGAATGTGCCGCTGTCATGGGCTGGCAGACAAGACACGCTCAACGGTAACACAGGCGTCCGGATTGCTGCTTGGAGAGGTGCAGGCGAAGTCTCTGCCCCCGCATCATGGCACCAACTCGGACGCTTTCACTTGCTCTCCCCGTTCATTCCGCCTCGAAGCCAATGCCCTTCACCCCCGCCTGTTTACGCAGGGTCTTGGCCACCTGCTCATCGAAGGAGTCGGCCTTGCCTGCGGCGGCCAGCTTCTTGCGCTCCGCCTGCACATAGGCATCGCGCTCCCTCACAAGTTCGGCGATGCGCTTCTGGATGGTCTCGCGCTCCTCCTGCTGCTTGGCGACATAGGCTTTCAGCTCCGCCTGGCTCAGGTTGCGCAGGGACTCGGGCAGGTCCTTTGCCTTCACGTCTTCCAGCTTCATTTTGCCACCCTTCAGGGCATCGATCAGCTCCCCGCCGCCCTGCACGGCTTTGTCCGTCTTCCAATTGTAGGACAGGCGGCTGGCGTTGACAGCCGGGGCGGCGGCCTCGGCGGCCATCTGCTTTTTCGTCACGCTGCTGCGCACGTCATCATTGCCACAGGGAATCAAAGTCGCGCCGTTCCTCACATTCAGCTCCTGCAGCTCCTTGTCCTGCGGCGCGGCGATGTGCTGCATGTTGCCATCCTGCGGGATGGCGGCAAAGGCGCCACCCGCGTTGCTGGCGATGGCCTTCCACGCCTCGGCCGTGCCCGCCACACCGCCACACTGGATGGTGTTGATGAGGATGTCCTGGCCTGTGGCCGCCCTGCACACGTCCTGCCAGCGTTTGCCATCGGAGTAGGCCTGCGGCGGCGCATCGCCGACAAGGTAAATCACCTTGAAGACATCGCGGCGCTCGTTCCATTTCATGACGCTGACGGCATCATGCAAAGCCTCGCTGACACTTTCCGGCTCATCCCCGCCGCCACTGGCCTGAAACTTTTGCAGCTCCTCGTAGATGGCATCCAGGTCATCCGTCAGCGCCACAGGCCTGGTCACATACTCGTCCCCACGGTCGCGATAGCCCACAAGACCAAACCGCACGTTCGGCTTCGGCTTGGCGGAGACAATGTCATTGGCGATGGCCCAGATCTTCTGCTTGGCCCCTTCGATGAGGCCGCCCATGGAACCCGTGGTGTCCAGCACGAAGCAGACCTCCACGGTCTTCTGTTCCGCCGCAGGCTTGGCAGCGGCCTCGACCACAGGCGTCGTGGCAGCCACAGGGGCGGGTGTTTCCTTGGCCAGCACGGTCAAGGCAAGAGCGATCGAGAGAGCGGAGACAGCAACGATGGGTTTCGGTTTCATGGTGCCGCAGGCTGCCATGGGCCGAAGCGCCCGTCTGTAAACGCGGTGTAAAGAAGTCCGCCTGCATCAGCCCGCTTCACCGCCCCTACCCAAACAAGCTTGTGATCGGCCTGCCCTTGTCGGTGACTGTGAAGGGCCTCTTCGTGCTGGAGTAGAGCACAAGGTCCAAGGGCAGGCCCAGCGCGTAGGCGATGGTGGCGTTGAAGTCGGGCACGTCCACCTTGTTCTCGGTGACTTCGATGCCCTTGTCCGTCTTGCCATAGACCTGGCCGCCGGCGATGCCGCCGCCCCAGAGGACGGAGCTGAAGGCTTTCGGATAATGGTCGCGGCCGTCGTTCTGATTGATCTTCGGCGTGCGGCCGAACTCGGAGGTAAGCACGACGAGTGTGTCGTCCAGCAGGCCGCGCCGCTCCAAGTCGGCAAGCAGCGCCCCCAGGGGCTTGTCGAGGTCCGCGCAGCGCTCCGGCAGGCGGGCGTCAATGTCCTGGTGCATGTCCCAGCCTCCCAACGTCACCTCCACAAAACGCACCCCATGCTCGATGAGGCGGCGCGCCAGCAGGCAGCCCTGGCCGAAGTTGCCATCGCCATACGCCGCGTGCATTTCCGGAGATTCCTTGCTGAGGTCGAAGGCGTCCAAGTCCTCGGACTTCATCACCTTGATGGCGTCTTTGTACACCTCGGCATAAGCTTTGACACCCTTGTAACTGTAAGTCTGCTGGAAGCCTTGGTCGAGCTGGGAGGAAAGGCCGAGGCGGTAGTTGAAGTCGCCCTCGCTCAGGCTGCCGGGCATGCGGCTGTTTTGCAGACCGCGCGCGGGATCGTTGAGCACCAGCGGCTGGAAGGCGGCCTCGAAAAAACCGCCGCCGGGGTGCTTGCTGTCGCTGGTGATGATGACGGAGCCGGGCAGGTCCGTGTTCCCCTTCCCCTGAAACTTCTGCAGCCAGGCCCCCATCGTCGGATGCCGCGTCGCACCGCGCATGGTGTAGCTGGTGTGCTGATAATAGTTCCCCTGCGCATGAGCGCCCTGGGTGGAGCTGAGCGAGTTGATGATGGCACCGCGATGCATCATCTTCGCCGTCTCCGGCAGCAGCTCGCCGATCTGCACGCCGTCGGCGGATGTCTTGATCGTCTTGGTGGAGCCCATGGTGTCCGCGCCAGGCACCGCGCCAAAGGTGTCCAGGTGCGTCATGCCGCCGGACATGTAGAGGTAGATCACACGCTTCGCAGTCGCAGCCTGCGCGGCCTTGGAGGAGCCTTCAAAGGCAGCGTGACCTCTTGGAGCGAGGCCGTTCAGCAAAGAGACGCCGAGACATGTCTTGGCCACATTCTCGGCAAACTGACGCCGAGTCAGGTCATTGGCGGAATTGAGCAGGGATTTCATGACGGGTGATGTTGTGGTGTTCGATGGTGATCTGCCTCACTGCACAAAGAGAAACTGACTGCCGCTGATCAGCGCATGCGTCACATCCTCCACCGCCTTGTCGCCGCGGTCAGCGATCACACGATTCAGGATCGCCGTCTCATCCGGCGTCGGCCTGCGGCTGAGGATGGCCTGATACAGGGTGTCCAGCTTCTGCATGGGGGAGGTGGCTTTCTCCAGGATCTGAGCCAGCTTCGAGTTCGGATTGCTGATCGAGTCGCAGATGGGGCCGTTCAGCATCGTCAGCGCCTGCGGCACGGAGGCCTCGTCGCTGGCGTTCTGGATCAGCTCGCGGTCGCTCTGGCCGAAGGTGCGCAGGAAGGTGCCGGGCCGCGCGGGGCTGGGCTGCTCGGAGGCGCGGGTGGCCATGCCCTTCACCGTGGCCATGTTCTTGCGGTAGTTTTCCATGAACTCCTTGCGCTGCTCCTTGGTCATGGAGCTCACCTGCTGCTTCGTCAGCGGCGGGCGCTGGATTTTGCCCTGGTCGTTCTTGTTGGGCCGGTAGCCCGCGCGCAGCTCCCGGGCGCGCTCCTCGCCCAGCAGGGACACCAGGATGTCGTTGCTGGTCTGCTGGCGCAGTTTGTTGGCCTCCTTCACCAGGGCTCTGGCATCGGCCACGGCGGTGGTGCTGCCTTTCTCCTTGGCGGCATCGATGGCGGCGCGCATCTCATCCAGCTTCTTCTGGTTCTCAGCACGCTTGCTCATCGTCTCCTTCGCGATCGTCACCAAGCCTTCCACCCCTTTGCCCTTCACCGTGTTCAGGAAGAAGGAGAGGTCGTCCAGGTATTGATGCAGCCGGGTGTTTTCCTCCTCGATGGAGCCGTCCACATTTCCATTCGTCAGCGTGACCAGGGAGTCCCAGATCTGCTCCGCGCTCATGCGGCGCAGGATGGGGCCGGTGAAGTGATATGCCTCGCCCAGCGGCACCTCCTCCGCCGTGGCCATGCGCTGGTAGGTGTCCGTGTTGTAAAGCACGCGGAGGAAGGACTTCAGCGAGTACTTCTTCTCCACCATGAGCTGGGAGAGGTAGTCCATCAGCGGCGCGTTGCTGGCCACGGTGGAGTCCGTCATCTCATCCACCGGCTCGATCAACCCCACGCCGAAGGCCTTCTTCCACATGCGGTTCGCGATCACCGTGGTGAAGCGCGGGTTCTGCGGGTCGGTCATCCAGGCGGCGAAACCGTCGATGCCGCGCTGGCCATCCTTCGCGGTCACATCATGGCCAAACATGGTCTTGGGCTGGATGCGCTCGCCGGGCTTGCCGTCGGGATACTTGTAGTCCGCCGGCAGGCTGGGCACCTTGCCCTCGTTCCACTCGGTGTTGGTGTAGCGCAGCGGCTTCATCACATCCTGCATCGCGCTTCTCACCTGCTGCAGGTCCTCGCGGGAGACGGCGCTGGCGGGCTCCTCCTCCCTGGCGGCCTTGCGCTCATTGCGCATCTTTTTCAGCGCCTCCTTGCGGTCCTCCGGGCTCATGGCGGCCAGGGCCTTCCGGTCGAATTCCTGCTTCGGCTTCTGCTTCCTGATCACATCCACGCCGTTGCCCTTCGTGTCCATGCCGTAGGTGAAGGCCGCCATCTGGTAGTAGTCCATCTGGGACCACTTGTCGAAGGGGTGGTTGTGGCACTGCGCGCACACAATGCTGGTGCCCAGAAAGACCTGCACGGTGTAGGCCAGGTGGTCCAGCTTGTTCTCATCCCGATGCCAGAAGCCGGTGCTGCCGCTGTCCCACACGCCGCCGTCGGTGGTCAGGAGGTTGCGCACCATCTGGTCGTAGGGCGTGTTGGCGGCGATCTGCTTTTTCAGCCACTCCTCATACGCCTCTGCCGTCAGGCGGCCCTTCACATTGTCCGTCAGCCGCAGGATGTCCGCCCAGTAGTTGAACATGTGGCTGGTGTGGCCGTCGCTGCCCAGCAGGGTGTCGATCAGCCTCATGCGCTTCTGCGGATCGGTGGAGCGCAGGTAGGCCTGGCTCTCCTCCACGGTGGGGATGCGGCCCGCGATGTCCAGATACAGGCGGCGCACCAAAATCTCGTCGCTGGCGGGCGCGTTCGCCTTCAGGCCGCTCTTGGCCCAGTCCTTGGCCAGGAGTTCGTCGATTTTCTGGCTCTCCGGCAGCGGGGCGGCGCGCAGGGCGGCCAGACTGAGGGAGAAAGCCAGGACAGGGGCGAGGTAAAACGCGTTCATAGGCGTGCAGGGGGGATGCTTTCGACGGCGGAAACGCGGTCTTTACTCACATCTTAACGGAAAATGTGTGTCCCAAAAAATAGCAGTCCCACCTCCACAAACCGCAGGCCCTTCCACCACCCCAAATCTCTTTTTTGCGCCTTCTTGCGCTTTTTGCGGCCCCACCTCCGCCTTCCGCCCCAGCCTCCCCCCTCTGCCAAAAAACACACAATGATCTCGCCGCTGGGCCGTTGTGTCTGGTATCGTCGTCCTTACGGTCCACCGCCACCCCCTTCTCGCCATGTCTCGCCGTCCCCTGATCACCTGCTCAGCCCTGGCCCTGGGCCTTTCCCTTTCCTGCATCTCTCCGGCCACGGCAGCGCCGGAGGCCAAGCCCGCCGCCCCCGCCAAGCCGGAACCCGCCAAGCCTGAGCCGAAAAAACCCGAGCCCAGCCCCAAGCCGGACCCAGCCCCCACTCCCGAGAAAAAGCCGGAGAAACCGGAGCCAGCGCCAGAACCGACCCCGGAAAAGAAGCCCGAGCCTGCCCCCGCCAAAAAGCCGGAAGCCGGCCCGCCTGCGCCAGCCGAGGCAGCCAAGACCACCACGACCACGACGACAACCGTGGTGACGGAAAGGCCAAAGCGCAAGACCGTGGCGGAGTTCACCAAGGACTTCAAACGCATCGAAGGCCTCTTCCGCATGTACCTCGACGTCGAGCGCGGCAACCCCTGGCTCTACGTCAGCAAGGCACAGATCGGCCCGGAGTTCATCTACTTCAACCACAGCGTGGACGGCCCCGTGGCCGCCGGGCACAACCGCGGCCGCTACGGCGACTCGGCCATCTTCACCTTCCGCAAGATGTTTGACCGCATCGAGCTGATCGAGCAAAACACGAAGCTCTACTTTGATCCCCAGAACGCCCTGGCCCGCGCTCAAAAGGCCAACACCAGCGCCGCCATCCTGGCCAGCGAGTCCATCGCCGCCGAGGACGCGGAAGGCTTCCTCATCCCCTGCACCAGCCTCTTCACCCGGGAAAACCTCACCCAGGTGAAGTTCGGGGCCAACTCCAGCCCGGACAAGTCCGTGCTGGGCAAGCTCTCCGAGATCAAGTCCAAGATCCTGCGCATCAACGGCTACCCGAAGAACACCGCCATCACCGCCGAGTATGTGTATGAGAATCCCAACCCAAGCTGGGAGACGGATGCCGACGTGGCAAACCCGCGCTATATCAGCGTGCAGGTGCAGCACACCTTCCTGGCGCTGCCGGAGAGCGACTTCAAGCCGCGCCTGGACGACGCCCGCATCGGCTACTTCACCCACCAGATCACGGACATGACCAGCACGGAGGCCGCGCCCTACCGCGACGTCATCCACCGCTGGCGGCTGGTGAAGCAGAAGCCCGGCACCAAGCTCAGCGAGCCTGTGACGCCCATCACCTTCTGGATCGAAAACACCACGCCCGTGGAGTTCCGCGACACCATCCGCAATGCCGCGCTGAAGTGGAACGAGGCCTTCGAAACCGCCGGCTTCAAGGACGCCGTGGTGGTGAAGCAGATGCCGGACGACGCCCGCTGGGACGCGGGCGACATCGAGCACAACGTGCTCCGCTGGACCAGCAGCGTGAGGCCCCCCTTCGGCGGCTACGGCCCCAGCTTTGCCAATCCCCGCACGGGGGCAATCCTCGGGGCGGACATCATGCTGGAG
>CAZPSQ010000104.1:11115-16787 GCA_964588755.1 uncultured Prosthecobacter sp. | reverse complement strand
GCCACTGCCCACACGTTTGCCTGAAGAGCCGAATTTTATAATGATGGCAAGTTGAGGCGGGCATTCTTTGCAATGGCAAAGGCGCATCGCTTAAATCCAAAATCTTCCAAACTATTGGGGTGCATGGCGTTATGCCTTGACGCACTAGGGCATCGTAAGTGGGCCCGCTTTGCCTGTCGCAGGGCGCTTGAACTAAATCCTAATGATCGGCTGACGGCTCATAATTTTTCAAAAATGGAATGATGGAAAGACCGAGTGATGGCATAAACTACCATGTTTAGCCGGGTGCCACCGATTGGCGAATGCCGGGGTTCAGGGCGTGGATGGAATGTGATATTGTTCTTGCCCGGGGTGTGCTTTCGCCAGAGGCAGAGTGCATGAGCCGTCTCTTTTCACCCGACTATCGTCCGCCCGCCAGCTACAATCCCATGCAGTCCAGCCGGTCCAAGACTGGTTCTGGCGCGGATGAGGAGAAGCCGCTGCCGCCGCGCTTCAACCCACGGACGAAGCTTTACGACCGCGAGGGCAATCTGACGGGCAGGCAGATCGGGGCGGGCAGCAAGGAGATGCGCCGGCTGGACATGCATGGCCGCCCGACGGGGAAGCTGGAGCTGGGATCGCTGGATGCGGAACGCCGGGCGCGGGGCGGGCCGAACCCCTTCGAGGCACGGCTGAGCCGGACGGACCGCATCGCCCAGGCGCGGGCGGACGGGACGTTTGACGCGAAGCGCAACGCCTTTAACGCGGCAAGCACGGGCAGCGTGATGGATGAGCGCGGGGAGATCGGCCCGCGCGCGCCGGGGACGGCCACGCAAGGGGGCGGCACGACAGCAGGTCAGCAGCCGAAGCCGGGAAGGACGCCTGTCTCTGACTTGGCGGCCCCCTTCTTGAACCTGCCGGGGGCCATGGGCTCTTTTGCGCGGACGGCGGCGCAGGTCGGTGATCGTGTGATGCAGCCGGGCGGTGTGAAGCAGCCCCCCGCGCCTGCCGCAGCGCCAGAGTCCACGTCTAAGCCCAGCACCGGCGGCCGCCTGGTGGAATGGAGCGGAGGCCACCGCTGGGTGCCGGACTCGAAGTGGGAGGAGTGGAGGAAGCAGGAAGCAGGGGCCAGGGAGGCGGCAAACAAAGTTGCTCCAGGCTCGCAGCGCATGGCTAGCAACCAAATACCCAGCCGCACGGCCCGCATTCCCCTGCCTAGTCCGACAGACGCCGCGACACAAATCAACGACAATGTGATGAAGTCCGTCGGACAGCTTGAGTCGAAGTATCCGCGCACGTTTAGCGAGTGGCGCCGGCAAACAGGCAATGGCAACAATGCCTTGCCCTATCGTCCAGGCTTTGGCCCCAAAGCCAACGGCCAAGGTGCGCCGGGGCAAGCCCCTGCCATGCCTCCCAGCGCGGGGGCTGCTCCGGGAATGAGTCCTGCCAGGGCCGGCGGTGAAAGAACCTACGCCTCTCCCGCCCCCCTGCCTGCCAATGGTGGGGGTGGCGCAGGACCGCAGGCCGCGACGCTTGCATCTGCACCCGCTGGTGGTGGTGGCTTGGCGGCGGCGTCCGAGCCGATCAACCTGAGTGGTGGTGGCGGCGGCATCAGTGGTGGTGGCGGTGGTGGTGGCATCAGTCTTGGTGGCGGTGGTGGCCTCGGGGGCACGATAAAAAAGAAGGCTGCCGTCTGACGTGGGGCTGAGGGCCTCCACGCCTTGCTGAACCCCTCTGGAGAGGACGGTGGCAAGCCTGCCCCGGCCCAGAAGCGCTGGGCCGACCTGCGGCAGAATCTGCTGTTGGAGCAGGGGGGCGCCCTCGACGCCATCGCCGCAGAGCCGGGATATGCGCACCTCAAGGGCAACACCGAGGCGCTGGCGCTGGAGTGGTTTGCCCGCCAGGCGGAGGCGCGGCCGGAGCTGCTGACCCGGCCCTCCCTGGTGATGCAGATGTGGGATAACTTCAAGGACAGTGTGAAGGACCTCATGGCCCGGCTGGGCCTGGATCCGCTGGAGGGAAGGGACCTGGACGCGCAGGTGATGGACCTGCTGAAGCGCGCGCGGAGGTCTGCTGTGCAGGGCGGCAGCGGCCCGATGTAAGGCGGCGCGCCGGAGCGGGACTTGCAGTTCAGCATGGGGGGCGGCGGCCCGCAATCTCATGATTCGCTTTCCAGTGGCGCGAGGCGTCCTCCTGCACTCATTGCCTCTTCTCTGCGCATGCTTGACAAGCAACCTCAAAATACGAACCTCACTCATGAACAGCGAAACCCCTCCTCAATCTTCCAAGACCTCACCGGCAATGACGCCGGAGGAATATCAACAGGCGCTGGAACAGATGCGCAAAAGCGCCGGAAATCTGGGCGAGCGCTCGTCAGTCATTCCAGACTCGTGGCGTGGGCGCGTGAAAACGGGCGGGAAATTGATCCCGCATCGTTCCTAAACATTGAAGAAGCCAATTTTGGCGGTGAGCATGGCGTCTTCTTAGATCCCCATACTGGCCGAGTGGTGAAGCTAACAAAGCCAGGACTCTATGGATACCACGCCGAGGACGCTGGAGAGTATCTCCAGAGGTGGGCGCTGTCCAACCGCCTGTTTCATGATGACAGCTCTTTTGAAGGTGTCGTCCTGCTGCCTGGTGAGACTGAGCCGCGAATGGTCTTCTCACAGCCCTTCATCAAGGGAAGAGACTCCACGCCGGAGGAGATCTCCGACTATTTGAGGGGCAAAGGTTTTGTCGAGCATCAAGGGAATTGGGTCCACCCTATCTTGGGTGTGACCGTGCGTGACACACTTACAGAGGGCAATGCAATCACCAAGGGTGACGGACAGGTCGTACCCATCGACTGGATCGTGGAACCCACGGAAAAAGCAGACCTGACCGAGGTGCGGCGCAGATCAGGACAAGGTAGGGAATCCGCATTCTGAGACTGAAACGGCACAGTGCTCTACGGCAGCGCCTACACGGACGTTTATTCTCACCACCGCAGCCAGGAGTGGACGCATGAGCAGGTGGCAGACGCCGCCAGCGGGGCCACCATTATCTCCGGTGCCATGAGCGGCGGCTAGGCGGGGATGGGGCGGAACCATCTGCGTGCCGGGGATGGTGCCGGCCACGCGTCAGGTCAAAAAATACCAGGTTCTACCACACGTTGTCCGTGCCTTGGCGATGTGCTGACCCGCCAGCCGGGCGGTCTGGCCGGTGCCATGGCGGAGGCCATGCGCCTCTGGCAGGAAAGGCACCCCGGCCCGGAGCCGCCGAAGCCAAGCAGTGACAACCACGGCAAGGCACCCAAACTTCCTCCCGGCAAGCTGCCGAATATCTACCAGCCCAGCCCGCCGCTGAACCACGAGCGTTCCGCGCGCCTTGTCGCCAACCTGGAAAAGATCCAGCGTATGCTCAATCCGCAGGAGCCGGTGGATTACGATCAGGCGCGGCACGTGGTGGCGCAGGACACTGCGGAGCGCTCTTCTTTGGGGGCGCTAAAACCCTCTTGCCTGACGATGCAAATCCCGGCCATATTCGTGGCTTTAACGCTGAAAATGAAGCCGCCCAAATTCTGGCCCAACATGGCTTCGACTATCGCCAGATAACCGAGGCAAACAGAAGCCCGGACGGCAAGGTGGGTGGGGGGATTTTCTGCGCAACCTTCCGTATGAGTATGCTGGCAGCAGCTTTATTCGCGGCGTCATAATCGAGTGATGGTTGCCTCATCGTTGAAAAGCGCTTTCCAAGCCCGCCTGCGGCGCATGCTTGACAATGAGGAAGCCCTTCGGCAGTCCCTGGGCCGTCACCTGGAAGAGGAGGCGTTGGACGGGCTCTTTGCCCGCGTCCGGGCCTTGCTGGCACGCGGCAGGCATGGTAACTCACCCTGGACGAAATCAATGCGCACCTGCCGCCCAGTAAGCGTCGCAAAGAGTCGGTTCACTGGGGTGATTCCACCCAATAATCCATTCATCATGAAAGTCGAAATTCGCAGTTATTATCGGGACCACGTCAACGGCGATCTTTGCTACACATGGACCCTGGGAGCAGACGGCCGCGCGGTATGCAGCAATGCATCTGTGCAGGAGGAAGTTGAGCATGATGGCATATTCGGACGTCACGGGCGTCTTTACTATCCGAAAGATGGGGAGGATTTTTTGCGCAACCTTCCGTATGATTATGCTGGCAGCAGCTTTATTCGCGGCGTCATAATCGAGTGATGGTTGCCTCATCGTTGAAAAGCGCTTTCCAAGCCCGCCTGCGGCGCATGCTTGACAATGAGGAAGCCCTTCGGCAGTCCCTGGGCCGTCACCTGGAAGAGGAGGCGTTGGACGGGCTCTTTGCCCACGTCCGGGCCTTGCTGGCACGCGGCAGGCATGGTAACTTCACCCTGGACGAAATCAGGCGCTTCGCTGAATTGAGTGGGTAGCGGAGGCTCTCAGACAGCCATCCCCCCAAGGGCTCCTGAACTCGCTGGACTTGGTGTGCTCCGCATCGCCCTGCATTCTCCTCGAAACCCCATAGGCAAGCCGTCATTATCGGGCTTCGAGAAGAATACAGAGCCAGCCCCAAACCGCCCCACCCGGATACCTTTTGGTTTGAATCGCTCTCCCAGGCCGCCCACACGAAACAGCGAAGCCCCAACTGGCTGCCTTGCAGTGGGAGGCTGTGGCGCACATGCTCATCAGATGAACCGGGCGGCGGCGGCGGCGCGGAAGGCGCTGGAGGCCTACATGCGCAACCGGGCCATGCTGGAGGGGAAATGGAACCCGGACGGGGACACCTATCTGGCGGACTTCCGCATGGTGCTGGCCATCAGCCTGGCTTATCAGAAACGCTATGCGGAGGCTTTTCCCCTGGCAGAGCTATGGGAGCGCGTGCACCTCAAGTTCAAGGAGCCAGACGATCCGTTCATCCTCAACGTGGTCATTCCGCACATGAGGCGGATGCGCGCGCGGGTGGCGGGCATTCCTTATCCATGGCCGGTTGAGGAGTCGTCACAGGCTGCCAGCCACGACGCTGTGGCGCCGAAGAACATGGGCACGCGGGCGGTGGCGGCTGGTGTCTTCCTTTTCTTTCGAGGTTGGGCTTGAAGGGGGGGTGGTTTCGCCAGAGGTGGTCTGGCATGAGTCATTCTTCTCCTGGTCGGCTTTCGGACGTGCTCACTGAGAAAACAGCGAACTGGCTGCCGCGGCGGCGGGTTCCAGGCCTGCCAGATGGAGCTGCATGGGGGATGCCGGGGAGGGGTGACTTGGCGGGGCAGGCCAGAGTGGGCGGCTCAGATGATGCGGGGAATTCATACCATAAAATGCCACAAGAGCGGGCATTCGGGCAGGGGCTCCAGGCGGTGGACGCTGCGGCCCGCTACACCTGGGGGCTGGATGGGGGTGTGCAGGCTCCGGGCCAGAGGGCTGGGAGCCAGGGCGCGGCCCCCTTGATGCCGGCGCTTGAGGAACGGGAGGCGGAGGGCAGCTCGTCGTCAGCTATGTTTTACCGTCCGTCGGGCGTGGACCTGGACCCCCGGGACGGGCAGGTCGTTTTATCCGATCCGCGGGAGTGGGAGGGGCTGGAACTGGTGAAGGCGCAAGCACAGCCGCAACCGCAACCGCAACCGCAACCGCAACCGCAACCGCAACCGCAACCGCAAGCACAGGCACAGGCACAGGCACAGGCACAGGCACAGGCACAGGCACAGGCACAGGCACAGG
>CAZPSQ010000104.1:0-11015 GCA_964588755.1 uncultured Prosthecobacter sp. | reverse complement strand
CACAAGCACAAGCACAAGCACAAGCACAAGCACAAGCACAAGCACAAGCACAGGCGCAGGGGCAGGGGCAGGGGCAGGGGCAGGGGCAGGACCAGATGACGCAAGCCAGCGCGCCGCCGCGCGGGCCGGGGGCTGCCCCTGGCAATGGTGGCGGCAATGGCGAAAGTGGGACGGCGGGTGATGCGAGCTTGTCCACGGCGCGGCCGGGGGATGCGCGGGATGCCATGGGCATGAGTAGAACGCGGACCCCGCCACTGGCCCCGGCACCAGGTGCGGCACCCGCGCCAGGGCCGGAGGCGGGCCGCAGGAATGCTGCCCAGGAGGCTGAGGCGGCCGCCCATGCGACAGACGGCGCAGCGCCACCGCAGAGTCAGAGTCAGAGCCAAGGCCAAGGCCAAGGCCAAGGCGAGGTGGTCAAAGAGGATCTGGATATCTACGACAGCATGCGCAAAATAGTGCGGGAGCGTGACCAGCGCGCACGTGCGGAGGACCCGGAGGCATGGGAGCGGGCGCAGCCCCAGCGCATCGCCGGGCTGGATGTGGCGGAGCTTCTGCGGGAGGTGGACGATGCTGTAAGCCACATCAGCCGGGTGGATGCTGCGCTGGCCGCGCGTATGGAGGCGCTGGAGGCACGGCGGGTGCGGCATATACAGGCGCGGCGGCAGTATATCCTGGACAATATTGCCGCCCTGGACCGGCCGGAGGGCAGCGCCCCGCGCCAGACCGTGGAGGACCCGCAGACCGGTCTGGTGTGGGACAGGGATGTGCTGCTGCGGCGCAATTCCCACGACAGCGACTTTCAAAAAGCTTACGACGATGAGCACGCGGCCATCGAAAAGGACAATGCCGAGCTGGAGCGTGACCGCCGTGTGCTGGCCACGCAGACGCAGGTGCTGAATGAGCGCGTGTCCAACGACGCGGTGAAGGCCAGGACCGAGGAGCGTCTGCAGAAGCAAAAACGGGCGAGGGAGCAGCGTGACTATGAAAAGGGCCTGGAGCTGAAGCAGCCCGGCGCAGCACTGCGGCACCGCGCCCTGCAGCAGCAGCTGGAGCAGGAGGAGCGGGACCTGATGCAAAGGTACCCTGGTGGCCCTGCGTCCTCTCCGGAGGCCGCTGCGGCGTGGCAGGATCTCCTGAGTGAGTCGCAGAAGAGGTTCCAGGCGCTGCGGGAGTCTGTGGATGAGACGCATAACCAGAACCGGGTCAAGGCCTTGAAGGCGACCGAGGCCATCCGCCAGCGCCTGCAGAAGGAGATGGACACGAAGGGCGGGATGAGGGCACTCTTTGACGGCAAAGCCTGGAGCCGCGCGCTGGACAGTCCGGAGCAGACCCACCAGCGCCGGAACGACAATCAGCGGCGGCGGCAGGTCATCATCGCGGAGGAAATGCGGAAGCACGGCCTAGACCCGGACAATGCGAGCCACCAGGACGTGATGGAGGATGCCAAAAAGCTGGACTGGAGCACCGTCATCGTGCCCCGTGATGACGGCGGCGGCGCTGAGTATTTTTTCAAGAGTCTCATTCAAACCCTGACCACTGGAAAGGATAGCTCCGCCGAGGCCGCCCGCGTCCTCAGCGATGGCAGGATCATCATCCACCCGGCGCTGGTCATGAGCACGAAGCTCTACACCAGCGCGGTGCAGAAGGCGGACGCCACAGACGAGGCCAAGGCCATAGCCATGCAGAGCCTGCCACAGCTGCAGGTCCTGCAGGGGGCGGAGCTGGTGGACGCGCTACGCAACACGCCGAAGATAACGCCCGGGGAGAGCTTTGACACTTTTGAAAAACGCCGCGGCGCGGACCCGCAGCACGGTGCGTGGTTTCAGGGCCTGAGCGATGGTGAGAAGGTGGTGGAGTATTTCAAGGAGCAGCAGAACCGGGGCGACTTCATCAATACGGTGGACTACATCGGCACGCACCTCATGGCTGGTGTGGGGCGGCTCGGCGTCATGGCCCTGGGCGTGTCTGCGCTGTTTTACAACAACACTCCCTTTGTGGGGAGATTTCTTTCTGAGGTGGCCGCCTACGGCAGCGACTTCGTCGAGAGCATGACGACCACCACGGACATGGAGACCGGCGCAGGGGGCGGGCTGAGGCTGGCCGGGCTGGCGCTGAGCCAGGGGCCGCTGGTGGCGCTCACCGCGCTCGCTGGTCCTTGGGGTGGCGTCATCATCGCCGGGACCAGCGGGGCTGGCGGCCAGTATGCCAAAGGCTATGCGGAGGCGCGCCGCAAAGGGAAGACGCATGAGGAGGCCTTCCGCGAGCAGGCCCTGCCAGCCATGGCCACAGGCCTCTTCAGCGCCATCCTGGCCAGGGTGGGCAATGCCAGCAAGCTGCGGACGCCGCAGAGCAGGGACCTTGCCTTGTCAGGGGCGCGTGAGTTTTTGTTCAAGGCGAAGGGCTTCCTCAAAGACAGCGGCAAGGAGTTCTTCATCGAGGATCTGCCGACGGAGATCGTGGGCACCATCAGTTCCGCCTTAGCGGACGGCAGGGACCCTGCGGAGGCGCTGGCCGCCATGCTGAAGAAATCGCCTGACATGGCCGCCCTCATCCTGGCCCTGGGGGCGGCGGGCAGCGCCACGCGCTCCCGGGCTGGGCAGGCCACCAGGGAGCGCGCGCAGCAGAGCCTGGACGCGGCCACCAGACTCATCCTGCGCGGCAGCCCCGTCCGGCGGATGCCAGCGGCCCCGTCACTGTCCCCGCCACCTTCTTCTGCCGCCATTCCAGCGCAGCCGCCAGTGCCTGTGACTGTGCCCGGCGTGCGGGCTTCCATCCAGCCCCCGCCTGTGCAGGGTGGCCGCCCGTCGGCCGCCTCGACAGCCAGCCCCGGCTCCGGTCCCGGCAAACAACCGCCGGCCATCGTCAACAACGGTCAAGCGCCGTCGGCTTCCCCTTCCGTCCAGCCGCCGCAGACAGCAGCAGTCCCGGCAGGAAATGTAAAACCAGAAACTACCACAGAAAAAGGAAATGGTCAGGCGCCAATGCCTGAATCTGGCTCAGGCCCGGCACATCCGCCGCCAACCTCCCCCTCCGGTCAACCATCGCAAACCACTGCCAACAACAGCCAGCCACGGCAAACTCCCCCCACGGGCCGCCCCTCCGGCCCGCCGCTGAGTGTGGAAAGCTCCCGCAGGCTGATCGACAATGTGATGGCGCGGCCGGAGCACGCGCGGCAGCACCACGCCGTGCAGGCAGACGTGGCCCAGGCCCAGGCTGTGGTGGCGGCGGCCGAGGGGCGTGCGGCCCAGGATAAGGCCCGGTCGAGGCCACGCCCCTCCCCGGACCAGCCGCCCGCCCATGGTGGCAGGACACACCCGGGGGACACAAACGCCAGCGGCCGCACCAGCATCCATGCTGACGCCAATGCGCAGGCCGGCATCAACACGGACGCAAGGCGCAACCTGAACGCGGATGCGAACACGAACCCGCCCACGGCCACCAACCCCGACGGCGGGGCAAGCACGGCCCCGTCTGGCGGCAGCGCCGCCAGGGGGCACATCAATGCGCCCACGCCCACCCCCGGCCAGCCCCAGCAGCCATCGCCGCATTCCACCCCTGGCACCGGGCTGGGACATCCACCGCCAACGACCGTCAACAGCGGCCAGCCGCCGTCAACCTCCCCCTCCGGTCAACCATCGCAAACCACTGCCAACAACAGCCAGCCACGGCAAACTCCCCCCACCGGCCGCCCCTCCGGCCCGCCGCGGAGCGTGGAAAGCTCGCGCCGGTTGATCGCAAACCTCATGGCGCGGCCGGAGCACGCGCGGCAGCACCCCACCGTGCAGGCAGACCTGGCCCAGGCGCGGGCTGTGGTGGCGGGGGCTGATGGGCGGCATCATGGATTCAAAGAGAGGCTGCCGACCGAACGCAGCTCTCGCTATCAGAAAGGAGCGCAGCAGCAGACAAGGGGCCTCACCGAGAGGGCGGCTGAAAACCGAATGTTGCGTGACAGTCGACCACCACGCCGTCATGCGCCGAGCACGAACATGGAAGTGCAGGCGTGGGGAGCTCATGGCGAGGCCATCAGAAAAGCGTTATTTTTGGCAGATCATGCGCACGACGATGGAACGCTTCCCAGACTAATTCTGAATGCGAAGGACGTTCCTTCAAATGCTGATGGCGTTTACAGGCATCCCAGCCATCCTTACCCAGGGAGAATCGGCGTGCGTCCTGAATGCGCGTATCCAGTGTTTACGACGCTGCACGAGATCGGGCACCATGTGAGGCTTGCGCTTGACCCCAGGGAGGTGGCTGTCATTGCCGGGATAGCCAGGGAGACCAAGGGAGCCCAGATATGCAAGAGAGAGGGAATGGATGTCGAGTATTGGTTGAGCGATAGTGAGCTTTTCAGCCGCGTTTATGCGCAATGGGTGGCAGAGCGAGTGAACCTTGTTAATGACGAGGCACTTCAAGAACTCCATGCGATCAAGGATAGTGCGGACCACTGGCAGCAATTTGAAGGAAATGAATGGACAAAAATCGCGAATCAAATGACAGTGATGATGAAAAAGAAAGGAAGGTTATGAGCTTTATTCCAGATCATGAAGTGACCAGCTATAGCCTTCTATCGGAAGAGCAGAGACTCTCTATCTTCAAGCGAATGGCTGATCTGAACCGTGAGGTGAAGGCCGGTCGGATTGCCCTGGATGAAGCTGCTGCGATCTTGATGAAGCCGCCATTCAATGTGCCCAACATATATCGTGCGCGTCGAATTCTCAATCCTGGGCCGCCCACGCCATGAAGAAGTGACGCAGGTTGATCGACAATGTGATGGCGCGGGCCGGAGCACGCGCGGCAGCACCCCACCGTGCAGGCAGACTTGGCGCAGGCGCGGGCTGTGGTGGCTGCCGATAGCGTCTTGTAACGCCTGTCCCACCGCAGACAAAGCAGCAGTGGGATGCCAGGCCCGAGTTGAAACCCAAGCCTAATCCTGTTCAGGCTTCGGCCGTCATGAAATGGCAGCCTGGGATGCCCGTTCCTCCTGCCCTTCAAGCCAGCATCATGGGCGGCGCCCAGAGCCTGCTTGATGTCCTTCCTCGGGGCATTGCAATCACGCTGAACCGAGTGAATCTATGCGTGGTTCCCGCGTTGGGAGCTGATGTGCATGGCAAATACGACTCGAGTTCCAACACACTTTTCCTCGCCCATGACATGATCAAAAATTGCACGCCGGAGCAAATGCGTGTGACTCTTTGGCATGAGATGGGCCACTGGCTCTATGACAAGGCCAGTGGATCAAGCGCTCATCCCCGCTTGAAGCAGTGGCGTGCTGATATTGAGGCGCATTGGCAGGCACGCATCCAAGGGCCAACCCGTCGCAAAACATCCCACAAGAGGCTGGCGTTACGTGGCGGACAGTTGGATCAAGGCTTATGTCGGCAGAATCTACAACGGCGTCGGCGGCCTGGAGATTCCTTCAGTATATTTACAAGCAGACTCTTGGGGGACTGGGAGGCTGAATCTGCGTGAATTTTCCACTTTCACCCGCGGTATGATTGATCACAGCTTCTGTGTAACCATGCTTGGCCGCCTGGAAAAAGCGGCCTGGCTTTTGGGGCAGCCTGGGCTGTGCCCGCGCGGATGGAGGCTGCGGCTGCGCGTCAATTTTTTTGCGGTCTTCCCCCATTTGCCCGTGCCTTTTACCAGGCCTCACTGCACGGCCTTTTTCTTCCTTGGGGCCACCTCCATCCAGTCATCATCCGTGTCCAGCCTGCCATCCCTGCCTGCGGACCGGATCTCGATCTTTTTTCCCTCCAGTGGCCGGATCGTAAGCGGCCTGCCCCAGGTGTCCCGGTTGTCTTCCATGGGCTGCATGTAGGAGATGTCCAGGGCGTTGTTCCCCTCCAGCTTGGATATCAGGTCCTCCCTTGATTGGAACTCAAAAGGTGCCGCCCTGGTCCTCAAAAAAGGCCTCATAGGCGCAGGCGATGTTTATGATCCGTGTGGCATTGGGCATTCGATCATGGCCGAAAAACTCCTGGTGCAAAGACCAGGCCACAGTGATGAAGGCAATGAGGAGGAGACCAAGGATGAGCTTTTTCATGGTTGCCAGATCAGGGCAGGGGCTGGGCGGTGGTGCTGTGCGTGCTGGGTCCGGGAATGAACGCATCTTGATGCTCATGCTGAAAGGCCATGTTTCGCCCATGCGCATGGGCGTTGGGGCGGGGTGTTTGCATGATTGCTCTCGGTCATCATTTCAGTGTCGTTGTTCCACGACATGCGCAGGGCGCGCATAGGGAGGTCTGGAGTACCGCTGGCCCATTGGCCTGCGGAACGAGTGTCTCCTGACATACGCCGATGCCCACTCTCGGGGCGTGGCGTGGCCCAGGGGGCTGTTGCACCATGCGCGCCTCGGCGACTCGGGGGCCAGGAGACGCTCGCTGCAGCCGAATGCGGCAGCAGTACTTTTTTGTGCCCGTGCGGATGGAGGCTGTGGTTGTGCGTCCATTTTTTCGGCCCGATGTCATTCTACAAGGGGCTGGCATTGGGTGCTTTGCGTGGGGCTGGTGTCACTTCAGGCGGTCGCCGTTATGGATGAAAAGACGCAGCATCTCGCGGTGCATCTCGCGATCCACCTCAAAGTCGCCCCCGGGGGCAAAGATCAGCCATTTTCCATCCTCGATGAGAAGGTTGCCTGCGTCCTCGCCCTTCGCATCTTTGAACTCGAAAATGAGATACACGGAGCCTGCGGACCGGCCGGGCCCGCGCACCACTGGCTGTGCCCCGGCCGCGTGTGCCAGCAGAATGTCCTGGATGTGTGCGAAGGTCTGCCTGTCGCGCAGCACGCGCTCGATCTCCGCCACTATAACGGATTTCGGCCTGCGTAAACCCATGTCTGGCAGCATGGAGCCATCTCTTCACTCCGAACCCAAATCCCGCGCGGGGCGTGGACTTGTCCTCCACTCCTCCAGCAGGGGAGCCATGCGGTTGTTGATCATTTCATCCGTCCACGCACTGTCGCCAAAGGGCTGCCAGGCTCCGAGGATGGCCACCTCGGCGAGGCTCCATGCAAAGGCCCTTCTGAAATCCAGCATCATTTCCATCCTGCTGCTGCCATCGCGTCCCTGGCTCACGACGCCCTGTTGCCACAGTTCGAGCAGCTGGGTGGCGCTGTGGCCGGTGGTGGCGGCATGGCGCAAGGGGTGAATGATGAGAAGATTTGTGCCCTGGCTGTTTTTCATGAATCAACCGCCGCTCTTTTTGTGGTAGGTGACTCGGAGAGTTTCATCGACTCGGGGTGATGGCGATGACCGAGCCGCGCATGATTCCCCTCACTCATCCGTGCCCACGGTCTGGGTCTGCATCTGCTCATGCAGCTGCGAATGAATCCACTGGCACATGCGGAGGCTGAAGAACTGGATGTTGGAGGAATGGAACGTGGCGCCGAGGATGGGGTGCACGCTCCAGCCGTAGCACATGTCCTCCGGCAGTTCACGGCCTTGGTCCAGCAGCAGCTCCACGTGGTCCACTGAAAGCTCGTCTTGGAAGCGCTCAATGAATGCCGCGGTGCCGACATCATCCACCGTGGCCTCCAGGGGTTCCAGTTTTCCTTCCAGCAGGTCCAGCCAATAGAGCCTGGAGTCCGCGTCCGCCAGAAACCAGTCGCCCAGCTTTGTCATCAGCACGGGCTGCAGCGTCTTGCGGAGGGGCAGCAGCCACTCCCAGTAGGCGAGGTACTCCGCCGCGTGCTCCGGCGCGATGCTGACGCAGTAGCGCTGCAGGTGCGCGGGCGGTGTGGCGAGGGTGGTTGCGGGCGGCATGGGGGGGAATCATTGTCTGCCCGGTTCCTCCTCTGCATCCATGTGGTGCGGAGGAATGACGGGCGGCGGTGTGGGAACACGGAGAGGCGGGCGGACGACCGGAGGAGGGGATGGCGGCAGATTCATTCGAAACAGGGGCGTCGCGCTTCGCGGATCTCCGACTGTGAAGCCTGTTGGCTGAAATCCCAAAGGAAATTTGGCGGCCTGGCTACCCATGCTGCCGTTCACCAGCCTGCTTTGGTCCAGCCATTGGGGAGGAATCGGATTTCCTGTCCAGGTGGTGTCAGGCCCATGGCCGACAACGCCGCGATAAGGGGTGCCTCTGGCTACACCGGCCGCTTTTTCAGTGGCGATGGCTTGTTGCTTTGCCACCTTCATCCCGCTGGTTGACACCCTGCCGGTAGGGGACAAGGCACCGATTCGATGGGCGTGATTTCCCGTTCCAACATAGGCATGGGATTCTGCCTTTTGAAGAGGAGTGGAGTTGGCGGGATACTTGAAATCAACAGGGCCTTTGAGAGGGCCCAGGCCCTTCATCTTCACCCCGCTGCCGATCTTCTGCGCCAGGGCTTTTCCAAGAAGCGGAATGCTGGCCGCTTTTGGAATGTCCAGGGGCAGGGCTGCTAGCGAGGCAAGGTCTGAAAGGGCCTCGGCAACCTTCAGGCGCTCTTTGTCTTTGCCTCCCAGAGCCGTGAAAAGTTCCTTGCGTGCCTGGGTTGCATTGGCCTTGTCCGACATGAACTCAGCAACCTCTCGATTGGACTTTCCCTGCAGGCCATACTTGCTGCGAAGGTAGTTCCACTGGCCGTGCGACCAGATGCCGCCTTCGATGTTTATACCCTGGTTTTCCGCCCATGATTCGGCGGTGGACGGGGTGACGCCGAATTTTTGCAGCACATTCAGTGCCTGATCCTTGGTGACAAGCAGACGCTCTGCCTCGCGATACCGCACCTCGCCATCTTTCAGTGCCTCCTCTAGCGGAAGGTCTTTCCTGGTGGTTTCTGTGGGCGGTGCAGTGTGTCTTGTGGAAGATGTACTGCTTGGCACTGTGGACGGTGTTTGATCGTCGTCTTGTGCAAGGAGCCTATTTTGAGACCCGGCATGCGATCCGGAGCCAGCGGTCAGATCGATGGTTGAAACCGTCATCTCTTCGCCATCTTCTCTATGTTCGTTTGGCGGGAGGGCGGCTGCATCGAAGGATTGCCGTCGCTGAACAGCGTTGCTTGGTGAAGACATTGGCGGGTGGGCTATGCTTGATTGATCAAACAGCTGCTCGTTTCCGGCATTGCGCTCGTCTCGTGTGCTTTCAGAAATTTTCGAGGCTGGAACTGCCGGATATTGGGCGCGAGCCCGGGCGTCGCTGTTGCGGGCTCCCCATTTCTGCGCTCCCGTGACCGGAGCGACGTCATCCCAATCTTGGGATTGAGTCTGTTGGTTGCCGGGGCTGAAGGGAGGGCTAAAAGGTTGGATCGTCTCTTCGCCCCTCTGTGCTGGCTGTCCGTAACTATCGTTTAAATGCTGCATTTGCCCCTGATCCATCCGCTGTAGCTGCGCCAGTTCTTCCTCATCCTGAGGTGTTCCATTCCCAGAACCATAGGGGGTGATGAGGATTGGCCGACTGCTGGTGTAACTGGGGAGCATGATCATAGGATTGATGGATTAGATGTCTCTTGGCAAAGAAGAGGCGGCCTTTCTGAATGACTAAGCACTAAGCACTAAGCACTTGCGCAACGCGCGTCGTCGAAGCGGGCGCGCGTTGATCGAGGACGAGTAGGAGTAGGAGGACGAGTAGGATGAGGCTTCGCCGGGCCTTCACCAGCCAGCGCGCATGCGGGCGCTCTTCTGCCCCTGGGGGCGCATGCGTTCCATCATGTCGCGCGCCACCTGGGCCTGGTGGCGGATGAGCTTGGGCGCGTCCTCATTGCGCAGGCTGGAGACGTCGTAGTTCGTGACGCAGGGCTTGGAGAAAAACAGATCCGTGGCGATGGGGAGGAAGAGGCTCTCCACAAAATCCGCAGGCACGGGCAGGGGCACGCCGGGATCGGGCGCAGTCACATCTGCGGCGGTGATTTTTCCCAGGGAGGTGCGCGCCTGGAACTCGATGACGGTGGGCGCGGTGACGGCGGCGGAGAGCATGAGGCGCAGCCTCACCTGCCTGTTTGCCACGGCGCTTTCCACAAAGTAGCGCGCGGTGTCGCCGCTATCGCCATCGCCACGGGTGGCGGCCAGGGACTCGCGGCCGCTGGCGGCGGGCAGGCTGTGGCGGCTGCCACGCGGGCGCACGGGGCCCAGCACGGTGATGACGTCTGCGGGAAGCTCCGCTGTATCGCACAAGACTGTGGCATTTCCTGCCACAGCGGGGGACAGATGGGGAAACTGCAACGTGGCCTTGTCTCCGGCGATGGAGAGGATGCGGTTCACATGCGCATCCCCGGGCAGGCGCACGGCGCAGCCAGCCGTCCATGCGGGCCATGCGGCGGGGTCTGTGCAGGTGGCCTCCATGCCGCCCTCGGTCAGGCCCTCCACGGCCACGGTGGTGGGCGGGTGGAAGTAGGCGCTGCGCTGCTGCTTGGCACCGAAGAGGGGCAGATACACGGAGAGCTGCTGTAGCGCGGTGTTCATGGCGTCCAGCGCGTCTGGCATGGGGTCGTCATACGTGCCGCCTTCCACAAAGGGGATTGCGCGCTGCTCTGCGCGCAGGTGGCGGAACATGGCATCGATGGCTTCGCGTACGTTCATGGTTTTTTGGGGTTCGCGGTTCGAGGTTCGAGGTTCGAGGTTCGAGGTTCGCAGTTCGCTGTTCGCTGTTCGCAGTTCGCTGTTCGCTGTTCGCTGTTCGCAGTTCGCTGTTCGCTGTTCGCGGTTTGTGGTTAGCGGTTTGTGGTTAGCGGTTAGCGGTTAGCGGTTTGTTGACTGCGGGGGGCGGGGTGTTGGCCAACTCAGCGCAGCAGGGCCAGGATGGCGGTTTCTTCGGCCAGGCGGAATTTGCGGTCGCCGCGTGTGAGGTCGTTGGAGGCGTATCTGCCCACCAGCACGCGCTGGCCGGGGGTGAGCTTGGGGTGCTCGCACTCGGGGCCGATGGCCACGATGGTGGCCTCCATGCGTGTGTCCGCGCCCTGCACGGCGGGGGTGAGAACGAGGCCGCCCGCCGTCCGCACCTCCACAGGCGTGCAGTCTAGCAAAAGGTGGCGTCCCAGGGGGGTGATGCTGTCGGTGGCTTCGTGAGTCGTGGTCATAAGGTCCGGGGTGAGGGGG
>CAZPSQ010000103.1:0-16881 GCA_964588755.1 uncultured Prosthecobacter sp. | reverse complement strand
GTGCAGCATGATGAGGTCCTCCGTCTCCGACTCCACCTCCACCTCGATCGTCACCCCGCCCTTGTGCGTGAACTTGATCGCGTTGCCGATCAGGTTCAGCAGGATCTGCCTCAGACGCCCGTCATCCCCGATCAGGCGCGCCGGCACCTCGGGGCTGATGTGATGCAGCAGCACCAGCCGCTTTTGAAACGCCCGCACATTCATCCCCTGCACGGACTCCGTGACGGTCTCGTTCAGGTCAAACTCATGTGAGTCCAGCTCCATCTTGCCCGCCTCGATCTTGGAGAAATCCAGGACATCGTTCAGCAGCTCCATCAGGGAGTCTGCTGAGTGTTTGAGCATCTCCAGATACTCCCGCTGCGTGCTGTCCAGCTTCGTGTTCAGCAGCAGCTCACCCATCCCGATGATCCCGTTCATCGGCGTCCGTATCTCATGGCTCATGTTCGCCAGGAAGACGCTCTTCGCGCTGTTCGCCGCCTCCGCCGCCTGGCGCGCGTGCCGCAGCTCCTCCTCGTCCTTCTTCCGCTCGGTGACATCGGTGTGGGAGCCCGCCATCCGGTACGGCCTGCCGTCGGCATCCCGCAGCGCCCGGCCTCGCGCCAGGATCCACCGCCAGCTCCCGTCCTTGTGCAAAAACCGGAACTCCACCGAATATCGCGCCACGCGGCTCGCCAGATAGTCCTCCAGCGATGCCATCACCCGGTCGTGGTCGTCAGGATGCAGCAGCTTCTCAAACGTCGCAAAGTTGTTCGGCAGCTCCGAGTCGGCGTAGCCGATCATGCTTTTCCAGCGTGGCGAAAAAAACACCTCCCCGCTGCGGATGTCCCAGTCCCAGATCCCGTCGTTCGTTCCCCGCACCGCCAGGGCAAAGCGCTCCTCGCTCGTCGCCAGCTCCGCCACCGCGTCGCTGGGAGCCGTCGGCAGCCGCAGGCGGCAGGCGTGCAGCATCCCCTCCAGTTCTTGAATGCGCTGCTTCAGCTCCGGCACGGAGTGACCTGGGCCTGTCGCTGGCTCATGGGTGTCTGACATCAGGTTGGGAGAGACCGTGTGTGGTGTGAAGGGTACCCCGCAATGATTAGGCACAAATCGACACAGACAAACTTAAAATGAGCAAGATGAGACATCAGCCCCCCCCCGGCCTGCGGAAAGATTGTTTGTTTGTTTCATCCTGCGCCCCCCGTTTCTCCCTCATCTCATGAAACGCCGTCACATTCTCGCCTCGCTCCCCGCCCTTCTCGCCTCACCAGCCCTCGCCGCCCCCGCCAAAAAGCTCCGCGTCGCCGTGATCGGCCACACCGGCCGGGGCAACTACGGGCACGGCCTCGACACCATGTGGCAGCACATTCCCGCCGTGGAGGTCGCCGCCGTGGCCGATGCGGATGAAAAAGGCCTGGCTGGTGCCGTGAAGAAGCTCGGCCTCAAGAGCGGCTTCGCCGACTACAAGACCATGCTGGCGGAGGTCAAGCCCGACATCGTCGCCATCGGCCCGCGCCACATCGACCAGCATCGGGACATGCTGCTCGCCTCCATCCAGGCAGGCGCCAGGGGCATCTACATCGAAAAACCCTTCTGCCGCTCCCCCCAGGAGGCGGATGAGGTCATCACCGCCGCGGACAAGACGGGCGCCAAAATCGCCGTCGCCCACCGCAACCGCTACCACCCCGTCATGCCACGCATCACCCAGCTTATCAAGGACGGCGCCATCGGCCGTGTGCTGGAAATGCGCGCCCGGGGCAAGGAGGACCAGCGCGGCGGCTCGCTCGACCTCTGGGTCCTCGGCACCCATCTCTTCAACATCGCCACCTTCTTCGCAGGTCCCCCCGTCGCCTGTTCCGCCACCGTCCTGCAGGATGGCAGGCCCGTGACAAAGGCCGACGTGAAGGAAGGCGACGAAGGCATCGGCGCCCTCGCCGGCAATGAGGTCCACGCCCGTTTTGAGATGACCAGTCATGTGCCGCTGTTCTTCGACTCCATCCAGAACGCGGGTGACAAGGAGGCCAGCTTCGGCCTGCAGATCATCGGCACCAAGGGCATCATCGACTTCCGCATCGACAAGGAGCCCTTTGCCCACATCTGCCTCGGCAGCCCCTTCAACCCCTTCGCCAAGGAGCCGCGTGTGTGGCAGCCCGTCACCACGGGCGGCATCGGCGTGCCGGAACCCGTCGCCGGCCTTGGCAAACAGCTCTCCAGCCATGAGACCGCCGGCCTCGACCTCATCGCCGCCATCCAGGAAAACCGCCTCCCCCTGTGCGACGCCGCCTCCGCCCGCGAAACCATCGAAATGGCCTGCTCCATCTTTGAGTCCCACCGCCTCGGCGGCCAGCGCGTCCCCTTCCCCCTGCGGACACGGGTGAACCCGCTCACCCTCCTATGAAAGCCAAAGCGTCTCCCGCCCCTCCCCTCATCATCGAAAACGGCACGCTGATCCTTCCGGACCAGCTCATCGGCGGCGGCTCCCTGCTATGTGAGCGCGGCAGGATCACCGCCATCGGCAAAGAGGTCTCCCCTCCCAGAAACGCTCTCAGGGTCGATGCCAAAGGCGGCTACATCAGCCCCGGCTTCATCGACATTCACGTCCATGGCGGTGCCGGTGCGGACTTCATGGACGGCACCGTTCCCGCCGTGCGTACAGCCTTGCAGGCCCACGCGCGGCACGGCACCACCACCATCTTCCCCACCACCACCACCGGCTCTCCCCCGCAGATCACCGCCATGCTCGCCGCCTGTCGCAAGGCACGGCGCGCATGGCAGCCTGCCCACGGCTCCCGCATCGCCGGGGTGCACCTCTACGGCCCCTACTTCGCCCCGGACAAAGTCGGCTGCCACTCTCGGGAAGGCAGGCGTTCGCCAAGCACCAGGGAATACACACAGTGGTTTCGTGACGATCTGGTGCGCATCGCCACCTGTGCGGCGGAGCTTCCGGGAGCCGTCGAATTCTACCAGGCCGCGCGCAGGCACAAGTGCCTTGTGACCTGCGGCCACTCCAACGCAAACTGGGCGGAAATGGCCGCCGCATTCAAGGCAGGCATGCGCCATGTGGACCACTTCTGGTGCGCCATGAG
Organism: uncultured Prosthecobacter sp.; assembly: GCA_964588755.1. GTDB lineage: Bacteria > Verrucomicrobiota > Verrucomicrobiia > Verrucomicrobiales > Verrucomicrobiaceae > Prosthecobacter. The sequence goes on along the minus strand of CAZPSQ010000103.1, from coordinate 13,819 downwards.
CTCCGTCGCCTCGCTGCGCGGCCGCTTCGGCACCCCCATGCAGGCCAGCATGGAGCAGTTCGTCCTCGCCACCCCGGACATGAGCACCGAAATCATCGCCGATGGCATGCACCTTTCCCCGGAGCTGCTCGACTTCGCCCTCCGCATGAAAGGCCCGCAGCGCCTCTGCCTCGTCACCGACTGCAACCGCGCGCTCGACATGCCGCCCGGCCGCTATCGCTTTGGCCCGCAGCAGGACGGCGCCTTCTTTGAAAGCGACGGCAAGGTGGGCTTCGTTCCCGGGGAGGGGCTAGCCAGTTCCGTCGTCGGCATGGACCACATGCTGCGCCACATGAAAAAAAGCACCTCCGCCACCCTCCCGCAGGCCGTGCGCATGGCCAGCCTCACCCCCGCCGAGCGCGCAGGCATCGCCAAAACCTGCGGCAGCCTGGAAAAAGGCAAGCAGGCAGACATCCTCGTCCTGAATCGCAAACTCGAAGTCCAACGGACCTTCATCTCCGGTGTCGAAGTGCTCGCTGACTAGCCCCTCCCATGGACCTGCGCCCGCCCGCCCTCTGCCTCGCCATCCTCCTCACCGCCACCTTGTCACTCCAGGGCGGCAGCACCAAGAGGCAGGCAGAGGCCGCGCGCCAGCACATGCCGCAGGACGGCAGCTTCGCCGCACGCCTGGTCCATGCCGCGCTGGACCGCACCCACCACACCGTGGCCTACACCCCGGACTATGTGCGCCTGGACTACCCTGGTGGCGACGTCCCCGCCAGCACAGGCGTCTGCACTGACGAGGTCATCCGCAGCTACCGCGCCCTCGGCTTCGACCTGCAAAAACTCGTCCATGAGGACATGAAGCGCGCCTTCGGCGCCTACCCCAAGGCCTGGGGCCTGAAAGCACCCGACAAAAACATCGACCACCGCCGCGTGCCAAACTTGCAGGCCTTCTTCAAGCGCAAAGGCGCCGCCCTGCCCGTCACCCAAAACCCTGCCGACTACAAACCCGGTGACCTCATCACCTGCACTGTCGCCGGCAAACTACCCCACATCGCCCTCGTCGTTCCATCCCCAGACGGCGGCACACGCCCCTGGATCGTCCACAACATCGGCCAAGGGCCGCAATGCGAGGACCGCCTCTTCGAGTTCCCCCTCACCGGCCACTACCGCTGGCATCCCTGAAGGGGCCGATTTTTCCCAAGAATCGAAAGCCCGCCGCCGCACGCCAGCCCCACAAAAAATAGCCCCGCGTGTTTCCACCCGGCTCTACTTCAGCAGTTCCTTCATCACCCCCATCAGCACCGCCTCCACCCCCGGCGCCACATTGGAGCTGTTGATCCCGACCTCATAGCCGCCCTCGGCATACGCCTTGTCAGTGCCGATGTAGCCCGGCCCATACTGCCCGTACGCCGCCATCATCACATGCAGCTCCGGCCTCATCGCCTTCGCGGCAAGCTGGTACTCCACAAACAACTCGCCCGGCAGATGCAGCACGCGCGCGTCGCCCACCCGCAGGCACGCCACATCGATCTTGTGCCCCGCCTCCGTCCACCGCAGCCACGCCAGCTGGTCCACCAGCGAGATGTAGCCGCGCGGCGGCGCCGTCTTGATCTTCTCCACCAGCTCCTTCTCGTTCACATACGGGGCCAGCGGCAGGGATGCCGGCACACTGTTCCAGCCGATGTCCGCGGCTGTCAGCGGCATCCTCCTCCCCTCGCTCTCCGCAAACGCCTTCCGCATCCCCTCCGCCAGCCGCGTCGCCAGGATCACCCGGTTCGGCTGGGCGCCATCATTGTACTTCCCTGCCGCCACATTCCCCCCCGCGCCATTGAAATGCACATGCAGCGCCACGTTCACATCCTGCCCGCGCATGAAGCGCGCGATGCCCGGGAAATCAGGGCTGGGAATGCCCAGCCGGTAGTAGCTCTGCGGATGGCAGGCATAGTAGCTCAGCACCGCCACCGGCTTCTCACCATTCCAAAAGCCAAGCACCGACACCATCGGGTCGATGCGCCCCTCCGGCAGCGCGCGCAGTTCGGCCGCCTTGGAGCTGCTCCCGCGCATCCGGCCGATCCTCCCGCCCGCCAGCACCTCCACACGCCGGTTGGAGGCCACCTCCTTCACCTCCGCCCTGCCGCTGCCGTAGTGCGTCACCGGCTGCGCCTTCGGCAAAGCCGCACGCACCGCGTCTGCGGCACGCTGGATGACCACGCGGTGGAAATCCCCCTGATACCTTCCATAGCCGGGCAGCTTCAGCTCCGTGATGATCTTCTCCCCCGTGAAGTCACACCCCGGCGCGTCATGCTGATGCAGCGCATGCACCGCCACCCGCCCTGGCACGCTGCCCGCCGCCTCCGCCAGCGCCGCCCGGAAGGCATCATGCCCCTCGTTCGCAATCCCGATCCAGTCCACCGCGCACAGCACGATGGGCTGCCCCGCCCCGATCAGCACAATGCCACGGCAGCGCAGCGTCAGCTCATCCAGCCGCCTCACCGGATCATACGCCATGTCCGTCCCCAGCGGCGGCGTCGCATCCACATCAAAGGTGGCCAGCTTCAGCTCCCCTTCCGCGAGGGCAGTGACAGAAAGCAGGAGAAAAACAGCAACGCATTCGAAGAATTTCATGACGCTGCACATTACGCATCAACCACGCAAGTTTAGCCAGAGAGGGCACAGGAGGCACAGGGTTCAGCACAAAAGCATCTCCCCATGGTTTCCTCCTCATCATTTGGCCAATCCAGCCCGCCCAGCCCCCCCCTACTCCGCCGTCCTCACCGACTCCAGCGTCAGCTGCCACTGCTCCACCCCGCGGAACCACCCGCGCTGCACACGCATTGCCACATCCCACGGCGCCGGCGGCAGCCGCCCCAGCGGCGCGTTGAACCACCGCGCCTCCATCGACGTGCCGTCCTGGGAAAGCATGATGCGCAGGTGCTTCTCCTTCATCAGCCGCCCCGGCAGCCGTGGCGTCACACGGCGGCAGAGGAACAACGGCTCCGGATTCTTCTGACCAAAAGGTTCCAGCAGCTTGTAGCTCTCCAGAAAGTTCAGGGAAAGGTCCTTCAGCCGCACCTCCGCGTCCAGCTCCAGCAGCGGCGTCATCGCCTCCTTGCTCAGCGCCTCGCGCGCCGCCGCGCAGAAGGCCTCGCGGAACACCTCCAGCTTGCCCTCCTCCACCGCGATGCCTGCCGCCATCGCATGCCCGCCGCCGCCCAGCAGATGCTCACGGCAGATGTCGATCGCCTCCACCAGGGAAAAGCCGGGGATGCTGCGCCCGCTGCCCTTGCCCACCCCGTTTTCATCAAACGAAACCAGGATCGTCGGCCGGTGGCACAGGCGGGAGATGCGTGAGGCCACAATGCCGATCACCCCCGGGTGCCACTTGCGCGACCCCAGCACAATCGCGGACACCTTTTCAAGATCGCCGATCGTCGCCAGCATCGCCTCCGCCTCCGCATGCACCTGCTGCTCCACGCTCTGCCGGTCCTTGTTGTGCGCCTCCAGGCAGGCGGCCAGCTCCGCGCCCTCGGCCGGGTCGCACGAAAGCAGCAGGCTCAGCGCCGTGGCCGCCGTGTCCAGCCGCCCTGCCGCGTTCAATCGTGGCCCCAGGCGGAAGCCCACATGGTGCGTCTGCACCAGCCCCTCCACTCCGGCGATCTGCTTCAGCGCGCGCAGCCCATGCCGCGGCGTCTGGGCCAGCGCCTCCAGCCCGCGCCGCACCAGCAGCCGGTTCTCCTCCACCAGCGGCACCAGGTCGGCCACCGTCCCCAGCGCCACAAGGTCCAGCGTGTCCTTCAGGTCATACTCCTTGATCATCCGCGCCTTCAGCAGCGCATGGGACACCTTGAACACAAGCCCCGCCGTGCAGAAGTAATGGTGCTCCTTGCCAAGCTTCGGATTCACCAGCGCCAGGCAGTCCGGCCGCCCCTGCGGGGACAGCTCATGGTGGTCGATGATCACACAGTCCACCCCGTCCAGGCGCAGTTTCGCCACCTCTTTGATGGAGGTCGTCCCACAATCCAGCGCCACCAGCAGGTCAGGCTTCCCAAACTGCTCATGGCACTTCGCGATCCCGTCCAGGCTCAGCCCGTACCCCTCCTCCATCCGCGTCGGCAGAAACAGGTGCGTGTCCAGCCCATACGCCTTCAGGATCAGGTGCATCAGCGCCATCGATGTGACGCCATCCACATCATAGTCCCCGTAAAGCACCACGCGCTGCTTCTCATCCACCGCCTTCAGCAGCCGCTCCACCGCCGTGTTCATCTCCGGCAGCACCGTCGGGTCTCCCAGAGAGGCCAGCTTCGGCACCAGAAAGTCCCGCGCCTGCTCCACCGTGGCCACCCCGCGCTGCGTCAGCATCTGCGCCATCAGCGGCGAAAGCCCCGTGTCCGCCGCCAGTTCCGCAGCCCCCTCCACCACTGGCTTTAGCAGCCAGCGTGGCGGACGGATCGAGAAGGGGGCAGGTTCAGACATGCGGGAGTTTGCGCCAGTGGCACAACTCTGTATGGAACACGCGTGGAGTGTAGTCAAACCGCGCCTCCAAACCCCATGCCTTCGAACACCATCACCCCATCATCCTCCGGCCGTTGGTGGCTCGGTTCGATGGGCTTGTTTTTGATCATCGCCGGCCTCTTCTTCGCCTGGCGCATGTGGTTGTCGTATGAAAAGGCGCAGATCACCCGTGCCTGGGCGCAGGTTCCGTGCCGCATTCTCTCCTCCCGCGTCGCCAGCGAGCGCCCCACCCCCACCTCCTCCCCGGCCCACCGTGTGGACCTGCGTTACGAATACGAGTTTCAAGGCGTCCGTCACACCGGCTCCCGCATCCGTCAGGTGGAGGCCGCCCCCACCCAGCACCTGGAAAATGCGCGGCAGAAACAGCAGGACTACCCCCCTGGCGCCGGGCGCCCCTGCTTCGTCAATCCCGCCGCCCCTGATCAAGCCGTGCTGGAGCACTCCTCCCGCGCCGCGCTCTACTCCATCTGGTTTCCGCTGCTCTTCGTGGCAGGCGGCGTCGGCATGCTCCGCGGCGCGTTCAGGCGTCCGCAGCCATCACGTCTGAATCCATCCATGTCTTTTTCTGAATAGACACCTTGTGCGGCAGATCGGATCGGCCACGTTTTACTCCACGCCATCACCATGAAAGCAGTCGCGTTCCTCCTATCGGCAGCCGCTTTGTCCATGCCACTGTCCGCCCGTGAGTGGGAAAATCCGTGCAAAAAGAACAAAAAGCTCCACGCCGATCTCGTCAGCGTGACGGGCAAGCCAGGGGCCGAGGTCGTGGCTCTGCGCTTGGCCAACGGACAAACCATCCAGGTTCCTCTCGCCAACCTCACGGCCAAAGACCAGACCTACGTTCGCAAGACTCAGGCAGAGTCCCCTGCCTCCCCGGCGAAATAGGCTGGCTCCCATCACGGCGCACGCCACGAGGCCCGCATCAGCCCTTCCAGCTCTGCCATCTTCCCTGGTTCCTGCGCAGCCAGATTGGTTTCCTCCCCCACGTCCGTCTCCAGGTTGTACAGCAGCTTTTCCAGGGGCTTCGGTTTCCCCTTGTTCTTGTCCTTCCCACCCGGCTCCTTCCTGCCAGCCCCCGTGTTCAGGTGGATCAGCTTCCACGGCCACTTCAGCACCGCCGTCTTGCCACCCTGCTCATCAAACGCCCAGTAAAGGTGGGAATGCTCCTTCTGCCCAGCCTGCCCCAGCAGTTCCGGCACAAAGGAGACACCGTCCGTCTCCGCCGTCAGTTTCGCCCCGCTCAGTTCCGCCACCGTGGGCAGCAGGTCCTGGAATCCCCCCACATGCCCGCTCACGCTCCCAGCCTTGATCTTCCCCGGCCAGCAGGCAATCAGCGGCACCCGGATGCCCCCGTCCGTCATGTCACGTTTGATGCCCTTGAAATCCCCGTTGCTGTTGAAAAAATCGCTTTTATGCCCGCCTTCCTGATGCGGCCCATTGTCGCTTGAAAACAGCACCAGCGTGTTCTCCGCCAGCCCCAGCTCCTTCAGCCGGGCCATGATCCGCCCCACCTCGTTGTCCAGAAAGCGCATGAACTGCGCAAAGCCCTTCTCCGCATCCGGCCAGTCCTTGTCCTTGAACTCCCCATAATCAGGAGACTCCATCCCATGGCCCAGCGGCGAGCCCTTGCCCGCCTCGTTGTTCGTGTGCGGGATGTTCAGCGCATAATACAGGAAAAACGGCTGCGCACTCGCCTCCGCCCGCTCGCCCAGAAAGCGCTGCACATCATCCGCCAGCAGCTGCGGCACCCAGGCCTTGCGCCCGTCCAGCGGCGCCACGCCGGTCCCCACCAGATCACTGTCCGCATAGTCCTGCGCGTTCTTGCCCGATCCTTCGATCACCGTGTTCGGCAGCTCCACCACACGACCGTTCCGCACCAGCGCCTTCGTGTAAAAATTGTGCGCATGGCTGGTGCCCACATAGCCAAAAAACTCGTCAAAGCCCTTCCGCTCCGGGTCATTCAGCGGCAGCGGCTTCCCCAGCCCGAACTTCCCAATGCACGCCGTGTGATAGCCCGCTCCCTTCAGCAGGTTCGGCACCGTCACATCGCCGTCAGGGATGATGCCCCCGCCATTCCCCCGCACCCGGCAGTGCCCCGTGTGCAGCCCCGTCATCAGCACACAGCGCGAAGGCGCGCACACCGTGCTGCCCGCGTAATGCCGTGTGAACTTCATCCCCTCCGCCGCCAGCTTGTCCAGATGCGGCGTCGTCAGCATCTTCTGCCCGTAGCAGCCCAGGTCCCCATATCCCAGGTCATCCGCCAGGATGTAGATGATGTTCGGCCTGTCCGCCGCCTGCACGGCAGCAGCACACACAAAGAAGAAAAAAAGGAGATGCCTCATGTCCGGCAGAAAACGCAGACCGGGGCCGATTGCTTCAAGAAAGTGCCCCCCCGTGGTGCCAGACACCCGTTTGCCTTCCCGTTGTGGCAGACCTGGGCTACCCTGATGACCAGTCTATCATGATCCGGCACTTCCTCCACTCCGTCACCCTGGACCGCACCAAGGTCACAGACTGGAATGCCTACCCCTTTTCTATTCCACCCATCCGCCAGCTTCAGACACTGGAGCTCCACCCCAAAGTCACCTTCTTTGTGGGTGAGAACGGCTCCGGCAAATCCACCCTGCTGGAGGCCATCGCGGAACGCATGGGCTTCCGCTTCTCCGGCGGCAGCCGCGTCGAAAGCATGTACAAGCATGACTACGCCTCACCCCTCACCCCCGCGCTCAAGGTCAGCCGCACCTCCAACAAGATGATGGATGGCTTCTTCCTCCGCGCCGAAAGCTTCAACAACTGGGCCACCGAGCTCGATGAGCTGGAGGCCACGGAATTCTGCGGCGGCGCGCTGAAATACTACGGCGGCAAGAGCCTGCACGCCCAGTCTCATGGCGAGTCCTTCCTGAACCTCCTGACCCAGCGCATCAGCGGCCACGGCCTTTACCTTTTCGACGAGCCCGAGGCCGCGCTCTCCCCCCAGCGCCAGCTCTCCATGCTCGTCCGCCTGCATGACTTGGTGGATGAGTTCTCCCAGTTCATCATCGCCACCCACTCCCCCCTCATCATGGCCTACCCCGACGCCTGGATCTACCAGTTCGGCCCCGCAGGCCTCCAGCGCGTGGACTACGAGGACACCGAGCACTTCCAGATCACCCGCGCCTTCATGCGCGACCCCACCATCATGCTAAAGCGCCTGCTGCGGAAAGAAGATGAGCTGGACCTCGGCATGTGAATGCCAGGCTCAAACACGGCGTGACAAAACCCATTGACAGCCGCTCTCAACGCGCTCTCCGCAAGGTGGGGCGGCTGGTCCTCCAGCCGCCGTGGTGAACGAAGCGACCGATGAACGGATCTCCCCATCGCCCACTTGCCCACCCAGCAATCAGTTTTGAAAATTGCCGCTCAAGAAGCCGCTCCGCCGTCGCGAAAACGACAAGCTTCTTGAGACCCCGGCCTACCTCCGCCCACCACGCCGCTTGAAACGCCCGCGCTTGGGATTCTCCTCCCGCTCCTTCTCGGCAGGGGCGGCCGCTGGCGGCGGATTTCGCGGCCCGCCTTTCACCCTCGTCCCCTTGGGCAGGCCACGGCGGCCCTCCTGCACACCGCCCTTCGGCAGCGGCCCCTCGCCCCGCTTCGCGCGCCTCCGGTCGGCGGCCGCGCCCTTCTCCTGAACAAGCTGGAAGTCCACCTGCTTCTTCACGCTGTCCACCTTGTAGATCTGCACCACCACGTCGTCGCCCAGCTTGAAAACCCGGCGCGTGTGGCGGCCCACAAGCTGGCTGCTCGCAGGATCAAAAACAAAGAAGTCATCCGGAATGGAGGAGAGCGGCACAGCACCGCTCAGGCCCAGGCCCGGCACATCCACAAAGAACCCGAAGTTCCGCACGTCCGTCACCAGCGCAGGGTACGGCTGCGGCTTTTTGGAGGCGATCTGCGCCTTCAGGTAGGCGTACAGCTTCACGTCCTTGCTGTCGCGCTCCGCATCTGCGGAATTCTTCTCCGTGGTCGTGATGTGCTCGGCAATCTGCGTGGCATCACTGATGGAAAACGCCTTCTTGTCAAACAACGCGCGGTGCACCACAAGGTCCGCATACCGGCGGATCGGCGACGTGAAGTGGGCGTACTTCGTCTTTGCCAGCCCATAATGCCCCAGCGGCTCCACCGCGTAGCGCGCCCGCATGAGCGACCGCAGGAAGCCAATCTTCAGCGCCTGCCCGATCGGCTCGTCCGCCAGCCGGGCCAGCAGCTTCTGCACCTCCGGCCGGTAGTTCAAGTTCCCGCACTGGATGCGGTGGCTCAGCACATCGTCACGGTAGTCATTCAGCTTCTTCTCCTTCGGCGCCTCGTGCACGCGGTACACGGCCGGCTTGTTGAGCTGCATGAGGCGTCCCGCCACGGCCTCGTTGGCCAGCAGCATGTATTCCTCGATCAACTGGTGCGACTCGTCGTTTTCAATGCGCTCGATCCGCAGCACCCGGCCCTGCTCATCCAGCCGGATCTTGTTCTCCGGGAAATCCAGGTCCAGCGAGCCTTCCTTGAAGCGCAGATGCCGCACCTTCTGCGCCACCCGGTGCGCGTCCAGCAGCATGCGCTCGATCTCATCCTCCCCGCTGCCGCGCTGGATCACAGCGTAGGCCTGCTGGTAGGTGAAACGGCGCTTCGAATGAATCACTGCCGGGTAAAACTTGGAGCTCACCACATGGCCGTCCTTCGACAGCACAAACTCCACACACTTCGTCAGACGGTCGATCTTCGGCTTCAGGGAGCACAGCTCATTGCTCAGCGCCTCGGGCAGCATCGGAATGACACGGTCCACCAGGTAGGTCGAGTTTCCGCGCTTCCGCGCCTCCACATCCAGCGCGCTTCCAGGCCGCACATAGTGGGACACATCGGCGATGTGAACCCACAGCTTCCACTGGTCGGCGCCGTGTTTTTGGATGCAGATCGCATCGTCAAAGTCCTTCGCGTCATCCGGGTCGATCGTGATGACATCATGGCTGCGGCAGTCCACACGGCCCGCGCACTCCTCGGCGGAGGGCTGGTTGTCCGCGCGCGATTTGGCAATCGTGTTCGCCTCCTGCAGCACGTTCTTCGGGAAGTGCAGCGGCAGATCGTAGTGCCGCAGCACCGACAGCATGTCCACCCCCTCCTCATCCGGCGCGCCCAGCACCTCGATGATCTCTCCCTCAGGCGACGCCTGGCGCGAGTCCCACTGGGTGATCTCCACCACCACCTTGTCACCCACATTCGCCTTGCGGCCCACGTCCTTCGGCTCCGGCACATACACCGCGCCCGGCAGGCGTGGGTCGTCCGGCGTCACATGCAGGAACTGCTTCGACCGCTGCAGCGTGCCCACAAAGCTGGTGCGCTTGCGCTCCAGCACGCGCACGATCACGCCGCTGCTCTCCTCCGGCCCCGGTTTGCGAAAGCCCTGCGGCCTCACCTCCCGCCGCACCAGCACGCGGTCGCCATGCATCGCCGTGCCCAGGTGTTTTTCAGGAATGCTGATCTCGCCAATCCCCGGCTCCACCGGCTGCACAAAGCCGCGTCCGCCGCGCGTGATCTGGATCACACCAGGGACAAGGTCCGCCTCCTTCGCGATGATGTAGCGGTTGCCCTTCGTCTGAAGTATCTTGCCCTGTTTGAGAAGGCTCTTGAGCATGCCTTGCAGCACCTGCTGCTGTTTGGGCGTCATGCCCAGCTGACTGAGAAGCTCCGGCACATTCGACGGAACATAGTCCGCACTGGCCAGCAGCCCCAATATTTTCTTATCCATCTGTTTCTTGTAACATTGAACCATACAACACACCAGCAATTCGTCAACCTGGGGCTGCCGGAACACGAAACTCCCGGGTGAGAAGCGCTCGCAGCTTTTTCATCTGCCGCTCCAGTTCCTCACGCAGCGGCACCATCTCAGGCTCCAGCGTCACATTCACCGGCGTGCTCATCAGCCGCTCGTATCTTTCTGCCAGCGCCTGCCCGTCCTCACGCAGTCCGCCGCGCTCGATCAGGTCACGCACCTGCCTCACCAGCTCCAGCGTCCCTGCCACCATCTTCGCCACCTCCGCCTCCGTCACCGTGCCAGCCTCCAGGCGCACGATCTGCTGGCAGTTGAACAGCCGGCACCGCGTCGGCCGCCTGGCATAAATCTGGCAGCGTCTTTCCACCAGCGCGGCGCACGGCTGCTCCATGTGAAACGCCCCGTCCTGGCAGCGGATTTTCATCCCCAGCCTGCCCAGCTCCGCCGGCGCGTCCCCAGGCTGCATCCGCACGATCTGAAACATCGTGCCGTCACAGCACATCCCGCAGGCCGTGCACAGGCGGGTGGCAGCGGCTGCGGCTTCAGCATTCATGGCTCACTCACGTGATTGCGCGGCCAGTTCCAGCACACGCAGCGTCTCCTCCACATTCACCTCCAGGTCCAGCGGCGGCAGCGTCGGCACCGGCAGCTTGTGCGTGCCAGCCCGCCAGTGGTCCACCGCCTTCGCCAGCTCCTCCAGGTCGCGCGGATCATGCAGCACATGCCCGTTGATCCCCGCCTCAATCAGCTCCGCCGCCCCATTGTGGATCGTCGTCACCACAGGAATGCCCGTGGCCAGCGCCTCGCTCACCACATTGGAGCATGGCTCATAGATCGGCAGAAAGGTCAGCAGGTCCGCCGCCGCGTACGCCTGCTCCACATCCGGCATCGCCCCCGCCAGGATGACATTCGGGGGCACATCCCCCCGCATCCGGTCCCGCGTCACCACCAGCAGCTTCAGCGTTGGGTCATTCTGCCGCTCCCGCATGAACTGCAGCAGCCACGGCAGCCCTTTCCGCTCCCAGCCGGAACCCACAAAGAGCATCACAAAATCGCCGTCCTTCAGCTTGAAGCGCTTCCTCGCCGCATCGCGTTTCGCATGTTGGAACCGCCGCACCTCCACGCCATTGCGCACCAGGTGTACCCGCTCCTGCGGAAACGCCGGAAAATGTCGCGCGACCTCCTCCCGCACCATCTCCGAGTTCACGATCACATGCCTTGTGCAGGCCGGATCAAAAGCCTGCGCCTCCAGCGCCAGCATGTTGCGGTGAAACGCCCCCATCCCCACAAACGGCCTCTTCCAAAACGGCGCAAACTGCCCCCGCCGCTCCAGCCACACCCGGTGCAGCCCGTCGCCCGCCCGGTACACATCCTGCCGCACCGTCCGCTCCAGGCTGAACACACAGTCAAACCGCAGCGGATGCAGCATGCCATGCACCGTCTCCGCAAAACGCAGAGCCCGGTCCGCCCGCGTCCCCTGCGCGCTCACCGTGTGGAACTGCACCCCCTCCGCCTGCCCATGCCATTTTTCCGCAAACAGATGCACCTCATGCCCCGCCCCCGCCAGCGCCCCCAGCAGCCGCTGCACATACAGCTCCGCCCCTCCCGTGGAGGAATACTGGCGGCGGATCAGGGCAAGTTTCATGCGGCGGCGGCCTTGATGCTCATCCCTGCTTGTTGCGCCACTCCTCAAAGCTCGCCTTCGCTGTGCGGAACACCGCCCCGCAGCGCGGACACGTGATCTCCGCCATCCCGTCCGCAAAGATGTGGTCCAGGTCATCCTGCGGCAGCCGCATGATGATCGGCAGCAGCCGATCCACCGAGCAGCCGCACTCAAACTGGTAGCCCCGCGTCTCCAGCAGCGTCAGGTGCTCCGCCTCCTCCAGCCCCAGCACCTGCTCCAGCGTCAGCGCGGACAGCCACTCCTCGTCACAGTCCGGCTCGGCGGACACCTGCACAAACTCCTCCTCCGGCAGCCGGAACAGCCGTGTCAGCCGCTGCTCGCTTGTGGTGTAAAAACCCTCCACCGCCGCAAACATGTCCTCACCATGGAACTCCACCATGCTCTGCCGCACCGCGTGGTTCTGCCGCGTCGTCTGCGCCACAAACAGCGCCTCCCCGTCCTGCTTCACATCCTTCGTGAAGATCCGCCCCGTCACCCGGCCCGGATGCGTGCTCCCCGTCACAAACAGGTTCGCCCGCTGCGGCTCCTTCACGTGCACCGTCCACGCGCAGCTCTCATCCTGCGGCCGCGAGCACAGGTGCAGCGTCAGCGCCGCCAGCGCGTCCTTCAGCATCTGGTCCAGCGGCTCCTCATGCTGGATCCCGTGCTGCATCAGGTGCAGGTAATAGTCCAGATACAGCGGGCTGAACCGCCCCCGCACCAGCAGCGCGTTGCGCTTCCTCACAAAATAGGAGCGGAGTTCCACCACGGAAAGGTCCGGTTCAAGCATCTGGCTCATAAAGCGTTATCGAGGGGGAAATGCGGGCGGTCAAGAAGCTGTCAATAGGTCAAGGATTGGTCAAAGGGTCAGAAGTCGCTCCAGCAGGCTCGCCCTCCTACCCATCGTCGATTCTATCGCGTCGAAAACCGCTTACGTCAGAAGTCAGACGTGAGAAGCAAAACATCTGACAGCTGACTTCTCACCTCCCCCCCTCACTGCCCGGCGACTCCACGAAACTTCTGCCTATACGCGCTCGGCGTCGTCCCCATGACCTCGCGAAAGCGACGGTTAAAATTCGCCAGATTCCGGTACCCGCAGTCCATCGCAATGTCCGTGATGTTCCCCGCGTCCTCCGCCAGCATCCGGCACGCGCGGCCGATCCGCACCTCGTTCACATACTCCGGCACCGTCTTCCCCGTCCGCGAGTGGAAAAAGCGGCTGAAAGCCCCCAGGCTCAGGTGCGCCAGCTTCGCCAGCCGCTCCCGGTCGATCTCCTCCGTCAGGTGCGTGTGGATGAAATCCACCACCCGCTCCATCCGCCCCTGGTCGGCAGATTCCAGCTTCGGCTCATAGCTCGCGCTCGCCAGGGACTTCAGCTCTGTGGACAGCGCCAGCGTGTTCAAAATCGCCAGCAGCTCGATCACCCGTCCCAGCCCCTCCGTCTGCGCCAGCTTCTTCATGTGCTCGGTGATCGCCGCCCGCGTCGCCCCCCGCACCTCCAGCCCACGTGCGGCCCTTTGCAGCAGCCGCCTCACCGGCTCCACCTCCGGCAGGCTGAAAAAATCACGCCCCAGGAAAGTCTCGTCAAAGCGCACAATGATCGCGCTCACCTGCTTCCCCTTCCCCCCCGTGTCCTGGTGCCACACATGCGGCAGATTGGAGCCGATCAGCACAATGTCTCCATCCGACAGCGTCCCGATGTTGTCCCCCACCACCCGGTGTCCCCGGCTCTCCAGCGCCAGCGTCAGTTGATACTCCGGATGAAAATGCCACCGCGTGCCATAGTCCGGCCCGCGCACCACCTCACAGTGAAACGTCTCCCACTGACGCTTGGGCACTTTCTCGAAAACCGGCTTCATGG
>CAZPSQ010000102.1:0-17052 GCA_964588755.1 uncultured Prosthecobacter sp. | reverse complement strand
TACCTCAGCCTGGACTACCAGGAGCAGAGCGGCTGGATCTACCGCAAGGACGGCATGCAGATCATCCGCGAGGCCGTGGAGGTGGAGAAAGACGAGCCCCTCAAGCTCGAGATCAACGCCTTCGTCGAATGCGCCCGCCACGGCCGCCGCCCCGTCGTCACCGGCCAGGAAGGCGCCGAAGCCGTCCGCATCGCCCTGGAGATCACCGACCAGATCGAGCGGAATCAGAAGCTGGGTCAGTGACCGTGCCGGACTCGCATCGGCTGGCCCGCCCTCGACATCGGGCTCGGTGAAAACTCCCTGCTGTGTTCCAAAGCCTGGATCTTGAATGCTGCGAGGCGCGTCAGACGCCAGTTCTGCAGCGAGTCATAAGCGGCAAACTGGTGCGCCACGATGATGAGAAAGAAACAAACTTGGTAGCTGGCCTTTGAGCACTTGTGTCGAAAATAGGGCTGTGCCACCCACGCGCCCGGCCAGCCCCCTAGCAGTTCCAGCACGTGCATGTTGAACTCAGGGATGCGCCAGTCACCTCGCCGCGCCCGGCGCTTGTCCCTGGCGTAAACCGCAAAGGTGATCATCGACACCAGGCACAGGGCTGCCACGATAGGCACCGCATGAGTCCGGCGCTCATGGATCGCAACGGCTGGCAGCAAGAGCAGGCAGGCCAGCAGCGCATAACGTAAAAATCCAACCCGATAACCGCCGCGGGCAGGCACCACTCTTCTGGCACAAGGGCGGCCCGCCCTGTCCTGCCCCAGGACGAAACGCACCTCGTCGCTCACACTCGGGCACGCATGACGACCTTGGTAGTCATTGGCATGCAGGAACACGCGTTTGTCGCCGAACTGCAGCCAGCCGTGGCCTTTGTCGTCATGCCATTCGACGACCCTGGCAGTCCACTCGGTTTTAGGGAGGGCCGGCATGAAACTCACGCTGGAAATGGAGATGGCTCAATAGACCGGCTGCCTGTGCAGTTGGGATGCCTGTGGCAGCCCCAAAAGGGAATACCTTTCCGGGACACGGCCTTAAACATCCGGCCGTCGCATCTTGGACACTGCAAAGCTCCGGGTGATGCAGGCCGCGTTTGCGGCGTCTCCACCACCGTCATCGGTTCTGCGTGGCGTTTGGACTCCGATAGGACGTGGCCGTTTTGCGCCGTTTTGATCAGCTCCCACAGCTTTGGCCCGTCGATCAAAGAAATCGGCTTCCCCTTGGCAAATCGTCTGGCATCCAGAGTGAAGCTGCTGGTGGTGACGATGAGCACCTCATCCGCATTCCGATCATGCAGGATGCCAAACATCTCCCGCACGACAGCCACGCCCACGTCACCTTTGTTCCACCGCTTGCACTGCACCAGAGTGGTCCGGCCAGCCTTCTTCAAAACGACGTCTACTCCTCCATCCGCACCCTCATGGAACCCGTAGTCTATGGCGTGGCCATCCCGGCGAAACATTTCGGCCACGAGAAACTCAAAATCTTTCCACGGCAGATGCCGCAACGAATCCAGCCCCGTCTGCTGGTCCAGCATCTTCGCACGGCGCACCCGGTGCATGGACCCAATGACAGCCAGCGACACAAAAAACACCAGGGCCATGGGCGCGTACACACTGGTGGCGAAAAAGAACAGACTGCCTCCGGCTGGCACGAGAGAGCGCTGCCACCATTCCAGCCCCGCATAACACACAAGGCCAGCGCCAAAAGTCACCCAAAAGGGCATTTTGACGAGTGCTTCCACAAACGCATCTCCGATGGAGTTGTCCGGCTTTGACATGCGGTACGATCTGCATGCCGTGACGGCTGCGCAAGCAAACAACGGCTCAAAATGCTCTGGATGCTTAAGCAAAGTTAGCCTTGTCTGTAGAGATGCAAATCTTCTCGTTTTTGTCGCTCATGACTGCCTCTTCTTCCCGACATGCGGTTTGACCATGCGGCCATCGTTGCTAGTCTCGCGCCCATGATTCTCCCGACGCCACGCCCGGCGGATGACAACCACGCCCCGGACGCCACGCCATGAACCGCATCTTCATCATTGCAGGCGAGATGAGCGGCGACACCCATGGCGCGGGCCTCCTGCGCGAGCTGAAACTGCTGGAGCCGGACATGAAGGTCATCGGCCTCGGCGGTCCGAAGATGCGCGAGGCCGCTGGCGAGGGCATCGAGGACTGGGTCGAAACCGCAGGCGTCGTCGGCCTCTGGGAGGTGCTGAAAATGTACCGCTACTTCAAGGAAAAGATGGACGCCGTGCTGGACTCCATCCTCGGCCAGAAGCCGGAGGCCGTCATCCTCGTGGACTACCCGGGTTTCAACCTCCGTCTCGCCAAGGCCCTGCGCCAGGGCGGCTACAAGGGGCGCATCCTCTACTACATCAGCCCGCAGGTGTGGGCTTGGAAAAAAGGCCGCGTCAAGATCATGGCCCAGGTGCTGGACCTCATGATCTGCATCTTCCCCTTCGAAAAGGAGTTCTACGAGAAGAGCGGCCTCCGCACCGAGTTCAGCGGCCACCCCATGGTGGACCGCGTGGTCACCCTGCGCCGCGACTGGAAGCGCGAGCCCGGCCTGGTCGGCTGGTTTCCCGGCAGCCGCCTCAACGAAGTCCGCCGCCTCTTCCCCCTGATGATGGACGCGGCAAAGGCCATCAAGCTCGCCGTGCCAAACGCGCGTTTTGCCGTCTCCGCCGCCAACGAGACCCTGGCAGGCCACATGCGCACCATGGCCGACGAGCACGGCATGCCTGAGGCCAAGCGCTGGATTGAGACTGGCACCGTGTATGACCTCATGCAGCGCGCCGAGGCTGGTGCGGTCGCCTCCGGCACCGCCACGTTGGAGGCGGCCTGTTTTGGACTGCCCTACACCCTGATCTACAATGTCGCCTGGCCCACCTATCTGGCGGCCAAGTTCGTCGTGCGAATCAAGCACCTGGGGATCATCAACATCCTGGCCAAGCGCGAGGTGGTGCAGGAGCTTGTCCAGGGTGCCCTCACTTCCGACACGCTGGCCAAGGCCACTGTGGATCTGCTCACCAGCACTGAAAAACGCGCCCATCTGCAGGCCGATCTGGCCGCCGTGGTGGCGACCTTGGGTTCCGGCGGGGCGTATGCGCGCGCGGCGAAAGCGGTGCATGAATATCTGCCCGCATAACCTGCGCTCCTTCAGGGTGGGCTTTTCTCATCAGACCAGCACACTTGGTTGGGCAGGCTGCATCTCACCACAGCAGCCCTCGTCTTCGTTCAGCTTCCACCTCTTCGCAGGCAGCAGACCGCTCCGATCATGGATCAAGGCTGTTGCAGCAGCCTTGCCAGTCCATCCCGTTCTTTGGCCTTCAGTGGGAGAACGTCTGTCATCACCTGCTTCAGCGACTCAGGATCTCGGCGGATCGCCTGTGCCAGGAGCTGAAAGATGAACTGCTTGGATTTGGGTGCCAAATCCTCGATGTCCGGAAGGCTGGACTCCACCTGAACCGCCACGGTGTCAAACACCCGGCGCTCCGTCTCCTCGGCAGATGTGAGCCGCGCCTTCTCCTCGTAGGGATAGATGCCTTGGGCTTTCCATTGATCCACCGCTGGCACTTGAAGCTCCTGCATGCGCTGGCTGAAATAGCCGTTGATCGCAGTGCGTGATGCCTTCAGGATGGCATCCACCTCAGGGTGCAGATCCTCCACCACCAGCAGGCCCTGGCGCTCCAGCTCCTTGAAGTGGTCCGTCTTCAGGTAGGCTGTGAACTGGAAGCCGGGCGCCTTGATCTGGGAACCGGCGTCGATCTCATGGAAAGTGACGCCCTGCGCATCGCACAAATGCAAAAGCCGCTTCATCGGCGTGGCCCACTCGATGAGGGTGATCTCCACAGGGATCTTGCTGCCGTTGCCGAGATCCACCTCATCCAGCTTGAGGACCGCTGTCCGCTTCTGTAGCGACACCGGGTCCACCAGGCGGCCATTGAGCTCAATGATCACCTGGGGATACTTCGTCAGGTAGGCCGCAAAGTGTCTGGCCAGTTCATCTGTGGCATTGTCAGCCAGCAAGGCACCGTGGCTCTTTTCGATCTCGGAAATCACCACCTCAGTCCCGGGTTCCTGCCCGTCCGCCGGCACGGGTTCGGTGACAGACGGCCTGTCAATGGAGTCCGCCCGGGCCGTGATCTGATACTGTTGCACGCGACCGGAACTGTCCGCATAACGTGTGTTCCACTCCACCTGACTGCCAAGCGCGAAGGCCTTGAAGCGCCCTTCCCCATTGGCCCCGTGCAGAGAGCGCCCCCTGAACACCCGCTCGGCTTTTTTCCATGAGTTGCCCAGATGCCCGAACAGCACCTCCACATGCCCATGGTTGATGCCAATGCCCCCGTCCCGCACGCGGATGCGCTCCAGCCCTGAAAGCTCGTTTTGCTCCAGCGCCACCTGCACCCGGTCAGACCCGGCATCCAGCCCGTTCCAGATCAACTGTGACAAGGCCTTGAGGGTGGGGACTGAGGCCAGACGCTCCAGAAAATCCTTCTGGGCGGAAACGGTGATGGTCTTCATGAACGAAAAAGAAAACGAGTGGATGAATGAGATGACAAAAGCTGGCCGTCCCGCCTGATGCACTGCGCATCCAGGCGAAAGGAAGCTCGTTTGTTACCGCCTCTCACGGCTCTTTCAACCTCAATGCATGGGGCAGAAGACTCACTCCCCCACGGCCGTCCCGCCATAGCTGATCATGATAAAGGCCATGCCGGCCTTGGCATCATGGATGGACGAGACCTCCCCCCACGCATGTCGTCCCAAAGGGACTCCGAGGTCCTTCGTCAGCCACTCCTCATGGAAAGCTTTGCGCCGCAGCTCCAGCTCCTCCGACCTGCCCTTCCATCCGTTGCCAAACTGCGGTGCCATGTGGGCGAGGCGGAGGGAGTGCAGATGCTCGCCCTGAAACTGGAACGTGAGTGACAGCTCCGTGCCTTCCAGCTTGATCAAAGGCAGGCCATAGCTGCACCACGGCTCATTCTGCACCAGCACCTGAGCCTCAGCGTAGGCGGGGCTTTGCAAAAACTGCGCACGCTGCAAGGACGGCGAAAGGAAAGCTCCGATCTCCGGAAGAATGAGGAGGCCGGTGTGTGAGTCGAAAGTCATGGGAGGTTGGCCAATGAATCTGGAGGTGGACAGGAGTCCGGTCAAACAGCCACCTGGGATTCCATCGTCTCAATGAACACGTCCTCGCCATGGATGCGGGCAAAAACTTCATTGCATTCGGACAGGCCTGGGCCTGGACTTGCTTCAGCGGCCGTCCGCGTCGGGTCTTCATGATTTGTTCTTTTTCGTGTCCCCGGGCATGATGCGGCTGGCTGCTGGCTCGTTTTGTTCAGCCTGCCGGAAGGACCGAAAACGCTCGCGTGTGAAGGCGGGGTCCAGCTTATGGTAAAAATCCATCACCAGCGCGGCCTTGGCCTGGAGTTTGGGGTGCTGCTCCATCAGGCTCCAGAGCACCGCATCACCCACAAGAAGGCGCGCGGCCACAGAATTGAAGTCATCCTCCATGTCCGCCTTGGCGTACTGGTGCAGGAAGCCCTCCTCATGCATCACAGCATCCAGGCGCTGGGAGGCTTTCTGCTGCCTGATGGCATTCACCCCGCCGGTGCCAAGATACTTGAAACCGGGCGGGTTGATCTGCTGCCATCGGGCCTTGTCCAGCAGGTGCGGGTGATTGCGCAGCAGAATGCTGGAAAACTCCGCATGGAAGATGCCTTCAATGGCACGGTCCGAATACTGCTTCAGGCCGTTGTTGACGACATAGACCACAGTGCGGGAATTGGTGCCGCCCGTGGAGACGCCGCTGTACTCCAGGCGGCCGAGCACATGCACCTTGCGCAGATTTTCCTTCAGCACCGCTGCCGGGTATTTGACCAGCGCCTGCCGCATCAGCCCCAGGGAACGCGGCCGCTGCTCCGCCGTCAGCGTTTCCGCTTTCGCGTTGATGCGGGGCGTCAGCCAGGAGGTGGGGAAGATGTCGGAGCCGGCCTGGTCCAGAATGACCAGTGTGGTGTCTGAGGCGGCTGGCTCCTGGGCACGCGGAGCGCCGCATGTCAGCAGCATGGCGGTAACGAGCAGAACGTGAGGCAGGCTGTTCATGGGAAGAGTCTTGGAGACTGTCTTATAAACAGTCCGCGAGAGGCGGCTCCTTCCAGGTCTTTATCGAAGTCGATGAAAGGCGCCCGCCCAAATCTTGTTTCTCTTCACACCTTTCACATCATGCGCCCCTCCGCTCTGCTTTTCGTCCTCCTCGCCACTGTCACGACAGCCTGCGCCCAGCAGCCGACGACCAAACCAGCCCCGACCAAGCTCCCCGCCGAAGTCACTGCCGCAGTGGAGGCGCACCCGGACCTCGTCTACGCGCGTTATGGGGAGCGCGGGCTGCAGCTGGACCTTTACCGGCCAAAGGCCCGCACACAGCCGTTGCCAGCCATCATCTGCATCCATGGTGGTGGGTGGTCCAAGGGGAGCCGGGATTCCATGGGCAGCCTCGCACAGGCGCTGGCCGCCAAAGGCTACGTGGGCGTGACCATCAGCTACCGCCTCAGTGGCGAGGCAAAGTTCCCCGCCGCCGAGCAGGACTGCAAGGCGGCAGTGCGCTGGCTGCGGGCCAATGCCGGGAAATACGGCGTCAAGGCGGATGCCATCGGCGTCACCGGCATGTCTGCCGGTGGTCATCTGGCCGCGCTGCTGACCACCAGTGGCGGAGTGGTGGAACTGGAAGGCACCGGCGGCCATGCGGACCATTCCAGCACCGTGCAGGCCGGGCTGGCCATGGGCGCGCAGAGTGATCTGGAAAGCCCGCGCATCGGCGAGTTGAGCAGCAAGGCGGACGATCCCTTCTATCGCGTCTTCCTCGGCTCCCCGCAGGCGGAGTCGCCCCAAGTTTATGCCCAGGCTTCCCCGCGTCATCATCTGGACAAAAAAGACCCTCCCCTGGCCTTCATGGCCGGGGAGCTGGACGACCCCAGCACCCATGCTGACGAGATGCGCGCCGACCTGGCCAGACTGGGCATCCCCACGGATCTCGTCATCATCCCACAGGCTCCGCACAGCTTCCTGGGCCAGCAGAAGAGCTTCGATGCCTGCCTCGCCGCGTGTGAGGCATTTTTTGGGAAGCACTTGCGGCGCTGAGACGAGGACGGCTCACGGCAGCGCGGCCTGGACCATGGGCCAGCCCAGCAGGGAATCCAGGGCCAGGATCTGATAGACCGCGATGATCCCCCAGAACACCACCTGATAGCCAATCTTCGACGACTTGTGCCGCAGATGTCTCTGGGCCACCCAGGCGCCCGGCCAGCCGCCCATGAGCTCCAGGGCGTGTAGATGCAGTTCGGGGATGCGCCAGGCCTTGGTCTGGGCGCGCCGTTTGTCCAGGGCGTAGGCCAGATAGGTGGAGGCGGAAAGAACGCCGAGAGTGCCGTAAAGCCACCACCCATTGAGCGGCAGCCGGTAGATGGCCCAGGTGGGCAGGATCATCAGCCCGGCAAGGGTAAGCCAGCTGCCGCGCGTCATGCCGGAGACGGTGAAGATGCTCATGGGATCAAACGTGAGCGCCCTGCCGGTGAAGGCAGGGCGCGTGAGGAGTCATTGATGGAACCCGGGGGCGCTCTCAGCCTGCCTGCCTCATGCGATGCGGCCGCAGCACTGCTTGAACTTTTTGCCGCTCCCACAAGGACATGGGTCGTTGCGGCCCACGCTGGCAGCCGGCCTGGGCGCAGGACGGGCGACGGAGCTGGGAAGGATGAGACGCGGACCGTCTTTGGCAGGATCAGCCGGGGCGGGCTGGTCTTCTCCCTCCTCCTCCTGCACCTGCTGCATGGGGGCACCGCTCTGCTGGAGGGCCAGCTGGGCCAGGAAGTGCTCGAACGCGGCCAGCTGCTGGGTGCTGCGGAAGAGGTTGCCAAGGACCTCCCCGTTGATGTTGTTCATCAGTTCGGCAAAGATGGTGAACGCCTCCTGCTTGAACTCAATGATCGGGTCCTTCTGGCCATAGGTGCGCAGGCTCACGCCTTCCTTCAGCGCGTCCAGGGCAAAGAGATGCTCCTGCCAGAGGCGGTCAATGGCATTGAGCAGGATCATCTTCTCGATCTCCTGCAGCGCGGTGGGGTTGGCATTGCCCACCTTCACCTCGTAAGCACCGAGGATCTTCTCCTTCAGCCAGGCGGACTTCTCCTCAAAGCTCAGCGCCTTGAAGGCATCGTCAAACTCGCGCAGGCCGATGGGGAAGGTGGAGTTCACCCACTGGAGGAGGTTCTCATAGTCAGGCTCCTCGTCGCTCTTCTCTTTTGGCACGAAGGCGCTCAGGCGCTCGCTGATGCCCTTTTCCACGGCATCATTGATGAGGATGCGGGTGTCGTTGCTGGTCAGCACGTCATTGCGCCATTCATAGACAACCTCGCGCTGCTGGTTCATGACGTCATCGTATTCCAGCACGCGCTTGCGCCAGACGTAGTTGCGCTGCTCCACCCGCTTCTGCGCGGTCTCCACACTGCGGTTCAGCCAGGGGTGCTGCAGCTCCTCCCCCTCCTTCATGCCGAAGCGCTCCATCATCTTCGTCATGCGTTCGGCAGCGCCAAAGTTGCGCATGAGATGGTCTTCAAAGCTCAGGAAGAACTTGCTGGCGCCTGGGTCGCCCTGGCGCGCGCTACGACCGCGCAGCTGGCGGTCCACACGGCGGGACTCATGGCGCTCCGTGCCCAGGACGAAGAGGCCGCCGAGCTCGGCCACCCCTTCCCCAAGCTTGATGTCCGTGCCACGGCCAGCCATGTTGGTGGAGATGGTCACAGCACCGCGATGTCCGGCACGGGCGACGATTTCCGCCTCCTGGCGGTGGTACTTCGCATTGAGCACGTTGTGGGTGATCTTCTGCAGCTTCAGCATGCGGCTCACCGTTTCGGAAGCTTCCACGCTGGCCGTGCCGACAAGCACAGGCTGGCCTTTGGCATTGAGCTCTTTGATGAGTTCAATCACAGCGCCGAACTTCTCGCGGCGCGTCTTGTAGATGCTGTCGTTGTCGTCCTTGCGCTTCACCGGCCGGTTCGTCGGGATGGTCAGCACGTCCAGGTTGTAGATGTCGTGGAACTCGGAGGCATCCGTCTCTGCCGTGCCAGTCATGCCGCCCAGCTTCTGATACAGGCGGAAGTAGTTCTGAATGGTGATCGTGGCCAGGGTCTGCGTCTCGGCGTCGATCTGCACGCCCTCCTTGGCCTCCACGGCCTGGTGCAGGCCGTCGCTCCAGCGGCGTCCGGCCATCTTGCGGCCGGTCTGCTCGTCCACAATGATGACCTTGTTGTCCTCGACCACGTATTCCTCGTCCTTCTCATACAGACAGTAGGCGCGCAAAAGCTGGCTGATCTGGTGGATGCGCTGCCCCTGGTGGGACAGGCGGTCCTGCATCTCGTTCTTTTTACGCTGGCGGGCGTCTTCGGTCAGCGTCTTGTCACCGTCGATCTCGGAGTAAACCGTGGCGATGTCCGGCAGCACGAAGGCGTCCGGCTCGTCGGGATTGAGGAAGTTCCGCCCCATCTCGGTGAGGTCGGCGTCATGGCTCTTCTCCTCGATGAAGTAGTACATCTCCTCCTTCAGCTTGAAGAACTCCACCTTCTGCGTGTCGGCGTAGAGGGAAAGCTCGGCCTTCTCCATGGCGCGGCGCAGCGCGGGGTCCTCCATCGCGCGCATGAGGGCACGGTTCTTCGGCTGGCCCATGTGAACCTGGAAAAACTTTTTGCCAGCGGCGTCCATCTCACCCTTCTCCGCCAGTTCCTTCGCCTCGGTCACGAAGCGGTTGCACAGGGTGTTTTGACGGCGCACCAGCTGCTCCACCAGCGGCTTGTAGCGCTCATACTGGTGTGTGCTTTCGGCGGCCACGACCGGACCACTGATGATGAGCGGGGTGCGGGCCTCGTCGATGAGGACAGAGTCCACTTCGTCCACGATGGCGAAGTAATGGCCGCGCTGCACCTGCTGCTCCTTGCTGGAGGCCATGCCATTGTCGCGCAGGTAGTCGAAGCCGAACTCGCTGTTGGTGCCGTAGGTGATGTCCGTCTGGTACTGCTCCCGGCGGATGTGGCTGGGCTGGTCGTTCTGGATGCAGCCAACGGTCAGACCGAGGAATTTGTAGAGGTTGCCCATCCACTCGCTGTCACGGCGGGCAAGGTAGTCGTTCACCGTGATGACGTGGACACCACGTCCGGTCAGCGCGTTCAGGAAGACAGGCAGCGTTCCCACCAGGGTTTTGCCTTCCCCGGTGGCCATTTCGGCGATCATGCCTCGGTGCAGGGCAATGCCGCCCACAAGCTGCACGTCGAAATGCACCATGTTCCAGGTCAGCGGCTGGTCGCTGACGATCATTTCGCGGCCACACAGGCGGCGGGCGGCGTTCTTCACCACAGCATACACCTCAGGGAGGATGTTGTTGAGCATCTTCTGCTCAATGGCATCAAACTCCGGCTGGATGGCGTTCCAGGCCTCACGGGCGCGGTCAATGCGGGACTTTTTCTCGTCAAAGCTGACGGTCCGCCAGCGGCCCTGGGCAAGGTAGTCATCCTCCAGCGCCGGGAAATGCTTCTTCAGCGCGGCGAAATACTGCTCCACCTGCTCCAGGCAGGCGTTCACCGCCTCCTCATCAGCGATGCGCAGGGCCACCCCGCCGAGGAACGGAGGTGTGTGAAAGGCGCGGAACTGCTCCTGCCACTTCTTCGTACGCTCGCGCAGCGCCTCTTCAGGCTCGCCTTGCAGGCCCGCCTCGACGCGGTTGATCTCGGCCACCAGAGGCTGAAGCTTGCGCACCGTGCGCTGATTCTTGGTGCCGATGATTTTTTTGATGATCCAGTTGAACATGGGAGAGGGAAATACACCGCCCGCTGCCTGCTGGCACCGGAGGGTTGGGGGAGGCAGAATGTGGCGGATGTCAGCGCACAAGCAAGAACTTCAAACATGTGAAGCATCGTTTCAGGGCCAAAATGTCGCAGAACACCTGCGAATCTTCAGGCAAACGCCCTCGGACACCACTTCACCGCTTGAGGACAACGTCTTTGACCCGGCGGGGAATCATGGCATTCCGGACGATGTCCGGGCTCACGCTGCGCAAAAAATCCAGCAGGATGACGGGCGACTCCACGATCATCCGCTCAATCTGGTCGCGCCGGTGGGTCCAGCGGGAGTTGCGGTGGAGGTACTCCAGGTCCGCCAGGATCTCCTGCACATCATCCTCGCTAAAGCCGGCGAGCTGGAAGGCATAAGGATCAAGGAGAGGCATGGCGAAGGCGAAAAACTGAGTCCGCCCCGACTGTAGCCGTTCTGCCGCCGATGCAAGGCGGGAGGCGCTGAAGGAGGGTTTAAAAAAACAGTTCGTCTGCTCGGATCAGTTTGCCACGTAGTCAACCACGCAAACCTTGTCGAGCAGCGGTTTAAGCTTGGAGACAAACTCCTGGTGCGCGGCGTGCGGGAGGTACACCTCCAGACCTGCCTTGTCCGCAAAAGTGACAAAGAAGCAGTGGGTGAAGCCATCATTGAGGCCCTCCGGACTCACGTTCGTCCCCCACTCAAAGGCCTTCACGGTGTCGATCTTTTTGGCCAGCGCGGTGAAAGCATCCTCGATGCCTTTCACCTCCTCCGGTTTGGCGCTGTCCTTGAACTTGAAAAAGACAACATGGCGGTAGGGCGCGTCAGCGGCGGATGAGATGGCGGTCATGGTGAAAAGAAGGGCGAAAGCAGCCAGCAGGATGGATTTCATGGGTGGAGACTGGCGCGCAGAAAGTCCTGCGTCAACAGCGGGCAAACTGGTTGCAGCACGGCACAGCCGGTGCTTTTTGAAACCTCACGCGTGCCCAGCCGCTAGACGCACGTTCATCTAAAATCATCAACACACCTCTCACACTGACATGAGCCTCTGGGACCGCTTTCAAAAGTATTATGTGTCGTATCCGAACCTCGGATTTTCCATCGACATCAGCCGGATGAATTTTGACGACGGCCTCTTCGCCTCGATGTCGGACAAGATCGACACCGCATTCCAGGCCATGAAGGAGCTGGAGGCAGGCGCCATCGCCAACCCGGATGAAAACCGCATGGTGGGCCACTACTGGCTGCGCGACTCGAAACTGGCCCCCGACGCGGCCACAAACAAGGAGATCGACGAAACCCTGGAGGCCGCGCTGAAGTTTGCGGCAGATGTGCATTCAGGCGCCATCACGGCAGCCAGCGGACAGAAGTTCACACGCGTGCTTGTGGTGGGCATCGGCGGTTCCGCCCTGGGCCCTCAGCTTGTCGCGCAGGCCATCACGCCGACGACCCCGCCCCTGGCAATCTCGTTCTTTGACAACACAGATCCGGACGGCATGGACCGTGTGCTGGCCGAAATCGGCGGCGGGCTGGCCACCACGCTGACGCTCGTCATCTCCAAGTCCGGCGGCACCAAGGAAACACGCAATGGCATGCTGGAGGCCGCCGCCGCGTATCAGAAGGCAGGCCTCGCCTTTGCAAAGCATGCGGTGGCTGTGACCGGTGTGGACAGCGAGCTGGACAAGCACGCGGTCAAGCAGGGCTGGCTGGCCCGTTTCCCCATGTGGGACTGGGTGGGCGGCCGCACCAGCGTGATGAGCACGGTGGGCACCATCGCCGCCGCGCTGCAGGGTGTGGATGTCCGCAGCTTCCTGGCCGGCGCCGCCGCCATGGATGCCGAAACCCGCAGCCGCCCGGCCCGCGAAAACGCCGCCATGCTGCTGGCCCTCATGTGGCACCACGCCGGAGGCGGCAAGGGCCTGAAGGACATGGTCGTCCTGCCCTACAAGGACCGGCTGGTGCTGTTCAGCAAATATTTGCAGCAGCTCGTCATGGAAAGTTTGGGCAAGGAGCACGACCTCTCTGGCGCCGTGGTGAACCAGGGCATCGCCGTGTATGGCAACAAGGGCAGCACGGACCAGCACGCCTATGTGCAGCAACTGCGCGACGGGGTGAACAATTTCTTCGCCACCTTCATCGAGGTGCGCAAGGCGCGCGACACCGCCTCCCTGGAGGTGGATCCTGGCTTCACCAGCGGCGACTACCTGCAGGGCTTCCTGCGCGGCACCCGCAAGGCATTGGCGGACAAAGGCCGCGAAAGCATCACCCTGAGCATTGAGGAAGTCAGCGCCTTCACCCTGGGCCTGCTGGTGGGCTTGTTTGAGCGCGCCGTCGGGTTCTACGCCACGCTGGTGAACATCAATGCCTACCATCAGCCCGGTGTCGAGGCAGGCAAAAAAGCCGCCACAGACTTCCTGAAACAGCTGGCCCAGGTGAGTGCCACACTGGCGTCGGCCACGTCACCACTGACAGCACCCGAGGTGGCCGCCATCCTCGGCATCGATCCGGAGGACGCCTTCCACATGCTGGTGCATCTGGCATCCAACGGTGGCGCGAAAACGGCCACGGCCTCCGCCTCTCCGGCGGAAAGCCGATTCACGCAGGGCTTACGCATGAATGAGCAGTGAAAGTATGGGGTTTGGAAAAGGCACGGCTGTTGAAGAAGCCGCTGTACAAATTTCCATAAGAGGTGATGAGGTTGACGATGGAATCGAATGCTCCGTCCTCACCTGCTGTTATTGGTCAAGAAGAGCTTGGCGTCATGCGCCGTCTGAGCGAGGCCTTTGGCCGCATGCCAGACACCCGTCAGAGCGGCAAAGTCCTTCATCGTCTTGATGAGGTGCTGGTATGCGCCTTCTGCTCCATTTTGTGCGATGGCGACAGCTTTACCGACATGGAGGACTTCGCGCAGACGCAGCTTGGCTGGCTGCGCGGCTTCCTGGTCCTTGAGCACGGTGCGCCCTCCCATGATGTGTTCCGCAACGTCTTCATGATGCTGCGGCCACAGGCCGTGCTGGAGCTGCTGGGCGGCTGGTGCGGACCGTTGCAGGGCAGGCATGTCGCCATTGACGGAAAGACGCTGCGTGGCACCCAGGACGCCGAGTCAGGGCGGCATCTGGTGCATTTGGTGCGAGCCTGGGTCGATGAATGCTCGCTGAGCGCGGGGCAGGTCCTGTGCGCGGAAAAGAGCAACGAGATTGAGGCCATCCCACGCCTGCTGGCCGCGCTGGAGCTGCGCGGCGCCACTGTCACCATCGACGCCATGGGCACCCAGCCCGCCATTGCCGCGCAGATCCATGAGGCGGGGGCTGACTATGTGCTGGCGCTCAAAGCCAATCAGAAAGGTGCGCTGGCTGCGGTGGAGGTCCTCTTTGGAGACACCCCGGCCCTGCAGGAAGCCGTCCCGGGCCAGCCCGCGCTGCCTGCATCCCCGCCTCCTGGGGCGGTGCATCAAGAGGTTTTGGAGCTCTCTCATGGACGCTGCGAGCGGCGCGAGCATCAGCTTTTAGGCAGCCTGGAAGGCTTCGCCAAGAGCTGGAAGTGGGAGGGGCTGCAGGCCGTGGGCAAGGTGCGGCGGGAAGTGCAGCGCGGCCGGGACGGGCCACCGCTTGTGGAGCAGCACTACTTCCTGTGCAGCTTCAAAGAGGACGTCGAACGCTTCGCCACGCTGGTGCGTGGCCATTGGAGCGTGGAAAACCGCTGCCACTGGGTGCTGGACGTGACCTTTGGCGAGGATCACTGCCAGGTGCGCGACAAAACAGCCGCCCATAACTTCTCCCTGCTGCGCGAGCTGGCGATGAAAACCCTGCGGGGACATTCCAGCAAACTGAGCCTGCGGCGCAAACGCCGCCGTGCTGCCCTCGACCCCGCCTTCCGTTCCGAACTCCTTGACCTTGTTCATACGTAAGCCCTGCGATTCACGGCCTCGTGACAAATCCTCATTTGCACACCCGACTTGGAGCTTTATAGGTCGTCGTTTAAACAGACGACGACCTTTCCCCAACTGGCCTCATGCGCGAGATTCCCATTCAGTATCAAATCGCCTGCGTCATCCTGACCGCTTTGTTCATCTGGTCTTTCAGCGTCGCCCGCGAGCCCCGCGGCTGGCGTCGCCTGTTTCAGTCCATGTTCTCGAAATCGGAAAAGTTTTCGGTGAACAAGAACAAGGTTATCGACGAATCACTCAAGAAATATGGAATCCTCATCGCCATGGCCATCCTGGTGGCTGACGTGACCTGCTTTGTGATGGGCGTGACCCACCCCTTCCGCGAGCGCGCCAAGCTCCAGTCCCGCCAGCAAAAAGAAAGCAGCCTGGAGATCAACAAGATCCAAGGCAGCGCCCCCGAGGCCGCCCGGCGCCCCGCCTTGCCCTGACAGGTGTCGATCAAGAGGCGGCAAGCCCCCTCCCCGCCCTGCTGGCCTGACATTCACCGCATGCTTCCAAAGTCCGGCTGGGAAAAACTGAGGCACCGCCTAAACCCTTTTGATCACGCGCGTGTCCGCCACAAGGTCATGCAGACAGCGGCGGTCCTCGCGGAAGATCAGCAGCACGTCCACCAGCAGCAGCAATTGCGCCAGCGGATGGAGCTGCATGAGGAAAACGATGAAGGGGAACAGCACGGCACGCAGCAGCACAGCCCGGACGAACCCTGCACGCGTGCCATCGGCGGCACGCACAATCTGCACCCGGAGCAGCAGCTTGCCCACGGTCTGCCCCCGCATGGTCAGCATGACCAGATTGATGACCATGAGAAGATTCATGAACCCGCTCATGAGCGAGACCGTGACGTTGCCGGAATCCTGCATCTTCTGCATCTGCTCCTGCATCGTCTTGAGAAAGCCCTCCGGATTGGCCTGGGCGTCATTCATGATCGACTCCAGCGGCGCCTCCATCAGCGTCGTCCAAAAGATCACCGATGGAATGGCGAACATCGCCATGTCGATGACCTTTGCCACCAGCCGCGACGCCCGGGGCGCCAGAGGTGACGTCGCAGGCTGCTCATGGTCGCGCCGCACCTCCTCCCGCAAAGCTGCCACTTCGGAGCGGGCCTCAAAATCATCACCGGTCAGCTCCTTCAGATGCTCAGCCAGCGTCTGCCACTCCGGCATCCCCTCCGTCCAGCAAAGGTCCGTGGGCTTGAAACGCCCGTCACGCATGCCCGCGCTTACTTCCAGGTCGGAAAAGGTGCCGAGCTGCTCTTCGCCTCGTGCCAGGTGGTATTTCATGGGTTGCTGGTTGCCGTGCGGCGTATGTTAGATAGCTGCTAACCGGCAGGCATCAAGCCTCCGTCCACTCATTTGATCTGTATTTGATTTGAAAACCATCTTTCGCGTCTTCTCCTACCTGCGCCGCTACCCTTACCTGGGTGGGGCGCAGATTTTTTGCGCCATCACCGGCACCCTCATGGTCATTGTCTTTCCGCATGTTACCCGGGAAATGCTCGATGTCGTGGTGCCCAACGGCCAGTGGGACCGCATCACGCCCCTGGCCCTGGCCGCCCTGGCCGCCTACTTTGCCCAGCATTTTTTCAACTCGCTGCGCATCCAGCTCAACAACACCTTTGAGCAGAAGGTCATCTACGATCTGCGCAGTGACATCTACCAGCGCCTCCAGACCCTGCCCCTGCGCTGGTTCGACAACCGCCCCTCCGGCGACATCATGACCATGGTGGCGGAGGACATTCCCTCTGTGGAGCGCGTGCTCATTGATGGCATCGAGCAGGGCCTCGTCTCCGTGCTGCAGATCCTGGTGGTGGGTGTCTTCATGTTTCAGGCCAACGTCACATTGACGCTCTACGCGCTCATTCCCCTGCCCTTCCTCATGGCCGGGGCCATCGCCTACACCAAGACCTCCCGCGACCGCCACCGCAAGGTGCGCAAGGCCAGCAGCGCCATGAACTCCCTGCTTCAGGACAACGTCTCCGGCATGCGCCAGATCAAGGCCTACGCCATGGAGCGGGAGGAGCACGCGCGCTTCAACCGCGCCAGTGGCGCGCTGCGCAATGCCACGCTGCACGTGATGCGCGTGTGGGCCGTCTACCGCCCCGGCATGCACTTCCTCACCAGCATCGGCATGGTCATTGTGCTGTGGGTGGGCGCGCGCCAGCTCATGCAGGGCACGCTGAAGGCCGGGGACCTCACCGCCTTCCTCCTGCTGCTGAAGTTCTTCTACGACCCCATCGAAAGCCTCCACCAGCTCAACCAGATC
>CAZPSQ010000101.1:0-17081 GCA_964588755.1 uncultured Prosthecobacter sp. | reverse complement strand
CATCGACTTCAGCCAGCGCTGCCAGCACCGCCCCGAAACCAACAAAGCCCCCTGGGTCAGCAAAGACCCCGACGACGCAGGCGGCTTCATCTACAACCCCGTGGAGACACGCGGCCCCAAGGCCACCAACCCGGACGGCAGCGAGGCCCTGCGCTCCTACGGCAGCATCAGCTACGCCGGCCTCCTCAGCTTCATCTACGCCGGTCTGGACAAGGACGACGCCCGCGTGAAGGCGGTGATCCAGTGGCTGCAAAACCACTTCGATGTGGATGAAAACCCCGGCATGGGCGCCTCCGGCCTCTACTACTACTACCACACCATGAGCAAGGCGCTCAGCATCGCCAAGATCGACTATATCAAGACCAAGGACGGCCGCACCATCGACTGGCGCGCCGACCTCACCGCCAAGCTGCTGGGCATCCAGAAAGGCGACGGCTCCTGGGCCAACAGCGAAGCCCGCTGGATGGAAAGCGACCCCGTGCTGGTCACCAGCTACATCCTCATGGCCCTGGGCCGCGTGCACCAGACGCTGTAAAGCTTTCAATACCACCCTGCCTCCAAGCCGACGAGTGATCCTCGTCGGCTTTTTTGCGGGGTGGTCGGAGGCGCAGGGAGACCAGAATAGAGGCCTATAGGCCAGGATAGGTCGCATGGGGCCTGTTGGGCCTATCCGGCCCATGAGGCCTATTTCTTGCGGGCCACCAGCGGCTGCATTCCATGCTCGACATTCCCCACCCCTTTTTCTTAGGCTTCCGACATGCTTCGGAACTTCTGCACGCCTTTGCTTATTGCCTGCTTCGCCTGCTACACACTGCTTTCGGCAGAAGCCAGGCCGGAGATGACGACGAAGGTCTTCAAGCTGCCCTTCAATTTGATTGGCGCAGCCAGTCCTGCTTCTTCCAACCCGGTCCCTGCGGATCCGTTTGCCAAGGCTTGCCCCAAGAACCCGCTGTTGTCAGAGGAGCCGGAGTTCAAGTCATCGCGGGAAATTCTAGAAGAAACTGGCGTGCTGTTTCCGCCCGGAGCCAGCGCGTTTTTTGATCCGGTGACGCAGGATCTCACCGTGCACAACACAGCGGAGGCGCATGATCTGACGGAGGCTTTCATTGACAGCATCCATTGGGATGGCCGCACTCCCACGCTCTCGTTCACCCTCACCCTGGTGGAAGGGCCGGGCGAGGTCATTCGTGAGGCGAATGCGGCGGCCTCCAGCCATGTGGATGCGACGCCGCAGCTCGACATGCTGCTTGCCGAAGCCTCCAAGACTGACGGGCGCGTGCAGGTTGTTGGCGAGATGTTTTTGGAAGCGACATCTGGAGTGCGCGCCAAGGCGGAGGCCGTGCTGGAGCGCCCCGTGACGGAGTCCTTGCGATCAACGGCCGCAGCAGCCAAGGCCAAAGCCACACCAGCGCCCACGCCACCCGCCCCGGAGCCATCTGCGGATGCTGAGCCGCTGGAACTCCGCCCATCTTGGATTCGCCAGGACGGCATGAAGCTGGAGCTTGAAGCCCTGTTCGACCCGGATGACAAAAAGCTGGCGGGCACCGTTTCCCTGCACCTCGGGCCTGAGCCCCCTGAACTGAACAGCACCGGAGGGAGACAACCTGCCCCAGGCATGCGAAAGGCGAGCTTCCAGGCAGCGATCAGCATGCCGAACGGCAGCACCAAGCTCATTGGCATCACAAAGCCCACAGGCAGGGAGAAAGCCGAGGGGAAGGACATCCTGCAGGCCGCCTTTCTCACCGGCCATGTGCGCCGGATAAAATCGCCAACGGGAGTGGTCGCGGTGACGGACATCGCGCAGGAAAAGCTGCCAGCAGGCATGCGTGCGGTGGCCTTTGAGATGCCGGATGGACTGGCGGAAACTTTCCTTCCGAAAGAGCTGATGACAGGCCGGCGCACGCTTCCCAAAGGGATGTCCCTGGATTATGGCGACGGCAGGTTGGAGGTGGTAAACACGCCGGAGTTCATCGAAGGCGTGGCCGCGCTGGTGGACCACGCCTGGGGCAAGGCACCCCACAATGTGGCCCTCACCCTGCATGCCTTTCAGGTGCCCGCCACGCTGCTGCGACCGCTCATGCGGCAGGGCACCGCCGCAGAGAATGCCGATGACTCGGCCTTGCTGGCTGCCGTGGAGGCAGCCGTCGCACGCCGCGAGGCCTGGCTGCTAAGCTCCGCGTTTTTCGAGGGCAGGAGCGGTGTCCGCACCCGGCGTGAGTCGGGCCTTGAGCACAGCCTGCTGACGCACTTCGACACCACGCCAGCCCCCACGGATCGGGAGCTTCACTTCATGCGGCAGATCGTTGGGGAGGCCCTGGAGATCGAGCCGACCGTGAGCGCCAACGGGCGCATGGTGGACCTGGTTTACCTCCACGAGACGCACCCCGCTTTGCCTGCCAGCCATCGCGAGCACCTGCGTGTCATCGGCTCCCCCAAAGACCACGATGTGCCCGGGGTGGGGCTCCAAGTGCTGCGCACGGACACAAGGGTCTCCATGGCCAGCGGCACGACGAAGCTGATCTCCCTCCACCTTGCCCGCCGTCGCAATGACAAAGGCGGGCCGGAGATGCTGCGGGCCACCTTTCTGCAGGCCCATGTGGTGCCGCAGGTGCGGAGGCCGAAGCCCAGGCCACTGACCAAAGCAAAAGCGGCCAAGGCCCGCATCATGGAGAAGATGGACAAGATGATCATTCCAGAGGTGAAATTCGAGGGGGTCTCACTGGAGCAAGCCGTTGAGACCCTCAGGATCAAGAGCCGGGAGCTGGACACCTCCACCGATGTGGAGAGTGAGAAAGGGGTGAACATCGCTCTACGCCTGGGTGATCAGCCAGGCAATGCGGCCATCACGCTCAACCTGGAAGATGTGCCTCTGTCAGAGGCTCTGCGCTATGTGACCGAGCTGGCCATGACGAAATACACGGTAGAAGAGCACTCCGTCCTGGTGACGCCTTTCTACTGCGAACAGGCCAGCCCGCTCCACACCCGCATCTACCGGATGCCACCGGATTTCCTCTCTCTGTCAGACGGTGACACAGGGACTGCTCCTCCCCCCGACCCCTTTGCCCCTGCCCCAGACGCCAATGCCAAAGCCGCCCCCAGGCCGCCGAAGACAGCCCGGAGCATCCTCGAAGCCCAGGGCATCACTTTTCCAGAGGGCGCAGGCGTCCATTTCACCCCCACCACAGGCATGCTTGTAGTGCGGAACACGCAGCAAAACCTCGACCTCGTCAAAGCCTTTGCCCAATGCACCTTGGGCAAAGGCACCCGCCCCTCCGTGGCCCTCACCGCCCAAGTTCTACAGGGCCCGGGGCCGCTGCTGCGGCACATGGTGGCACAGGCCGCGCCGCGCAATGACCACCACGCCATCCTGAAATATCTTTTAGCCGCGGTGAAGACCGGCGCCGTGCAAGCGCTGGACACCGCCCGCATCGAGACCCGGAGCGGCGACAGCATCACCACCCAGCAGGGGCATGACGGGGCCATCCTCAGCGGTCTGGCGCTGGATGGCCAGGGCGGATCGCTGCCCAGGCATGATCCCCTTTTCAGCGGTCTCCGCCTCAAGCTGCAGCCAAACCTGGGCGTGGGTGGTGTCTGCGTCGATCTGACACTTGCCTCGGAGTTCCACACCGCCCCGCCCCTGCCACGACAGGAGCACCTCATGGATGACCTGGGCCGCCGCGTCGAGTTCGTGCTCACAGACACCCACCGCGCCCGGCTGACGACCGACCTCAACATCCTCGACGGCCACACACAGCTGGTTCATCTCTGGCGGCCCACGGGCAGCACGGAGTTTATCATGGAGGATGTGCTGCAGGCAATGTTCATCACGTGTGATGTGCTGCCCCCGGACGAATGAGTCCCCTCGGCAGAAGCTGCACAGGAAAGCGCCCAAGGGGGGCGAGAATCTGTTTACGAACTCTTGACTAACACTGTTCAGACGATCACAATGCCCCCATGAAGACGAATCGCTTACTCTCGGTTATTAGCGGATTCACCCTGGCCTTTGCCACCCTGGCAGCGCCGGAGACAGCGCGTGGGCTGGAGGTGCTGGCGCCGTATTGGGCCTATCAGCTCCAGGCGGGGGCGTTTCTGGCAGAGCTGCGCACCTTCAGCGGGGTGACGTACCACAATGTGCGCATCCAGGCCATCAACGCGCAGCAGATGCAGTTCTCCCACTCCCGGGGTGTGAACATGGAGATGCTGACGAACATTGTGGACCCCAACCACTATTTACAGCCCGGCATGAAGGTCAATCCGCCGCGCCAGGGTGGAGGCAGGGCCGCCCCCAGGGAGCGGGAGCCTGCGCCAGAACCCACCGTGGGGCGCAACGGCCCGCTGGCACAGCTGATGCCCGCGCCCACGCAGGTGACCACCGGCGTGCTGAAGCTGACCCACTGGGAGCAGAAGGCACTGATCACGTGGGCCAGGAGCGACGGCTCCAACGGCACCCACGGCCTCGGCCTGGAGAAGCTCACCGAGTATGAGAAAGCGCAGCTCATGCACTGGCTGAGCGAGCGCGTCGCAGCCGCACAAGGCCGGTGAGCGCCCGCAGCTCCAGCTTCCGCGCATCGTCCTCGCCCTCGACCATCACGCGCCCGCTTCAGCGCAGCTCGCCGCGCAAGCTCCCGGCTCTGGATCTCAAAGACATGAGACGTGGTCGGGGAGTGACGGGGCATTTCCCCACCCCGTCAGGAAACAAGGCTACTTGCTCCGCCTGCGGCGCAGCATGAGGCCCGCCACCCCCAGCAGCACCAGCACGGCGCGGCCCGGCTCCGGCACGATGGCGATCACGCCTGTGGTGCCGAACAGGGAGACGTCCCACACCCAGTCCGGGTGGTAGGCGCTGAGGTCCGGGAGGTGCAGGAAGTAGTCCGCGTTGTCAAGCCCGCGCCCCGTGCGCAGACCGTCCCCGTCGTCGTAATAGGCCGTGGGAATGGCGAAGCCTGGGTTCGTCAGCTCGCTCCAGTCCAGCAGGTCAAAGGTGTCCTGAAAGCCCAGCGCGGCGCCGCTGCCGAGGGTCACGGCAATGGTGGAGGCCGCATCCAGGCTGAACACGCCGGAGACCACGACACGGTCGTTCCCGCCGTCGGTGGAGGTGCCGGAGACATTGGTCAGCCGGTGGGTCACAGGGTCAAAGTCGGCGGTCAGCCCGTGGCTCCCGGAGGTCT
The DNA here is from genome assembly GCA_964588755.1 of uncultured Prosthecobacter sp. Classification (GTDB taxonomy): domain Bacteria; phylum Verrucomicrobiota; class Verrucomicrobiia; order Verrucomicrobiales; family Verrucomicrobiaceae; genus Prosthecobacter. Next base: position 11,913 of record CAZPSQ010000101.1, on the reverse strand, counting down.
TCAGGTTCAGCGCCAGCGTGGCGCCGGAGGCCACGCTGAGGTCCCCCAGAATGTGGACGGTGCCCGTGTCCGTGCTGACACCGGAGACATTGCCAGCAATGCTGGTGGCATTCCCGCCCGGGGCCAGGGTCGTGCCGGAGGCCAGGGCCACACTGCCGGCGATGCGGCCGTTGCCGCCCAGGGTGGCGGTGCCGTTCACCGCCACGTTGTTCGTGCCGGTGGCGGAGCCGGTGCCGTTGGGGTCGTTGCTCACCAGCAGGGTGCCTGCGGCCACGGTGGTGGCGCCGGTGTAGCCGCTGTCCCCCTGGATGACGAGGGTGCCTGTGCCCGTCTTGCTGATGTCGCCGCCGCCGTTGATCTGGCCCACGTCTTTCAGCACACCGGCCTGGAGGTTCACATTGTTGATGGTGTTGGTGGCGTTGCCGATGTTTTTGCCCGTCATGTCCAGCGTGCCGCCGGTGAGGTTGATGGTGGTGACGGTGTTCGTCGTGGTGGACTGGGCTCCCCCGCCCTCCAGGATGTCCACATTCGTGATGAACGTGCCGCCGCTGATCGTGAGGGTCCCTGTCACGCTGCCAAAGCCATTGGTGTTGCTGTAGGTCCCCATGACGAAGCTGCCGCCCTCGCTCACCGTGAAGGTGCCTGCGCTGACGATGATGGTGCCCGCGCCCCGGGTGGCGGTGAAGGTGTCGGCCGTGCCGCCGTTGCCGCTGAGGCGGCCCAGGTCCAAGGTGCGCGCGGTGAAGGTGCCGCCGTCAAAGTAAATGGTGCCGTTGGCGCCGCCGTTGTTGTTCGCATTGCGGTTCCCGAGCACGACATCATCCGCGGTGATGTGGGCAATGTGGCCGCGCAGGTCCAGCGTGCCGCCGGGGGAGGCGCCGGTGGAGGTGCCAAGGGTCGCCCCCAGGGTGATGTCGATGCCTGTGCCGGGCGTCTTGCCCGTCATGACCAGGGTGCCCGCGCCCGCCGCCGTGCTGGCGAAGCGCACCGTGGACACACCTTTGGAAACACCCACATTCAGCGTGTTCGCGGTGATGACGTTGGTCCCCTCCCCCAGGATCATGGTGCCGCTGCCGCCGTTCATGCTGGCGCTGTTGCCCACGTTCACCGTGTTGGCGGTGATGTTGTTGGCCGTGTTGGAAAGCGTCAGCGTGGTGGTGGCATTGAGGCCGTGCGCCACGCGGAACTCATTCACATTCGCGGTCAGGGAGCCAAGACCGGAGAGGTTCGCCACGATCTCGTTGCGGTTGTTGCCAGCATCCGTGTCCCCAATGGTCACGCCCGGCACCAGGGTGTTGGTGGTGGCCATGCCAGCCTCAAAATTCGCCAGCACATTGTCCACCACAAGCGCGCCGCCGCCGGTGAAGACGGCCTGTGTGCGCGTTTGCAGTGTGTTGGGAATGCCGATCTTCAGCCCTGCGTTGCCCGTGACCCTGAGCGTCTGCCCCGCGCCGATCGTCACCAGACTGTTGAGCGTGGTGGCGGAGTTGGAGGCCACGTTGAACCCGGCCACCTGCTGGCTGGCATCCGTCAGGTCCAGCGTGGCCACGGTGCCCGTACCGCCCGCCGGGCCGCTGGTGCCCACGGTCAGCACGGTGCCGGTGGGCAGGGTGTTGTTGCTGCCGATCTTCAAGGTGCCCTCGGTGACGAGCGTCGCACCCGAGTAAGTGTTGGTGCCTGCCGCAGCGGTGAAGACCAGCGTGCCCTCCCCCGTCTTGTTGATGCCGCCGCTGCCCTGGATGCCCACATCCAGCGTGGCGGTGACGCCGTGGATCACGCGCACCTCCGTGGCCGCCGTGCTGGTCTGGATGCCGCCACCGCCGGAGACCAGCGTGTAGTCCTTGCCAAACTGCAGGCCCGTCACCGTCACAGTGTCCGCCACAGTCACGGTGCCACCGGCGGCACCTTCAAAGAAGGCCACCTTGTCCGCCGCGTCATTCCAGGTGGTGTTGGTGCTGCCGTCACTGTTCGTCCAGTTGCCGCCCGCATTCGTCCACACGCCGCTGCCGCCATCCACGGTGCCGTTGGCGGAGGTGTCGCCCCCGTCCCAGTACTGGCCGGCCAGCGCGGTGAGGGTGACGTGCACCTGCCTGTTCAAGGTATCCAGGGAGAGCACACCGTCATAGCCCACCATTTTGCCCACCATGAGGCCGTTGTCAGTGAGGGTGCCTAGGTAGTCGATGATCTGGTAGGTCTCCGTCGTCGTCGTCAGGCCGGCGCCTTTGCCGATGAGGAGCAGACCATCCAGCGTGAACTGGCCGCCATTCGCCAGGATCAGGTCGCTGCTGCTGCCGAGGTCCATGCGCAGAATGCTGTTGTTGTTGAGGATGAGGTTCCCGTTCACCGTGAACATGCCTGTGCTGCCTGCGATCTCCGCATCCCCCACGCTGAGCGTGCCGCCATTGGCCACCGTGACAGCGCCATCCAGCGGCCCCGTGCCTGCCAGGGTGCCGCCATTGGCCACCGTGGTCAGCCCCGTGCCCGCAAAAGCACCCATCACATTCAGCGTGCCCGCGTTCACAGTGGTCGTGCCGCTGTGTGTGCTGTTGCCCAACAGCGTCCAGATGCCCTCACCATTCTTGATGAGGTTGGAAATGTTGGATCCCAGCCCCGCGTCGATGCTGCCCACCCCCGCGCCGCCCAGGGTCAGCACACGGCCGGCGGCGGAGCCATTCAGCGCCGTGAAGGACGTCAGGTTCAGCCGTCCCGCGTCAGAGGAGATCGTGGCATTGGCCGCCAGGATGATCGTCCCCGCAAATTCATTCGTCTCGCTGACATTGACCAGCGCGCCGGTCTGGCCGGAGGCACCCCCACCGGAAAGCGTCAGCTGCTCCTCCAGCACGGTGATCCCACCCTGCAGCTGCAGGGTGCCGTTGTTCGCCACGATGGTGCCCGCGCCTGCGGCGGTGGAGGTGGCCTCGTTCGACATCGCCAGCCCCAGCGCGTTGTTGTGGCGGATGTTCAATACACCCGCGTTGACGGTGGTCTCACGGGCGTGGGTGTTCGCGGAGAAGAGCGTCCAGGTGCCGGTGCCGTCCTTCACCAGCTTGATCGCCGTGATGGCGGAAGAGTTCCCGGGGGTCCCGCCGATCTGGCCCAGCACCTCCCCGTTGCCCGCGCCGCGCAGCGTCAGCTCCCCGACATTCGTGGCGGAGGAGATGTTGGCGCGCACACCGCCGGTCAGGGTCAGCGTCTCCCCCGCCGTGGTCACATCAATGACCCCGCGACCGGTGATGGCCGCGCCGCTGGCGTTGTTCAAGATGACCTGCCGGTTGGTGCTGGTGCTGGTGCCGGTGTACTCCAGGCGGCCCACGGTGCCGCTGTTCTGGCCAAAGCCGATGGTGGAGCCCGCGCCAAAGGCGGAGCTGACCCCCGCGTCGAACAGCGTGGCCCCGCGAAACGCCCCGTCGGACATGGAGATGTTGCCCAGGAAGGTGTTCCCATTGTTGGAGAAAAGGACCGTGCCGCCATCCGTACGGGAGAAGCCGCTGCCGCCCGCGATCAGGCTGGTGATGTTGAAATTTCCAGCGCCACGGAAGGTGATGCCGGTGTTCACAGATCCGTTCAGCGTCAGGGTGGTGCCGCTCGACTGATTGTAGAAAGCCCCGGTGCCGGTGATCGTGCGGTTGGTCACCCCGTCGGTGGTGCCCACATACTTGAGGTGCGTGCCGCCGGCCATATGGATGGCGCTGCCCGCGCCGAGGGAGCTGTTCTCCCCCGCGTTGGCAATGCTGGTGAAGAGGAGCGTGCCCAGGCTCAGCGTCGTGCTGCCGGTGTAGCTGCTGTTGGCGTTGGTGAACTTCCACGCGCCGTTCTGGTTGTTCAGCGTGGACACGTTCACCGCCACCGCGCCAGCCAGGCCATTGGAGATGACGCCGTTCACCTCGTTGCCCACATTGTCATTGCTGCGGTGGCCCGCGTTGCCGCCGAAGTTCAGCGTGATGGTCCCCGTGGTGGAGCCGCCGGAGATGTTGCCATTGAGGAAAATTTTGTACGTGTTCGGGTCGCTCGTGTCCAGCGACCCGCTCACGATGCGGCCGGAGTTGTTCGTGAAGGTGTAGCTGCCATTCCCCGTGCCGCTGGTGGCCTGGATGATGAGCGGCGCGTTCACCGTGACCGCGGAGGTCGTGGTGGAGGACGTCAGCAGCGTGCCGCCGCTGCTCAGCAGCAGCGCGTTCCCCTGGTTCACCCCCGCGCTGCCGAACGTGATCGCCCCGGCCGCCCCTGCGGCAAAGGTGATGTTCCGGAGGTTCCGGTTCAGATCAATCGTGATGAGTGTTCCCGCCACGCTGCTGTTGAAGGTGGCCGTGTCGGGATTGACGAGGCTGTTCGTGGCCCCCGGTGCCGAGCCCGAGAGCCAGTTCACCCCATCACCCCAGTTCAACGTCCCGGTGGAAGGTTTCCAGGTGGCATCCGCCGCGTGCGACGCACCCATCCCACCACAGGCCATCAACGCCAGCAGGCCAAAGCCTGCCACACGGCGGACGCGGGGGGAAAGGAGGTTGGAAATGGAAAAACGACGACGCTGCCGGAGAGAAGACTCAAGCCTCATTATAGGTTGGGTTTTTTGGCGGCCAGAGCATCGGGAGCAAAGGCCAGGGGTTGGGGAACCCTTAGATAACACCAACCGCGCGCCGCATCAAAGAAAACTCATGTGGCAGCCACCGCCACGGCACACGCGCATTTTTTTCAAAATCAAAGTATTACCACCTCCAGGCCCGCCCTTCGAAATGCGGGCAGGCTGCGTGAAAACAGCGCCTCATCAGCCCCTCCTCACACCCCGCGCTCACAGCTTCGGTGCCGCAGGCTTCACCGGCGGCTGCCCAGGGGCCATGCCCCTGGCCTTCGTGGCACGCTTGTAGATTTTGACCCCGCTGGTGATGTGCAGCTCGTTCAGATCCTTGCCGCCAAAGCACACGTCATAGGGCCGCTCCGGCGTGGGAATGATGAAGTTCACCCGGCCCGCCTGGTCGCACACCTGGATGCCAAGGTCCGTGGCCACATACAGCCAGCCATTCGTGTCCACGCACAGCCCGGAGGCGCTCTGCATCTGCGGGCCGGTGCGCGCCTCTGCCTTCGACTCCAGCTGCACAAACAACTGCGGCAGGCTCGTCTTTCCCTCCGGCGTCACCTTGACGGCAAGAATGTGGCTGGCACCCGGCATGATCGTGTAGAGCTGCGTCTGGTCCGGCGTCAGCGTGGAAAAATACGGGGCGCTCAAGCCCTGGATCTGGTCAAACGCCACACCCTGGTGATTCACCGTACGCGCGTTGGCCTTGTCCGTGGCCTTCACCACGCCATCCGCCGTCACATCCAGAAAAGGCCCTGCCTTGATGTCCGTCTCCTGCCATTCGCCCGCGCCCACCATCTCATTACCGCGCCACTTCCCCTCGCCCTTCACATTCGCCTTCACCTCCATGCTCGTCTGCCAGTCCTTCCACAGCCAGCGCAGCACCTCGGGGAAAATTTGAGTGGCGTGCTTGCCGTTGTGGCCGCCCTCTCCCCACGCGTGGTTCACCTCATAGCCCGCCCAGGAGAGACTGCGCTCCATCATCTGGTTCGCCATCCACCAGTCACCGCAGTACAGATTGTTGTCCCCCGTGCCGCTTTGCAGAAACACACGGATAGGCTTCGGCTCAAACTTCCGCACCCACACAGGGAGCTGGTCCGCCCCATGAATGCCCACATACGTGCCCACGCCGGTGAACACACGGCGGAAGCGGTCCGGCCGGTGCCACGCCACCATGAACGCGCAGATCCCCCCGCTGCTGTTGCCGGAGATCGCCGCGTGGTTCGGGTCCGCGCTCAGCTTCAGCTTGTGCTTCGCCTCAATGGCAGGCAGAAACTCGTTGATGAGGAACTTGGAATACTCATCCGTGACGCTGTCATACTCATAGCTCCGGTTGAAGCGCGGCAGCGCGTTGTCATTCACCGCAGGCACCACACCCGGCCGGATGAAGATGCCCACCAGCGGCGGGATGTCCTTCTTCGCGATCAGATTGTCAAACGCCACCGGCGCCTGATAAATGACCCCGTCCTGAAACACCATGAACGCGGCTGGCTTCGCCGCATCATGCCCCGCTGGCAGGTAGATCTGATACTCCCGCTGCGTGCCCGGAAACACACTGTTCATGTCCGCGGTGTAAGTCTCCTTGATCATCGTCCCTTTCGCCACCCCCGCCTGCGGCTTGGAGTCTTCGGTGATCGGAAACTCAGGCTCGGCGGCAAAGGAAGCCACCGCCAGCAACGGCAGAAGGAGAGCAAAGATCGGGCGCATGGCCGCCATGCTGGCAGAGCTGGCATGGGGCCGCCAGCACCATTTTCCCAGGAGTGTCCGCAATACTCCATCCCCCGCCACCGATTTCAGGCTTGCCTGATTTTCGACGGCTTCATAGCCTTGCCAAACCTCTCAGTCCCGCTCTCACATCCATGAAGACACCCACCACCATCCTCTACGCCCTCGCGGCGTTGGCATTGCCGCTGGCCCACAGCGCTGAAGTCACCAAGCCCGTCCAGCCCGGCGGCAAGCTGCCAAAGAAAGTCGCCATCCAGCTCGTCAAGGTGGCCGACCAGCTTGTGGAGCCTGTCCACGTCGCCTGCCCCAGCGACGGCAGCGGCCGCGTCTTCATCTGCGAGCGCCCCGGCGTCGTCAAAGTGGTGAAGGACGGCAAGGTGCTGCGCCGCCCCTTCCTCGACATCAAGGACAAGACCGTCAGCTCCTTCCTGGAGCAGGGCCTCTACGACCTGGAGTTCCACCCGAAGTTCAAGGAAAACGGCCTCTTCTACATCCACTACTCCGACATGTGGTTCAACGGCGACGGCATGATCGTCGAATACAAGGTCAAAAAGGACAACCCCGACCAGGCCGACATGGAAAGCGCCCGCGTCGTCATGCAGCTCCAGCGCCCCTACTGCAACCACAACGGCGGGGAGATCGTCTTCGGCCCGGACGGCTACCTCTACATCGGCAGCGGCGACGGCGGCTGGGAGGGCGACGTGCTCAACGCCGGCCAGGACCTCAGCACAGACCTCGGCAAGGTGCTGCGCATCGACGTCAACACCCGCACCACGGAGAAAGGCTACGGCATCCCTGCGGACAACCCCTTCGTCACCCCCCTCCAGCAGATGACCCTCTTCGGCATCAGTGAGGAGGCCTTCTCCAAAATCCACCCCAAGGCACGCCCCGAAATCTGGAGCTACGGCATCCGCAATCCCTGGACCATGTCCTTCGACCGCAAGACCGGCGACTTCTACATCTTCGACATCGGCCAGAACCACTGGGAGGAGATCAACTTCGAGCCGAAGGGCACCAAAGGCGGCATCAACTACGGCTGGAAGGCCATGAACGGCAGCCACCCCTTCCCCCAGATCTTGAAGAAAAACCCCGACGGCACCGAGACCGCCGTGGACCCGGAGAAGTGGGCGCAGATCGGCGAGCTCCCCATCGCTGAATACAGCCACGTGGACCAGGGCATCTGCGTCATCGGCGTCGGCGTCTCCCGCAACCCCGAGTACCCCGAGCTGGAAGGCGTCTGCTTCGTCGCCGACTGGGGCTCCGGCAAAATCTGGGGCCTCATGCGCGACGACGCGGGCAAATGGCAGATGGAAGAGCTCCTCGACCTCGACACCCCCCTCCGCCCCACCGGCGGCGGCGAAGGCGAGGACGGCTCCCTCTACCTCTGCCACGGCACCGCCGGCTACGGCGGCAAGACCGACCCCTACCAGGAAGCCCCCGGCGCCTGCTGGAAGATCGTCCCCGCAGGCAAAGTCCCCGCCGGTGCCGAGACCGCGCCCCTGCAGCAGAAGTAACCCGCGCCCCATTCATCCACCCATATCCCCCAGCGGAGCCCGGCAACGGGCTCCGCTTTTTTTAGCCATCAAGAAAGCTGCCCCCACGGCCTCGAATCGATTTGCAGTGTCGTTTTCATTACGCCGACTGATCCGCCGAAACGCCACCTCTTTCGCATTGCCATTCCGCCGCCACCCTCGCAAAATTCACACCGCATGAAAATAACACCCGCCGCACTTTCCCTTCTCCTCCTCGCCACCACCGCAGCCCTCCAGGCGCAGACCGCCGCACCCGCCGCCCCGGCCAAACCCGCCGCACCCGCCGTGGTGCTGCCCCCGCAGCCGCCAGACGTGCCTGCGGAAAAGTATGGCAAGGACGGCAAGATCAACCCCGGCTTCATCTCCGCGCACGAAAGGTTTGTCGGCATCGCCAAGGAGGGCAAGGCCCAGCTCGTCTTCCTGGGCGACTCCATCACCGCAGGCTGGGGTGGCAACGGCAAGGAAGTCTGGGCCAAGTCCTTTTCCCAGTACACACCCGCCAACTTCGGCATCGGTGGCGACCGCACCCAGCATGTGCTGTGGCGCATCGTGAACGGCGAGCTGGAAACCATCAAGCCCAAGGCCGTCGTCCTCATGATCGGCACCAACAACTCCGGCGCGGACCCCGCCGAAGGCATCGCCAAAGGCGTGACGAAGATCGTCGAAACCATCCGCGAAAAGCAGCCACAGGCCAAGATCCTCCTGCTCGCCGTCTTCCCCCGTGGTGAAAAAGCCAGCACTGCCGAAAAGCCCAACCCCGGCCGCGACAAGCTGAAGGTCGTCAACGACATCATCGCCAGGCTCGACGACGGCAAAAACATCCACTTCCTCGACATCGGCGCCAAGTTCACCACACCCGACGGCACCCTCACCAAGGACATCATGTACGACTACCTCCACCTCACCCCCGCCGGCTACCAGATCTGGGCGGACGCCATCTCCCCCAAGCTGGCCGAGCTGATGAAGTAAAAACAGCGGGCAGCCCCATCCTCAAAGCGGAGTCCCGGCAACGGGCTCCGCTTTTTATTTGGCGGTGTGACGGAGGTTACAGCGATTCTCGCCCCCCCTTTCCGGGAAGGAGTCGGGAGACGTTCGGCGGAGCTTGGCGGACCAAGCTCCCTACCCCGGCCCGCGACGCAGCCTGAACATCCGAACGCCCCGTGCGAGGTGGGGCGGCTGCTCCTCCAGCCGCCGTGGTGAACGGAGGGACCGATGCGCAAACACCTCCATCGCCTGCTTGATCACCCGGAAATGAGTTTTGGAAATCGCTATAATGTTCTCCACCCGACCAGACTCAAAACTCCCCGCCCAGCGCCAGATGCAGCGCCGCCCGGTTCCGCAGCCGCTGCGCACGCACGCTCGTCAGCGTGCTCCGCGCATCGAAGGCCCGCTGCCGCGCGTCCAGCAGCGTCAGCACCTCGCTCAGGCCCTTCTCATACTGGCTCAGCGCCAGTTGCTCCGCCCGCTCCGCCTCCACGGAGGCCCGCTCCAGCGCCGCCTCTTGTTGCAGCAGAAACTGCTCCGCCGCCAGCGCCGTCTCCACCTCGCGGAAGGCCGTCAGCACATTCCCCGCGTAGGTGTGCAGGGACTCGTCATAACGCGCGCGCTCCAGGTCGATCCCCGCCTTCAGGCGCCCGCCCTGGAACAGCGTCTGCGCCGCCTGCGTGCCGATGTTCCAAATCGCGGTCTCCGGCCGGATCAGTTGCTCGATGCGCTGGGACGTGCGGCCCGCCTGCCCCGTCAGCCGCAGGCTTGGCAGCAGGGACTTCTTCGCCGCGCTTTCATTCGCCAGCGCGGCATACACACGCCGCTCCGCCGCCCGCAGGTCCGGCCGGCGGATCAGCATCTCCGCAGGCAGCCCCGCAGGAATGCCCCTCCGCAGGGGCGGCAGCCCGCCCATCCCCCGCTCCGTCCCCGCAGGGTACCCCCCCAGCAGCGTCTCCAGGCTGCGCCGCGTCTGGTCCGCCGTGGCCATGCGCTGCTGCACCGTGGCCTCCGCCCGCGCCAGGTCCGCACGGCTCAGGCTCACATCCAGCGCCGCACGCTCCGGGTCGATCCCACGGTCCAGCTGCCGCTCCAGGATGCCCAGCTGCACCTTCCGCGTGGACACATTGCCGCGCGCCAGCGCCAGCAGCGTCTCCGCCTCCGCCAGGCTCACCGCCGTCTGCACCGTGCTGGCCGCCAGGGAAAGCTGGGCCGCGTGCCAGTCCTCCGCCGCCGCCTCCGTCCCCGCCTTCGCGGCACGGCGCTCATCCGCAATCCGGCCCCAGAAATCGATCTCCCAGCTGACATTCAGCGTCGTCGTGAAGCGGTTGGCAATCTGGTTCACCCCTGCGAAACGCTGGTCCCCCGGGCTCTGGTTCCGGCTGCCGCTGCCATTCAGCGTCAGCGCGGGGAACAGGCCCGCCCCAGCCTGCGTCATCAGCGCGCGCGCCTGCTGCACCCGCGCCGCCGCCGCCTTCATGTCCGGGTTCCCCGCCACCGCCTGGCTCACCAGCGCCTTCAGCCTGCCGCTGCCAAATTCATCCAGCCAGCCCGTGGCGGCCGTCTTCGGGATGCCCGGCAGCGCCGCCCACCTGCCAGGGGCCGTCCCGTGCAAAGCCCCCACATCTTTCGCGAGACGCTTCGCCCCCAGCGGCGGGAAAAAACCGCAGCTGCTGATCAGGACGGCGGCGGAACTGGCAAGGACGAGGCGCATGTGCTGGCTGGCCCGGCTTGCTTCAGTGGCTGCCACGCACCAGCACCCAGCCCACCACGGCCAGGATCGGAAGCAGCATGGGAATGGAGTAGCGCAGCATGTAGGCGATGAAGGAAGGCGTCTCCACCTTCGACTTCTCCGCGATCGCCTTCACCATGAAATTAGGCCCGTTCCCAATGTAGCTCCCCGCGCCGAAGAACACCGCCCCAAGGGAGATGGCCACAAGGTGCGGCGCATGGGCCGCGGCGAACTGGAGGACATCCGCCGTCGAGTCCACAGACATCTGCTCATGCCCCATCGACGCGGCGAGGAATGCCAGATAGGTCGGCGCATTGTCCAGGAAAGCGGAAAGCGCCCCCGTGGAAAAATAATACTGGATCGGCGAGCTGATCTGCACCGCATTCCCGCTCTGCAGGATCTGCAGCGCGGGAATCATCGTCAGGAAGATGCCGACAAACAAAAAGCCCACCTCCTTCACCGGGCCGAAGTTGAAATCATTGGCCTCATGCACCTCCTCCTTTGTCGTGAAAAAGGACAGCGCCGCCGCGGTGAACATCACCAGCGCAGGCACGGAGAACACCCCCGCCACCATGGTCTCCTGCACGCTCTTCGGCAGGAACACCGCGCCCAGCACCACGCCCAGCCACAGCAGGTTCAGCAGCCCGCGGAAAAACCAGTTCTCATGCGCCGTCTGCTCCTCACGCACCTCCTTGGGCGCACGACGGTAGTTGCGGCTGTCCACCACATAAAACACCGTCAGCAGCAGGCCGATCGCCAGCGCCCACGCCTGCCAGCAGTGCTGCAGCACCCACCAGAAAGGCACCCCGCGCAGAAAGCCCAGGAACAGCGGCGGATCACCGATCGGCGTCAGGCTCCCCCCCACATTGCTGACCACAAAGATGAAGAACACCACGTGGAAGCCCGTGATGCGGTACTTGTTCATCTTGATCCACGGGCGGATCATCAGCATCGACGCGCCGGTCGTGCCGATCACATTGGCCAGCACCGCCCCGATCAGCAGAAACACCGTGTTTCTGAACGGCGTCGCCTCCCCCTTCACGCGGATGTTGATGCCGCCGGAAATGACATAGAGCGACCCCACCAGCGCCATGAAGCTCACATACTCATTCGCCGCATGGTGCAGCGGATGCCAGTCCTTCACCACCAGCGCGTAATAGACCGCCGTCACCAGCCCCAGCCCCACCGCCACCTTCGGGTAATGGTGCTCCCAGAAATGCGCGGCAAACAGCGGCATCAGGGCAATGCACAGCAGCAGCAGGGCGAATGGCAGTACCATGCCATAGGGGGGGAGGTCGGCGGCGGAAGACGCGGCGGCAAGCGGGATCATCATGCGGCCAGCACAAGGAGGATGCCGTGCGCCTTGTCAA
>CAZPSQ010000100.1:0-17119 GCA_964588755.1 uncultured Prosthecobacter sp. | reverse complement strand
CCCTCAACGACCTTCGTGCTCGGCTGGACAGCGTCCCCCCCCAGGACATCAGCCACCGCGTCTCCCAGATCCTCCGCCGCTACCTGCTGGAGCGTTACTCCGTGCCCGCCCCGGCCCGCACCACGCCAGAAATTTTTGACGGCAGCCAGATCCCCGAGCGCAAGCCCGGCGTGCCTGTTCCGCGCACCCCAGGCCAGTGGCGTGAGCGGTTTGAGCCTGTGGCGCGGCTCTGCGATGACATCTCCTTCATGCCCGCGCCACACACCCGCGAGGAATCAGCCGCATTGATTGACCAGGCGCTGGCCCGCCTTCAGGAGGAACGGCCATGACAATCCCCGGCATCAAGGACTTTCAAATCTACGAGCCGCTGTGGCTGCTCCTGCTGCTGCTCACCCCCTTCCTTGCCATGCTGCGCGGCTCACGGCGGGGCAAAAGAGCCGCCATCAAATTCCCCGCCACCTCCCTGCTTCGGGACCTGGGCAGGCCCGCGCGCGGCGGCTTCGGAGGCTTTGTCTTTGGCCTCGTCCTGATCAGCTTCGTCTTTGGCGTGGCCGCCCTGTCACGCCCCCAAAAAGTGCTCTCCTATGACGAGGAGAAGACCGAGGGCATCGCCATCATGCTCACGTTTGACGTGTCCCTCTCCATGCTGATCGAGGACATGTACATCGGCGGCCAGCCCGTGAACCGCCTCACCGCCGCCAAGCGTGTGGTGGCCGACTTCATCAGGGAACGCCACAGTGACAAGATCGGCATCGTTGCCTTTGCCGGGGAAACCTACCTCCCCTGCCCCCTGACCATGGACCGGGACTGGCTCGTCAACAACCTCGACCGGGTGGAGACCAAGCGCGTGGCGGACGGCACCGCCATCGGCTCCGGCATCGCCTCCGCCGCCAACCGCCTCCGTCAGGAAAAGACCGCCAGCAAGATCATCGTCCTGCTCACCGACGGCGCCAACAACTCCGGCCGCCTCAGCCCCCAGGACGCCGCCCGCCTCGGTGCCACCCTGGGCGTGAAGATCTACTCCATCGCCTTCGGCACCCCCGGCATCCACAGCATTCCCGACCCGCAGCGCGGCACCTTCACCCCCGTGGGCCAGCAGCTCTTCGACGAAAAAACCTTGCAGGAGGTGGCAGACATCGGCAACGGCCGCTTCTTCATGGCCCAGAGCATGAACTCCCTCGAAAACGTCTTCGAGGAGATCAACCAGTTGGAGAAGACCAAGATCGAGCGGCGCAAAATCACCGAGACGGAGGAGCTCTTCCCCTGGCCCCTCGCCGTCTCCGCCACCGCCTTGTTCCTGGCCCTGCTGCTGTCCTTGACCATCCTCCATTCCGCGCCGGAACCCCTCGCGACCTGACCCATCCGACCGACCTGCCCTGATGAATTTCACCTTCGCCCACGAACATCTGCTGTGGCTGCTGCTCATCATCCCCGCCTTGGTGGGGCTGAAGCTGTGGGTGGACGCGCATGGTTCGGCGGCGGAGCGCCTCTTCACCGCCGCCCGGCTGCGCCCGGCCTTGGTCACAGGCAGGTCGCTGTGGCGCTCCTGGCTGGTTTACGCGCTCTATTCACTGGCCATGGCCTGCCTCGTCATTGCCGTGGCTCGGCCGCGCTGGGGGGAGGAAAAACTGGAGGTGCCCGACAAGGGCAGGAACGTCTTCATCGCCATCGACACCTCCCGCTCCATGCTGGCCAAGGACCTCCCCCCCGACCGCCTCACCCGCGCGCGTCTGGCCGCGCAGGACCTCATCACCGAGCTGGCCGGGGAACGTGTGGGCCTGCTGGCCTTCTCCGGCCGCGCCTACCTTCAGGCCCCGCTGACCACAGACCACTCCGCCATCGTGGAGTCCCTCCAGGCCTTCGACCACACCATCCTCGAATGGGGCGGCAGCAACATTGGTGACCTGTTGGAGGTGACGCTGCGCGCCATCAAAAACCTGCCGAAAAGCAACTATGCCCTCGTCGTTTTCAGCGACGGCGGGGACGCCGACCAGAACCTGGTTTCCTACATCCAGCGCCTCACCGCCGCCGGGGTCGTCGTGGTGACAGTCGGCGTCGGCACGGAGGGCGGCACCCTGATCCCCAATCCTGAAATCAATGGTGACTACATTCGTGACCAGAACGGCAATGTCGTGCGCTCCAGGCTGGAAAGCGGCGTCCTCCAGCAGCTTGCCTCCGCCACCGGCGGCCGGTTCGTCAAGCTAGGCACCCAGCCGCTGACTCGCGCCTCCTTGCAGCCGATCCTGGACCGCCTGACGGAGCAGCAGTCCGCCAACCGGCAGAGCTCCCGCCCGATTGAGCGTTTTGCATGGCCGCTCAGTCTGGGTATGTTGTTCCTTATGCTCGCCTGGACTCTCAGCGCCCTGCCCCGCCCCGCCGCACGTCCGGTCATGCTGCTGCTGGCCGCCGCTCTGCCGGTGCTCCATTCCCCCTCCGCCCAGGCCGCTGGCCTTGACAGCTCCCTCGCCTCCATCCTGCAGCCCAAGGGTCCCACACCCGAGGACGCGCGCGAGGCCCTCGCCCGCCACGACTTCAAAAAGGCCCGGGAACTGTACAGCCGCCTGCTCGATCAGGAGCACTACCAGGGCCGCTCCCGCCAGGAGCTGCTCTACGGCATGGCCGCCACCGAGCATGCCCTGACAAACTATGACGGCAGCGTGAAGAATTTCAGCGAGGTGCTCTGCACCAGCGACACAACCCTGCGCTCCCACGCCCACCGCGGCCTCGGCCAGACCCTCTACGACCAGGGCGCCCGCGGGCTGCAACAGCAGCCAAAGATCACCATCCAGCGCTGGGCCGACGCCCAGCGCCACCTCGAGGCGGCACTGGAACTGGACCCGGAAAACATCGAAGTGCGCGAAAACCTGGACCATGTCCGCAAAGCCCTGGCCCAATTGCGCTCCATTATGAAAAAGATGGAGGATCAGCAAAAAGGCAAAGGTCAGAAAGGCCAGAAGCAAAAAGGCAACGAGGGAGAAAAGGGGGAAAAAGGTGAGACCGGTGAAGACGGCGAGGAGGGCGACCAGGACGGCGAAGGCCAGAACGGCAGCGACCCCAACGGCGGCGGCAACACCAAGGAGTCCAAGCCCAAAGGTGAGAACAAAGGCGAGGACGACGGCATCGGCGGCAAGGACGCCCAGGACCTGCCCGAAGGCCGCATCGAAACCGCCGACGGCGACAAGGAAGGCCAGGAGCTCAAAGAAGGAGAAGGCGGCCAGAAAGACGGCGGCCAAAAACCCGGCGAGCGGAAAGGCCCCGGCGACCCCAAAAAGAAAAGCCAGACACAACGCTACGAGGACCAGCGCAATCCTGACACCGGCTACACCCCCGGCGAGGCCTCCAACATCCTCCGCCAATACATGGACGAGTCGTTCCGCCACCTGGAGCACCGGCAGCGCATTCCCCCTGTGAACAAAAAAGACTGGTGAACCGCATGCCCGCCCTCACATCCCATTTCCGTCCCTTCCGCGCCCGCCTCGCCTGCCTCCTGGGAATGCTCATGACCTGCGGCCTTGCCACGGCCGCCACGGTGCGCGCCTACATCCAGCCGGAACGGGCGCAGACCGGCCAGGTGGTGACGTATGTGATCACCGTGCAAAACGGCAAGGTGGAGAGCCTGCCCCAGCTCCGCCTGCCCGCGCAGGTGGTCATGAACACCGCCGTCTCCACCTCCCAGAACATTGAGATTCGCGGCAACCAGCGGATGTTCGCCACCCAGCTCGTCTGGGGCGTGTCCGGCACGGAGCCCGGGGAGTTCGTCATCCCGCCACAGGAGATCCAGGTGAACGGGGAGGTCCTGAAAACCAACGAAACCCGCTTGGTGGTGACGGAGGCGCCCACCGTCCCCGGGGCTGGCGCGGCCGACGACGCCAAAATGCCGCTGCTGCAGATCGAGGTCGGAAAAACTGAGTTTTACCAGGGCGAGGTGGTGCCCATCACCGCCAGCCTCTACGTGCCGCGCAGCGTGATGCTCCGCCGCGTGGGCCTCATCGATGTCAGCAAGACCGACTTCGCCATCACCCGCTTTCCCCAGCAGGCCGACCAGGCAGAGACGGTGATCAATGGCATCGGCTACATCGTGTACACCTACCGCAGCACGCTTTCCGCCCTGCACCCCGGGGACCTGAAGGTGGGGCCAGCCTCCACCGAGCTGCTGTTTGACGTGATGGACGAGGACCCGCGCCAGCTCCGCCAGCCGTTTGGTTTTGGCATGATGATGGGCCGTGCCGAGAGCCGCAAGCATGTGGTCCGGAGCCTGGACGTGAAGGTCAAGGTGCTGCCCCTGCCGGCCGAGGGCAGGCCCGTGAACTTCAGCGGGGCCGTGGGTGACTTCAGCCTCAGCGCCACCGCCACTCCGAATGACCTCACGGTGGGGGACCCGCTGGCGGTGGAGGTCATCGTGGACGGAAGCGGCAATTTCGAGAGCCTGCAGCCCCCTGCGCTGACGCCGCCGGACGGCTGGAAAGCCTACCCTCCCCGCCGCTACAATGTGGACGGCCCGGTGGACCCGAACCTGCCCCCCGCCGCCCAGCGCCGCATCGCCTACTCCGTGGTCTATGTGCCGGAGAAGGTGCAGCCCCACCTGCCTGCCTTTGAGCTGAGCTACTTCAGCCCCACGCAGAAGAAGTACGTCACCGCCAGCACGGCCCCCATCCCGCTGAAGATCAAGCCCGGCGTGGCCGCCGCCGGCACCAGCGATGTGACAGGCGGCGCAGGGGCTGCCCCGCTGAAGGCACCGGAAGTGCAGCAGCCCAGGCCGGACATCACGGACATCCTTGCCACGGTGCCTGCCAAGGCCGGCTGGCTGGACACCAACGTCGTCGCCAATGTGCCTCTGACCAGCACCCCGCGTTTCTGGGTCATCCAGTCCATTCCCGCCATCCTGGTGCTGCTGGCCGTCCTGTTTTCCTGGTTCCGCAACATGCAGAAAGAGGCCGCCAGCGGGCTGCGTGGCGAGCTGCGCAAACTCTGGCAGGGGCTGGAGCAGCGCGACCTGGATGACCGCGAGTTCCTGCAGCGCGCGGCCCACTTCATCCACCGCAGCCAGCCGGGGGAGGTGCGCGACGAGGAGCTGCGGCAGGTCCTGCAACGCTACGAGACCACCAGCTTCACCGCCGCCCACACGCCAGCCCCGCCCCTGGGCGCCAGCGAGCGCGGGCGCATCCTGAGCAAGCTCGCCCCGCTCATGCGCGGTGCCACGGTCTGGATGGCCATGCTGGCCCTGGGAGCGGCGTCTGCGGCCCAGGCTGCGGATGAGTCCCCGGATGAAGTTTACCGCCAGGCCCGCGAGGCGCTGAACAAGGGAAAGTTCACCCAGGCGCAGTACCTCGCTGAATCCCTCACCAAACGGAACCCGCCAGCACTGAGCGCCGAGGTCTTCGCGCTGATCGGCAACGCGCGCTACCGCCAGAACGACCCAGGCCGGGCCGCGCTGTGGTATCAGCGCTCGCAACTGCTGGAGCCTGCGAACCCCGAGGTGCGGCAGAACCTGCGCCATCTGGATGAGAAGCTGCGCTTTTTCCGGCTCGGCGGCCAGACGCCGCTGACGGAGTGGAGCCTGCTGCTGGGCAAGAACACCTGGATCATGGCCGCCTCCGCAGGTGTTTGGCTCGTGCTGCTGGCGGTGGCGTGGCGGGTGCTCGCGGGCCGGCGTGCGCCCCTTGGCCTGACGATCGCCTTCATCGCCGTCGGCTTGCTCGTCCTGGTCCCCGCCGCCACCCTGGCCTCCGTGCGCCCCGCACCCGAGGCGCGTGTGAAGGATGTGGTGGTCATCACCGCTCCCGATGTCAGCGCCTACACCTCCGCCACGGTCACTTCTGGCAGCGTGATCGACCTGCCGCCCGGCAGCCAGCTGCGCCTGCTGGAAAAGCGCGGCGCCTGGAGCTACGTGGAAATTCCAAGTCCCGGCGAGTCCGTGCGCGGGTGGGTGGAGGCCAGCGTCCACACCCCTCTCTGGCCGTGGGCTGAAGGCTTGGTGCCGTAAGTGTCGCATCGCGCGCACTGCTGGCAGCCGGGACATGTTCTTCCCGTGGCGTCTCTGTGAAAAAGCTTTGGGATTGTGAATAACTCCTTGCCTGTCAGTTCACGTTCTGACACTCTTTGGCAATTACCGTGATTCATTCAAAAAATCACATTCAGGGATCGGCAGGCTTGGCACTCCCCTTGCGCCAAAGACAAACCGTCCCTTCCAGCCAACAATGGCCGGACTCAACCCAAACCCAAGCACCATCATCATGGACCGCGACGACCATTCAGCAACGGTAGCCCCCACGCTCATTTCCACCCGTCTGTCCGATCCTGGTCCTGTCTCCGTCCCTGTGAATTCCACCCCGTCCCCTTCCAACCCCGCCTCCAAACGCCGCCGCAGCAGTCCAGTGGTCGGCATCAAGACCTTCGTGCTGGACACCAATGTGCTGCTGCACGACCCGGCCTGCATCCACCGCTTTGCCGAAAACCACATCTGCATCCCCGTGGATGTGCTGAGCGAGCTGGACCGCTTCAAGAACGAGATGACGGAGCGTGGCGCCAACGCGCGTGAGGTACACCGGGCGCTGATGAAGATTTTTGCCACCAAGGGCGCCTCCGTGACGGAAGGCGTGCCGACCGATGGCGGCGGCAGCATCCGCGTGGCGGTGTATGATCCCGAGGCGGCCCGCAAGTTCCCCAGCGTGCAGAGCTTCGAGCGCATCTTCCATGACCTGGAGAAGGCCGACCACCGCATCCTGGCCTGCACCCTCTGGCTGCGGGAGCAAATGTCCCCGCCGGTGATCCTGGTGAGCAAGGACCTGAACATGCAGCTGAAGGCGCGTGCGGTGGGAATCGAGTGCGAGGACTACCTGCACGACAAGGTGGAGCCGCGCGAGGTGGCCAACTTTGACATCGCCCGCATCGAGGTCACGCAGCATGAGTTGCAGCGCTTCGCCAGCAGCGGAAGCCTGACATTGCCGGAAAGCCGCTCTGCCGGCATGATGGTGAACGACTACGCGCTGCTTTCCGCCGGGGACAAGGCCACCATGCCGGCGAAGCTGGGCGCCACGGGTGAGTTTGTGCGGCTGCACCACACGCCCGAGTCGATCAAGGTGGGCCAGGGCCGGGCCATCAAGCCGATGAACCTGGGCCAGGCCTGCCTGCTGGATGCCCTGCTGGATCCCGAGATCAGCCTCGTCACCTGCTACGGTCAGGCGGGCACGGGGAAGACGCTGCTCGCCGTGGCCGCTGGTTTGCAGCAGGTGTTTGGCCGGACGTACCACGGCATCACCGTCAGCCGCCCCATCGTGGCCATGGGGCAGACGGTGGGCTTTCTGCCGGGTTCCCTGCAGGAGAAGATGCGCCCCTGGCTGCAGCCTGTTTACGACGCCCTGGACCTCCTCATGCGCCCGATGGAGGGGCAGCAGCAGGGCCCGGCGCGGAAGAAGAACCGCTTCCTGCCGGAGTCACAGCAGGTGCAGGCACCCGCCGCGCCCTACGACCCGCTCATCCAGCAGGGAATCATCGAGGTGGAGGCGCTCTGCTACATCCGCGGCCGCAGCATTCCTGACCGCTTCTTTGTGCTGGACGAGGCGCAGCAACTGACGCCGCTGGAGGCGAAGACCATCGTCACCCGCATGTCACGCGGCTCCAAGCTCGTCCTCGTTGGCGACCCGGCGCAGATCGACAACCCGTATGTGGACAGCCGCAGCAACGGCCTTGTTTACACCCGCCAGCGCATGCGCGGCCAGACCTTTGCCGCGCACGTGCCGCTGGTGAAGGGCGAGCGCAGCGCCTTGGCGGAGGCTGCGGCGCGGCTGCTGTAGGCCCAGGCAAACACCTCATGAATGGGAAAGCCGGGGTTCTCGAAACCCCGGCTTTTTTGTGGAAATTTGCGCGCGCAAAAAACTTCAAAGTTTTTTGAAACGGAAACGGGGTGTTCCCGTTTAACCGCCACGCACAGGTTGTACCACAACCCAAATCTGGGCGGTTAATCATCATACCAAACCAACTGACAAACCATCATGAAAAAGATCACCTCCATCCTTGCCATCCTCGCCCTCACCGCCGCCGTCCATGCCGCCGATGAGAAGAAGCCTGCGGATGGCGCCAAGAAGAAGGGCAACACAGAAGAAGCCTTCAAGCGCCTGGACAAGGACGCCAACGGCTCCGTCTCCAAGGAAGAGTTCCTTGCCACCCCGAACGCCAAGAAGGACGAAGCCAAGGCCACCGAGCGTTTTGGCAAGCTGGACAAGAACAACGACGGCTCCCTCTCCAAAGAAGAGTTCACCGCCCAGGGCAAGAAGAAGAAGGACGCCTGATCCGCGACCTGTTCTGACTTGAACTGACTTCACGCCGCACTCGCCTGACCGCGAGCGCGGCGTTTTGTTTTCCATTCCCAAACGCGACAAAAGGCGGCTCCTGCCGGCGTTTCCCCTTTCCACCCCATGCTCCACCGCGCTGTCATCGCCTCCCTGCTGCTCACCGTCCCGGTGCATGCCGCTGTTGACTACGCCACGCAGATCAAGCCGCTGCTGCAGCAGCACTGCGTGAAGTGCCACGGCACCAGCACGCAGAAGTCCGGCCTGCGGCTGGACACGGCTGCTGCCACGCGAAAGGGTGGCCAACGGGGGGCCGCGCTGCCGGAGCTGCTGATGCAGGCAGTCTCCGGCACGCATGCCGAAATCCCGCAGATGCCGTACAAACGCGGCCCGCTGGACTCGGCGCAGATTGACCTCATCAAGCAATGGGTGGCAGAAGGCGCGGAGGCCCCTGCCGATGAAGCGCCGAGCGATGACCGGCACTGGGCCTTTGTGGCACCCGTGAAGCCTCCGCTGCCGCCGGGCAGTGCCAGGCATCCTGTCGATGCGTTCATCCAGGAGCGGCTGACCAAGACGGGGCTGGAGCTTTCCGCCCCGGCTCCGCGCGAAACGCTGCTGAGGCGGCTGCACCTGGACCTGACCGGCCTGCCCCCTGCCCCCCAGCAACTGCGGGCGGACCTCCTGCGCGTGGTCGATGACCTGCTGCAATCCCCGCACCATGGGGAGCGGTGGGGACGCTGGTGGCTGGACCAGGCGCGCTACGCGGACTCCAACGGCTACTCCATTGACGCCCCACGCAGCATGTGGCCATACCGAGACTGGGTGGTGGACGCCTTCAACCGGGATCTGCCCTTCGACCAGTTTACACTGGAACAGATCGCCGGGGACCTGCTGCCTGGGGCCACCCGGGACCAGGTCATCGCCACCGGCTTCCACCGAAACACCCAGATCAACCAGGAGGGCGGCATCGACAAAGAACAGTTCCGGATTGAGAGCGTGTTCGACCGCGTGGCCACCACGGGCACCGTGTGGCTGGGGCTGACGATTGGCTGCGCCCAATGCCATGACCACAAGTTTGACCCCATCAGCCAGAAGGAATATTACCAGCTCTTCGCCTTCCTGAACAACCAGGACGAACCCACCCTGCCGGTTCCCAACCCGTATTTGGGCTCTGGCAGGCTGCAAAAAGAATCCCAGGAACTCCAGGACAAGATCATCGCCTACATCCGGCAGCACCAGCAGACGTTCACCGAATGGGAGGCTGAGCTGGGACCGGCCAGCATCGCGCTCATGAGCAAGGACCAGCAAAAGGCGCTGAAGGTGCCTGCGGAGAAGCGCTCCTTTTATCAAAAGCGCACGCTTTTCACAGCAGGCCCGGGGGCGGCAGACCAGGCCTACCGCGCCCTGAACGAAAGGCTGATGGAGGTGGACGCGCAACTGCGCAATGGCACAACCACGCTGGTGATGAAGGAGCTGGCACAGCCGCGCAAGACCACGATCTACATCAAAGGGGACTTCACGCGCCCCTCGGAGGAGGTGCGTGCGGCAGTGCCTGCGGTGCTGCACCGGCTGCCTGAAAAGACAAAGGCGGACAGGCTCGCCCTGGCCCGTTGGCTCATCGACCAAAAAAATCCACTGACCGCGCGGGTGCTGGTGAACCGGGTGTGGCAGCAGTACTTTGGCCGGGGGCTGGTGGAAACGGAAAATGACTTTGGCACCATGGGCAGCCTGCCGTCACACCCCGAGCTGCTGGACTGGCTGGCGGTGGATTTCATGGAGCATGGCTGGAGCCTGAAGCACCTTCACCGGCTGATCGTCACGAGCCAGACCTACCAGCAGAGCAGTGACGTGGGCGTCGCCGCAGGGGCGGCGGTGGATCCTGACAACCGGCTGCTGTGGCGGCAGAACCGCCTCCGCCTGGACGCGGAGGTGGTGCGTGATGTGAGCCTGACCGCCAGCGGCCTGCTGGCGCCGAAGATGGGCGGGCCACCGGTGTATCCGCCCATCCCAGAGGGTGTGCTGTCGCTGGGCCAGGTCAAACGCGCCTGGCCGCTGAGCCAGGGGGCGGACCGCTACCGTCGCGGCCTCTACACCTTCATCTTTCGCGCCACGCCGCCCCCGTCCCTGAGCGTTTTCGACGCCCCTGACGGCTTCAGCACCTGCACGCGGCGCATCCGCAGCAACACGCCGCTCCAGGCGCTGACGCTGCTGAACGACTCTGCCGCTGTGGAGTTTGCGCAGGCGCTCGCCCGCCGTGTGGCCCAGGAGGCCAAAACCGACGAGCAACGCCTTTCCCACGCCTTCCAAGTCTGCGTTTCACGGCTGCCCACCCGGCAGGAAAGGCAGGCCCTGACGCGCCTGCTCCAGGCTGAACGCAACGCAGGCGCCACGGAAGACCAGGCATGGGAGACGGTGGGCCGGGTGATGCTGAATCTGGACGAAACGATCACCCGGGAATGATGGGCCGCCGGGCCGGGATGCTGCGAGCCCAGACCATTCTAAATCTTTCATGGACAGCAGTGTACAAGCTCTGCCCTGGACCAGATGTGTGCGTCAATCAATGTCGCCAAATGACAAAAAGGTTGAACGCAAGGTTAATTATGGTTAATATAGTTTATATATTAATTCAGAATTAACGCCTGTTTACTTTTTCCCTTCTCCAAGCACGCCCCGCTTTCCCCCTCGAACATGAACACCGCCATCGGGGCCATCTTTCCACCTGTGGACGTCATCGATCCGCCTGCGCCTACCTCGAAACTGGGTGCGGAAGCCCGGCGGACGGCCAGCCTGTTTCGCAGGTCACAGCGGCATAATCATATTGAGACGGACCGCCTGTTTGCCACGCTGATGATCGTCCAATGGATGGCGGGCATCTTCATTGCCGTTTGTGTTTCCCCGAAAGTCTGGAATGACGCGTTTGACCAGAAGCAGCTATGGCATGTGTGGACGGCGGTGTTTCTGGGCGGGGTGATCAGCGGTGTGCCTGTCCTGCTGGCATGGCAAAAGCCTGGCCGTGTGGTGACGCGGCACACCATCGCGGTGGCGCAGATTCTCACCTCCGCCCTGCTGATTCACCTGACGGGGGGACGGCTGGAGACGCACTTCCACATTTTCGGCTCCCTGACATTCCTGGCGTTCTACCGGGACTGGAGGGTGCTGGTGACGGCCACGGTTGTCGTGGTGATTGACCACGCGCTGCGCGGGATCTACTGGCCGCTGTCCATTTTTGGCGAGGCCGCGCCACAGTGGCGCTGGATGGAGCACGTGGGCTGGATCCTCATCGAGGATGTCATTTTGTACATCGCCATCCGGCAGAATTTGACCGAGACATTGGAGGTGGCCCGCCGCCGCAGCCGCCTGGAAGGGATCAACAAGGAGATCGAACGCCAGGTGCAGCAGCGGACCCGGGAACTGACGGAGGCGCACAAGCAGCTGGTGGAGGCCTCGCGCCAGGCCGGGATGGCGGAGATCGCCACGAACGTGCTGCACAACGTGGGCAACGTCCTCAACAGCGTGAATGTGTCCGCCGAGTCCGTGGCCGGCAAGGTGCGCCATTTCCGGATCACCAGCCTGAAGCAGGTGGCGGAGCTGCTGCGCGCGCACGCGGACAATCTGCCCGACTTCCTCACCAACGATCCGCGCGGCAAGGAGCTGCCGGCCTATCTGGTGCGGCTGGCGGAAAACCTGGCCGAACCCCAGCAGGGCATCCTGCAGGAGCTGGTGTGCCTGCAAAAGAACATTGAGCACATCAAGGAGGTGGTGGCGATGCAGCAGAGCTACGCCCGCAGGTCCGGCATGCTGGAGGCGCTGTCCGCCGTGGAGCTGGTGGAGGCGGCCATCCACATCAACAACGACGCCTTCACCCGGCATGGGGTGGACCTGGTGCGCGAGTATGACGAGGTGCCGCCGGTGCTGGCGGACCGGCACAAAGTGCTGCCCATCCTGGTGAACCTGCTGACCAACGCCAAGCATGCGCTGGCGGACGCCGAGGACGAGAAACGGCTGGTCGTCCAGGTGGGCGTCAACTGCGACGACGAGGTGGAGATCAGGGTGATCGACAGCGGCGTGGGCATCCCCGCCGAGAACCTCACACGCATCTTCCAGCACGGTTTTACCACGCGTGAAAACGGCCACGGCTTCGGTCTCCACAGTGGCGCCCTGGCCGCGCGGGAGATGGGCGGCCGCCTCTCCGTGCAAAGCGAAGGGGTGGGCCGCGGGGCGGTCTTCACCCTGCAACTGCCACTTCAACAAACCTCCACATGCTGATGAACTCCAACCTCACGAACCTCAACCGGCGCATTCTCGTCATTGATGACAACCACGCCATCCATGATGATTTCCGCAAGATTCTGGGAACGCCAGACGCGGAAGATGCGGCGCTGAGGGAGGCTGAGTCCCTCCTCTTCGGGACGACTGCGGCGATGCTGTTTGAGATCGACACCGCGTCCCAGGGCGAGGAGGGCCTGCAGAAGGTGGAGCAGGCCATGCGTGAAGGCCGGCCCTATGCGATGGCGTTTGTGGATGTGCGCATGCCGCCGGGATGGGACGGCATCGAGACCACCCAGCGCATCTGGCAGGTGTGCCCCGACCTGCAGGTGGTGCTCTGCACCGCCTTCGCCGACACCTCATGGGATGAGATGCGCCGGAAGTTCGACTCGCTGGACCGGCTGCTCATTCTGAAGAAGCCGTTCGACACCATCGAGATCCTGCAAATGGCCAATGCGCTGACCCAGAAGTGGCTGCTGCTGCAGGAGTCACGCATGAAGCTTGGCGGACTGGAGCAGATGGTGTGGGAAAGAACGCGGGAGCTGGAGGAGTCCAAGGCGGCAGCGGTGAACATGATGGGCGAGGCCGTGCGCAGCGCGGAAAAGGCGGAGCAGGCCGTGGCCGACCTGCGGCATGAGATGGCGGAGCGCAGCAAGCTGGAGGAGAAGTTCCGCGAGCAGGCCTCCCTGCTGGACAAGACACGCGAGGCCATCCTGGTGCATGAGCTGGACTCCCGCATCACTTACTGGAACAAAGGCGCGGAGCGGCTGTACGGCTGGGCCGCGGCCGAGGCGGTGGGCCAGCCGGCCGAGCTGCTGTGCATGAACGCGGACGCCTTTCTGCAAGCGAGCGAGCAGGTCACCCAGACCGGCGAATGGACGGGCGAGCTGAAGCAGCGCAGCAAGGACGGGCGCAACCTGATCATCGAGGGCCACTGGACGCTGGTGCGTGACGACTCCGGCACACCACGGTCCATCCTGGCCATCAACAACGACATCACGGCCCGCAAGCATGCGGACGAGGCCATCCAGATGCAGGGGCGCGTGCTGGAAAGCATGACCGAGGGCGTGGTGGTGTGCGATGAGGCGGGCACGATTCTCTTCAGCAACGCCGCCTGCAACGCCATGTTTGGCTATGATCATGGCGAGCTGGCAGGCCAGCACTTTTCGGTGCTGAAAAGCTCCACGCCGGACGAGGGCCGGCGGGAGGTGGACGGGATGCTCGACGCGCTGCAGTCGCGCGGCGTGTGGGCGGGGGAGATCCCGAGCCGGAAGAAGGACGGGATGTCCTTTGTGACCGGCATGCGGATCAGCATTGTGGACACGACCGGGGCGCGCTCCTTCGTGGTGGTGGTGGAGGACATCACGGAGAAGAAGAGCATGGAGGCGCAGTTCCTGCGCTCCCAGCGCATGGAAAGCGTGGGCCGCCTGTCCAGCGGGATCGCGCATGACATGAACAACATTTTGACGCCCATCCTGCTGTCGGCCTTCATGCTGCGCCGTCCGCTGCCGGGTGAGGACTATGACAATCTGCTGGGCAACATTGAGACCAGCGCCCAGCGCGGCGCGGCGCTGATCAAGCAGCTGCTGACCCTGGGCTGCGAGCCCGGCGGCCAGCGCAAGATGCTGTCCACGGCCAGCCTGGTGGATGACATGATGCAGATCATGCAGGGCACCTTCCCCAAGAACATCAACCTGACCTGCCGTGTGGCCGCGGATGTGTGGCCGGTGACAGGCGACGCGACACAACTGCACCAGGTGCTGCTGAACCTGTGCGTCAACGCGCGGGACGCCATGCCGCTGGGCGGCGCGCTGATGCTGACGGTGGAGAACGTGCGCTTTGACGAAAGCTACGCGGCCATGAGCGCGGGCATCCAGCCCGGGCCGTATGTGATGCTGCGGGTGTCCGACACGGGCGAAGGCATCCCCTCCGACACCCTGGACAAGATCTTTGATCCGTTCTTCACCACGAAGGAAACCGGCAAAGGCACGGGCCTGGGGCTGTCCACCGTGATGGGCATCGCCAAGAGCCACGGCGGCTTTGTGAACGTGCGCAGCCTGGTGGGCAGCGGCACCACCTTTGAGGTGTGCCTGCCGGCGGTGCCAGAGGGGGCGATGGCAGAAGCGCCAGCCCGCCCGCGCTCCGCGCCGCCTCGCGGCCAGGGGGAGACGATCCTTGTGGTGGATGACGAGCCAAACATCCGGGATGTGGTCCGACGCACCCTGACCGGCCACGGCTACCGTGTGCTGACCGCCAGCGACGGCACCGAGGCCGTGGTGCTCTTCACGGAGCACCGGGAGCAGATCAAAGCCGTGCTGACCGACATCATGATGCCCTTCATGGACGGGGTGACGATGGTGCGCACCATGCGCAAGATGGCGCCTGCGGTGAAGATTGTGGCATCCACCGGCATGGGCAGCGCCCGTGGCCGGGAGGACAAGACCGCCGCCCTGCACACGCTGGGGGTGCGCACCCTGCTGACCAAGCCCTACACGGCGGACGAGGTCCTCAGCACCATCGGCGACCTGCTGGCACAGCCGGCGGTGATGTCGGCGTGATGCGAGGCTTGCCTGACGAGGGGGGGATCATGACAATTCCCCCGACGCCTCAAAAGTCCGTCACATCGCGGTAGTGCCGGACCTTGTATCCGCGCAGACGCAGCAGCTCAATGAGGCCGCCTTCGGAGGTGAAGTGGCCGGTGCCGACCAGGACCATGACTTTCTCGCCATTCTTGAGCATGCGGTCCAGCGGCTCCATCCAGGCGACGTTCCGTGCGGTGAGAAAGAGGCTCATCAGCTCGGGGTACTTGTCTGCCTCGCGGAACAGCATGTCCTGCAGCGTGCCCAGGTCCCCTTGCTTCCAGGCGGCCAGCATCTTTTCATATTCCTCCGCCACGGTGGCGATCTCTCCCAGGGTCTGCTCCAGCAGCTCGGTCTGCTGCTTTTCCTTGAGCGAGGCAAAGAGCTGGAGCTGGAACTCGGCGGTTTCCAGGCCTTCCATGGGCTTGCCGTCCTTCTTGGCGCGCGCCTCAAAGTGGGAGTCCACGCCTTTGTCGGGCGAGGCACCCAGCGCGGAGTATTCCGTGGAGGTGATGAGCAACGCGGCGAACCATGGGCGGAATTTGTTCATGTCACCCGCGTCCATGCCGCGCTTTGTGGCCCATTGCCGCACCTTTTCCCAGGTTTCCTTGCTGACGTTGGCCTCCAGGGAACTGCCAGCCGGATACATGCCGAGCTGGGCCATGCGGTTCGTCAACTCCGGGCCGGAGGAGCCGGGCGGCAGCTCGAGCACAAGCTTGTTCGAGTACATGTAAGCGGCCTCATAACCTGGGGCCAGGGGGTAGTCCTTCTCCCGCAGGATGTGAATGGTGCCGCAGAGGTACAGGCGGCCGCCCTTCGGCCCATCCACCACCCACACGCTGCCATCTCCCGCGCCATCGGAGACAAACGCCGCCGGCTTCGGCGTGCCCGCTTCCTTCCCAGGCTCCTTCCCGCAGACCAGGGTGCAGGCGATGAGAGTGAAAGAGAAGATGAGGCGGAGGAAGGGCATGCCGTGACAAAGACGCGGTGGGCGGGGCGTGCAACTGGGATGTGTGGGAAGGAATGACGGCTTATGGAATGCTGCCGTTCAGCTCTTCTTCCGGTTTAGCTAAACCGGGATGCCGCTGTGCCACCACTCTCTCCATGCCTGTGTCTGTGACAAGGATGTAGCCGCCCCCCTTTTATCCACACACAAGCATGACTGCGCGCCCTTCCAATCTGTCTCCAGACAGGCGGGGGCTCATATCGAAAACCGGCTCCGGCCTGAACGACGCCTGACGTTGGCCCAGCGATCAGCAGGCCGAATGCGATGGCCGTCACCCAGCCATAGTGGAGGCGTGTCACAAGCCAGAGGCAGGCATGGAAAAAGAATATCTTTTCCCGTGGCAGAACTCAAGCCAGCACCGGCTTCACCACATGACCGTGGACATCCGTGAGGCGGAACTGGCGGCCCTGGAAGCGGAAGGTGAAGCGCTCATGATCGATGCCGAGGAGGTGCATCACCGTGGCCTGAAAGTCGTGGATGTGCACCGGGTCCTTGGCGGCGCTGAAGCCGAACTCATCGCTCTCGCCATGGCTGACACCTGGCTTCACACCACCACCTGCCATCCAGAGGGTAAAGGCGTAGGGGTGGTGGTCGCGGCCCCACTGCTTGGTGTTTTCAATGCTGCCTTGAAGGAAGGGAGTGCGGCCAAATTCACCGCCCCAGATGACCAGCGTGTCCTCCAGCAGGCCACGTTGCTTGAGGTCTTTGATCAACGCGGCGCTGGGCGCGTCGGTATCAGTGCACTGGATCTTGAGCTGGGTGTTCAGGTTGCGGTGCTGGTCCCAGCCCGCGTGCATGAGCTGCACAAAGCGCACGCCGCGCTCCGCCAGCCGACGTGCCATAAGGCAGTTGTAGGCGTAGCTGCCCTGGCGCTTCACATCGGGCCCATACATGTCCAGGATGTGCTGCGGCTCGTTGGAAAAGTCCGTCAGCTCCGGCACGCTGCTCTGCATGCGGTAGGCCATCTCATACTGGCTGAT
>CAZPSQ010000099.1:0-17250 GCA_964588755.1 uncultured Prosthecobacter sp. | reverse complement strand
CCAGCCGGACAAGATCGCCTTCTACGGCCTCAGCTACGGTGGCAAGAGCGCCATGCGCACCCCTGCCGTGCTGCCCGGCTACTGCCTCAGCATTTGCAGTGGTGACTTCAATGAGTGGGTGCGCAAATGTGCCAGCACTGACATGCCCATGAGCTACATCCACACCCAGGAATACGAGATATGGGAGTGGAACATGGGCCGTACCTTCAACTACGCCGAGATGGCGGCCCTCATCGCTCCGCGCCCCTTCATGGTGGAGCGCGGCCACAACGATGGCGTCGGCACCGACGAATGGGTGAACTACGAATTCGCCAAAGTGCGCCGTCTGTACAACAAGCTGCAAATTGGCGACCGCACCATGATCGAGCACTTCGACGGCCCGCACACAATCAACGGCGTGGGCACGTTTGAGTTTTTGAAGGCCTGGTTGCGTTGAGCATCTACATTCAAGTGGCGAAGATTCAGAAAATTAAGTATGGGTAGGTAGTGGGCATTTGCTCCCATCTATTGTCTTTTGTCACAATGCCTTGCGCTATTTTTAGAGTTTTCTTTCTGCTTTCGCTGACTGCCATTGCCAGTGCGGACGCCGCTCCTGGGGATATGGACACAACTTTTGGACCCAAAGGAGTGGTGACCACAACATTTCCTTCGTTGGTGAGCGGTGTCACGACTACCTCGGCTGCTGCCTCTGCCGTGATCGAATTGCCAGACGGCAAGATTGTGGCTGCCGGAGTGGTGAACAACCGGCAGTTGGCCCTGGCAAGGTATGCTGCTGACGGTCGTCTGGACACTTCCTTCGGATCAAAAGGGATGACGAACTCCCTGATTGGCAGCTATCGGATGTTTGTCGCGGGACTGGGAAGGCAAGGGGATGGAAAACTGATTGTGGGCGGTTATCTGCAAAGCGTCGGAGGGCAGACAAATGCATACTTGTTTCGGCTCAACACCCATGGCGCAGTGGACAACACTTTTGGTTTCGACATGCCTGCCTTCACCGGGACATTTCATGCCTTGGGAGTGCAGCAGGATGATAAAATCATTCTGGTGGGGCGCCGTGACACTACCGGTTTTTTGGCGGTGCGAGCTGGCCCCGATGGTGCGCTGGACACTGGTTTTGGCGACGGCGGTACTGTGGTGGTCCCGATTGGAGGGCAGTCTGCCGTGGCACGGTGCGTGAAGGTTCTGGACAATGGGAAGATCCTGTTGGGTGGCAGTTGTACACGTGACGGAAATTCAGACTTCACCCTGGTGCGGTTGAATGCCGACGGGACTCTCGACACCAGCTTTGGCAGCAATGGCATCGTGATGATCGACATGGGCGGCGACTCGGATTCATGCCACAGCATCTGCCTCCAGGGTACGGATGGAGGATTTGTGGCAGGTGGAAGCACCAATGCAGGCGGAAGCTCCAAGATTGCGCTGGCGCATTTTCTGGAAAATGGCGCTCTGGAACCCAGTTTTGGCCCGGCAGGGAAAGTGGTGACCCCATTGATGAGCCTTGGAGAATGCACCTGCGTCTTGGCGCGTACGGATGGCACCCTCATCGCCATAGGATATGCCCAAACACCACAGAATGTCCGGGGATGTTTGGAGGTGCGCTATCATTCCAATGGCTCCTTGGACACGGCGTTTGGCCAGGACGGTCAGATGGTGCATTCCATGGGGGCGCTTGGCGGGAATGTTTCCACCGCCTGCCTGGGTAACGCAGGCAAGGTGGTGGCGGCGGGATCAATGCTCTTTTATGATGTCGGTGACTTTGCCATCGTTCGCATGACGGCAAGTGGCGGAACTGACGAAGGATTTCGGGGCGGGATCAGCGCCCGGCAGACAGGGGGTGTGGATTCCCCCTTGAAGTCTGCCATTCAATCTGGGGGCAGGGTGCTGGCATGCGGCGGAATCTCTTCTGGAGGCTCATCCCGCATGGGTGTGGTGCGGTATGATTCCTCCGGCCAGGCTGACGCATCCTTTGGATCCCAGGGCGTGGCAGCGGTCGATTTCGGAGTGTCGGGCAGCAGCATCGGCCGCAGTCTGGCCGTCATGTCAGATGACAAAGTCATCGTGGTGGGATCCAGTGGATCACAGGACCAGTTCGCCGTGGCGCGGTTTCTGGCCAATGGTGTGCTCGACAACACCTTCGGCAGTGGCGGCAGAGTGCGCACTTCAGTAGGGACGGCGACAGAATCAGCTTATGATGTCGCTCTGCTGGCCAATGGCAAGATTCTGGTGGCTGGCACGGCGCGAAATGGGAGCAACAATGATTTTGCGCTGGTGCGGTATCTTTCGAACGGCACTCTTGATGCCCAGTTCGGAATAGGTGGCAAAGTTTTGACGGCAGTGGGGCCGGGCGACGATCATGCCAACAGCATGGTTGTCCAGCCGGATGGGAAAATCATTTTGGCTGGGAGGGCTTCGACTGAAACGGACGCTGACTTTGCCCTGGTGCGTTACAATGCGGATGGCAGTCTTGACGAGACCTTTGGCACGGGTGGAAAGATCATGACACCGGTGGGGGCTGGCTGGGACCAAGGCGTGGAGGTAGTCTTGCAGCCGGACGGAAAAATTTTGCTGGCAGGCAATTCTTCGCAGGTCCCTTACCAGGGCGTGGCCCAGGATATGGGCTTTGTGAGGTACCTGCCTGATGGCGCTTTGGATCCTGCGTTTGGCAACGGAGGAAAGGTGCTCAGACAAGTGGGACTCACCTCCAGCATGACAAGCCTTTCCCTACAGGCTGATGGGCGTGTGGTTGTAGTCGGGAGGGCGACAAGTCCATTGGGGGAAAGGGTTCCATTCGGAATGCTAGTCATGCGCATGGAGGACGATGGAAGCCTGGACACGGGCTTCGGCGACAACGGCGCGGTTGTCACCCACATCTTGGGCTCAGGGACCGCAGGCTTAGACGTGGTTTCAGCCAATGACGGGGCTATCCAGATTCTAGGGGCGGTTTCCAATTCGCCCTCCCCCACCGCTTGGTTGCTGGCCCGCTACCAGATGGGCCCTTTGTTGCCAGTGCTCGCCACGTTGCCGCCACAGAATATCTTCACTGTGGAATCCACCCTTCGCGGCGAAGTCAACCCGAATGGATCTGCCACCACGGTCCAGTTTGAATACGGCACAAGCACTGCTTTTGGCCATTCGGCCTCCATCGTTCTGACCCCGGCTGATGGCGCACAATGGCAGAGTGTGAGCTCCCTTGTCCAGAGCCTGACACCCAACACCACCTACCACTACCGGTTGAAGGCGACGAATGCCGCTGGCACCAGGAGCACAGCGAGCAGCAGTTTCACGACGCTCAGCTTGCAGGGCGGATGGAGGCAGCAGCATTTTGGACTTTCGTCCAACACAGGCAATGCGGCGGACACATTCGATTTCGACTCCGATGGGCTGCCTAATCTCCTCGAATGGGCCAGTGGCCTTGATCCCACTGTCGGAAGCCAGTTGCAACACTCGACAGTTGTTCGTGAAGGTGAATTGGAATTTACGTATCCACGCAGTGTCGAGGCTTTGAATGCAGGCACGCGGTTTATGGTGGAGTGGAGTGACTCACTTGTGAGCACCTCGTGGAGCACCTCCGGCGTCATCCAGACCGTGTTGTTGGACAACGGTGTTACCCAGCAGGTCAAGGCGGTGCTGCCAGCGGGGCAGAATGGCAGGCGCTTCGTCCGGTTGAAAGTTGAGGCACCTTGATGAGACATTGATTTCGTGCCCGCAAGGCATGGGCGGCCACCCTGGGTTATGAAGTCTTAGTCGTTTTTGAAGCACAGCTTTAGGTGTTAAAAATCAGGCTTCCTGTAGCCTTTGTAAACCCGTGACGAGGCCCGTCCTCCCAGGTGTGCATGAGTGTTACCAATTTCCTCAAAAGACCCTCGTTTCCGCTCCCTGTGCGCCGTGAGCTGCCGAATCTGCGGCAGTTCTTCCGGCGGATCTGGCTCATCTGCATTGGCTCCGCAGTGCTGTTGCTGCTGAGTTTTGGCATTTTGGAGAGCATTGAGAATGGCCTGGAACGTCGCCAGAAGGAAACGGTGGCCGTGGTGAACCTGCTCGGCGTGCAGCGTATGCACAGCCAGATGCTGGCCAGGCTTGCCCTGCAGTCGGATCAGGCCCGCTCAGGCTTTCGCGAGTATTACCTGGAGCGGCTGAGGCAGGTTTGGGAAACCTTGGCTGCCAATGACGCGCAATTGCGTTCCGGGGGGCTTCTCCGCACGCCCCCCCCGCTCCCGGGCGACCTTCAGGATGCCCTGGGTCAAACGGAGCGTGCTTTTGCCGCCCTGGAGAAAGGTGTGCAGAGGCTCGTCATCCGGCTGGACGGCCTGCCAGACACGGGCGCTCCGCTGCCCGCAGGCATGGGGATGGTGGATGTTTTTCCCGGCGAGTGTGATGCTTTCGCGTCTGCCATGGAGAAGCTGGCAGATGTGGTCGTGGCGTCGGATGCCAGGACGGTTTCCAGCATCGTCATTGTGGGCTGGTGCAAGATCACCGCTGCCGGATTGATCATGCTCACGGCAGTTTTTCTGCTGACCCGCGGCCAGCTGGCAAACCTGAAGCGCCTGATCGACACCGGCACCCGTTTCGAGGAGCTGACCTACCTGCAAAACGCCGTGCTGGAGAGCACGGCCTACAGCATCATCAGCACCACGCCGGATGGCACCATTGTCACCTTCAATCGCGGGGCGGAGAACATGACCGGCTACTCGCGTGAGGATGTGGTGGGCCTTCACACCCCGGAGCTGCTGCATGACGCCGCGGACATGGTGCGCGCGGCGGCGGATGTCTCGGCCGAGCTTGGCTATGACATCGAGCCTGGTTTTGAGGTCCTTGTGGCCCAGGCCCGGCGTGGGGAGGCGTCTGAACGTGAGTGGGAGCTTGTGAGACGCGATGGAGGCCGGGTGCCTGTCGCCGTGAGCGTGACGGCCATGCGCAATGCGGACGGTCTCATCACCGGCTTCCTCAAGGTGGCCCGTGACATCACGGAGAAGAAGGAGCTGGAGCAGCAGTTCCTCCGCTCGCAGCGCATTGAAAGCATCGGCACGCTGGCGGGGGGCATCGCGCACGACCTTAACAACGTGCTGACCCCCATCCTGATGTCCATCGAGCTGCTGCGCGTCACCAACACCAACGACCGCACGCGAGCCGTGCTCGCCAGCATCGAAAGCAGCGCCAAACGTGGCGCCGACCTGGTGAAGCAGATCTTGTCCTTTGCCCGGGGGGTGGATGGGGAGCGCACCCTGATCAAGGCGGGCCCCATCGTCAAAGACATCCAAAAGCTGGTGCAGGACACCTTTCCCAAAAACATCCGCTGCGCGGCCGCGCTGGCCACCGATCTGCCCTCCCTGCTGGCAGACCCGACGCAACTGCACCAGATTTTGCTGAACCTGTGCGTGAACGCGCGGGATGCCATGCCCAATGGAGGATCACTGTCGATCACGGCCAAGAGCATCATTCTCGACGAAAGCGCCGCAGTCATGCAAATGCACGCCAAGCCAGGAACCTACGTGTCCATCAGCGTCAAGGACACCGGCACCGGCATTCCCCATGAGGTGGTGGACAAGGTCTTTGATCCTTTCTTCACGACCAAGGAGGTGGGGAAAGGCACCGGGCTGGGCCTTTCTACCGTGCTGGCCATCACCAAGAGTCATGGCGGCTTCGTCAAGGTGGCCAGCGAGTCTGGCCAGGGGTCCACCTTCACGGTGTGCCTGCCAGCCATGGACTGCGTGGACAAGCCCGCCGAGGAGCCTGTGCTGGCGGAGCCTCCGCAGGCCCAGACGCTCAGGCAGGGGGACGGGCAGCTTATCCTCATTGTGGATGATGAGGATAATGTGCGCAACATCACCCAGCAAACTCTGGAGACACTCGGATACCGCACCATGGGAGCGGCGGACGGGGTGGAGGCTGTGGCCCTTTACAGCCGGCACAACACCGAGATCGCCGCCGTGCTGACCGACATGATGATGCCCATCATGTCAGGCCCGGCCACCATCCAGGTGCTGCAGCGCATCAATCCGCAGGTGAAGATCATCGCCGCCAGCGGCATCACCCAAAACGGCGGTCTGGCCAAGGCGGCGGAAATGGGCATCAAGCACCTCCTGCCCAAACCGTATTCCGCGCAGAGCGTCATGAGCACCCTGCACAAGCTGCTGAACTGAAAGTAGCCTTGTTCCTGTGGAACAAGGAAAGGCGTGGCAAACACCAAGACTGGAGGAATGCTGTGAACTGGGGGCATGATAACGCGCAGCCTTGCTGCGCAGCAACAAGGCTGCTTGCTCCCGGTCAGCGGCGCCGGCGCAGCACCAGCCCCCAGAAACCAAGCAGCAGCAGCACTGCCCTGCCCGGCTCCGGCACCACCACGATGACGCCCTGGCTCAGGAAGAGATCCATGTTGTAAAACCAGCCAGTGTTCGCGGAGTCCAGGTCCGGCAGGCTCAGGTCAAAGCTGGCATTCTCAGCAGTCCCGCCGCTGCGCAGGCTGCCAATGCTGCCGTAGTTGAAGTTTGTCATGTTCACGCTCGTCCAGTCCAGCAGGTCATAGGCATGGCCGTAACCGGGGGTGTAGCCGTTGGCAAAGACCACCTGCAGGCCTCCGGCGTCGCTGAGATTCAGCGCTCCCTGGGCCTGCAGCCGGTCGTTGGCGCCTGCGGCCCGGTTGCTGGTGTTGGAAAGATAGGCCGTGTTGGGGGTGGCGGGTCCGCTCAGCGTCTGGCTGGTGCTGAGGTAGCCGTTGGCGGCCACCTCAAACACGCTCGAAGTGGAGGTGCTCGCGAAGGTCACCGCGCCGGTGCGCAGCACGCCGATGCCAAAATCCGCCACGCTGCCATCGCCACCGGGAGAGATGCCACCATTGACCGTCACACTGCCGCTCACGCTCCCGTTGCCGCCCAGCAGGGCACCGCTGGCCACCGTGATGCTGCCGGTGCCTGTGGCTGAACCGCTGCTGTTGGCCGCCAGCAATGCGCCTGCGGAGACGGTGGTGCCGCCGCTGTAGGTGTTGCTGCCCGTCAGCACCAGCGCACCTGCTCCTCTTTTGTCCAGGCCCGCGCTGCCGGCGATGACGGACTGCACGCTGGCCTGGCCTGTGGTCACCTCGATCTGGGGTGCCACGCCGGACAGCGTCAGTGTGTCGCCTGTCACCACATAATCGCTGGTCTGGAAAGAAAGATCATTCGCGGTGACTCCGCCGCTGATGGTCACGGTGCCGGCCGTGCCGGCAAAGACCGCGTCGTCATAGGGGCTGCTCACCCAGTAGGTGGGCAGGCCGCCTCCGGCAGTGGTGGCCTGCTCACCGCGCCAGGTGCGGTTGGTGGTGGCCGTGCTCCAAATGCCGCTGCCGCCGGTGGCCGCGGTGGTGTTGCCGTCCGCATCCCAGTAGCCCACCGGCACCTGGCTGACCCGGACGTAGTCGATCTCAAAGCTCTGCCCGGTGGCTGTGGTCGGGTCCAGGCGCAGGCGCATGTTCGTGCCGGTCCAGGTGGACTCTTTGGAAAAATCGATGGTGTACACATGAAACGTATTGTCATGCGTGCCCAGGCCGACGCGCTGCCCTCCCACGAATGAACCGCCCTGCGCCCAGAAGATTTCCCCGCTGCTGCCGGAAGCCCTCATGCGGATTTCCACAATGCCGTAGGTCGCCGTGTTGATGTCCATGTTCGGAAGCAGGATGGCGTCGTTGCCAGTGGAACTGCCGGAGAGCACGCCATTGGCGGCAGTAAGCGGGCCTGTCTGGGAGGATGTCCACAGCGCGCTGGCACCTCGGAGATCACCGTCTGCGTCCCACTCTCCCAGGCCGATCGTTTGCATCCGGTCCGCCATCAGATAGTCCAGCTCAAAGGTATAAGTTACTCCCGTGCCCACGCTGCCCACGGGGTCAATGCGGTAGCCGCTCCCGGTGGGATTGGGATTGCCGGGGTCGCCTCGTTGTTCCAGGAAATTGGTGGGAGAGGTTGCGCCGGTGAAAGACTGCCCGCCCACCGCGCTGTTTTCCCAGATCTGCGGGCCGGAGGTGCTGCGGTAGCGGAGGCGGGCCCAGTTGAAGGTGGCGAAGTCGAACGTGCCCGCCGGACTGTTCAGGATGATCATCGGGTCCCCGGCCGCAGCCGTGTAGGTGAAGGTGCTCACACCGCCGCTGGTGGTCTCGGCCGGGGCGGCTCCGCCGCCATAGAGCACGGGGGATGCGCCAGCGCTGTTGAAATCGCGCACAATGATCGTGTTGTTGATGCCCAGGTCGGTGAACAAAGGCGGCACAGCCTGGCCCCAGGGGATGATTAAGAACCAGCCGGCCACAACGGTGCTGAAGGCGAGGGGGGCAATGCGGGAAATTCCAAGGGGCATTTGGGGGAAGATAATGGGGCAAAACAGCTCCGGCACAACGCATTTGCACCAGGGGACTGGCCGGCACTCCCGTTCCGCCGGGCGTTCCCTTTTCGACAAGTTGCATTCGTCGCGTCGCCCGCTAAGCTCATGACGTAACCCAACCCCGTCATGCAAGCCCCCCAAATCACCGCCTACCTGAAAACCTACTGCGGCTGGAGCGAAGGCGTCCGCGCCATCTTCCGCAAATACGGCCTCGCCTTCGAGGAAAAGGACATCATCAAAAATCCCGCCTTCCGCTGGGAGATGGAGCAGAAGAGCGGCCAGCCCCTCTCCCCCTGCGTGGAGATCAACGGCACCATGCTCGCCGACATCAGTGGAGATGAAGTGGAAGCCTGGATGAGCCAGAACGGCCTTCTCGAAAAGAATGACGCCGTCGCCGACGCGCCAACCAATTCCGCCTGCACCGACGCCCAGCACGCTGCCATGGCGGCAGGCCAGGTCGGCAACCTGAAGTTCGTGGGCTGATCCATCCGCCATGCGTTTCCATCTTCTTCTGACGGTCGCCGCCTTGTCTCTCAGCGGCTGCAATGCGGTCTATTACTCCGCCATGGAGAAGATCGGTTTTGAAAAGCGCGATCTGCTCAAGCGTGCGGTCAAGGCCGCCCGTGGCGAGCAGAAGGAGGCCGGGGAGGAGTTTCAGGACGCGCTGGTGCAGTTGCAAAAGCTCACCGGCCATCACGGCGGCAATCTGGAGACGGCCTACAACCGCTTCAAGGCCGAGTATGAGGACTGCGAGGCCCAGGCTGGCGCCGTGCGCAGTCAAATTCGTGAGGTGGACACGGTGGCCCGCGATCTTTTCCGCGAATGGGAGAAGGAGATCCGCCAGTATGAAAACGCCTCCCTCGCCGCCGACAGCCGCAGCAAGCTGGCCACCACCCGCACCCGGTTTGAGCAGCTTTCCACCTCGCTCCACGCAGCTGAGGCCACCATGGAGCCGGTCCTGCGCCAGTTCCGGGACCAGGTTTTGTATCTGAAGCACAATCTCAATGCCGCCGCTGTCGGCTCCCTGCGTGGCAAGGCTGACAACATCCAGGGCGACATCCAGCGCCTGCTGGCCCAGATGAACCGCTCCATCTCCGAGGCAGACCGGTTCATCCAGACCCTGTGATCTGGCTCAGCCTCGGGCCGCGAGGGACAGCTCGATGATCTTTTCGCACAGGTCTGGGAATTCAATGCCCACGGCCTTCGCCGCCTTCGGCAGCAGGCTGCTGCTGGTCATCCCCGGGATGGTGTTGATCTCCAGGACGAAGGGGGCCTGGTCACTGTCGCGCAGCATCACGTCCACCCGGCCATAGACCTCCGTGCCGCAGGACTGGAAGGCCTTCAGCGCCGCATCCTGCACGGCCTTCGTCACCTCGGGGCTCAGGTCTGCTGGGCAGTTGTAGTTGGTCTTGCCCGTGCCGCTCATCCACGGGTACTTGTTGTTGATGTCGTAGAAGCCCTCCACTGGCTCGATGTGGATGATCGGCAGCACCTGGCCACCCAGAATGCCCACCGTCAGCTCCTTGCCCGCCACGTAGTCCTCGATCAGCGTGTCCTTGCCAAACTTCTTCGCATCCGCAACTGCGGCATCGAACTCCGTCTGATGGTGGCAGATGTGAACGCCCACGCTGGAGCCCTCGCGTGGCGGCTTCACCACCAGGGGGAAGCCGATTTCCAGCGGCTGGCTGCCGTCCAACAAATAGGTCTGGGAGCGCGGGGTGGGCGCACCAGCGGCGATGAAGCGTTCCTTGCTCAGCAGCTTGTCAAAGGCGATCCGGCTGCTCTCCACGCCCGCTCCGGTGTAGCGGATGCCGCGTTCTTCCAAAATGGCCTGGAGCTGCCCGTCTTCGCCAAAGGTGCCGTGGATCAGGTTCATGGCGATGTAGGTGTCCGCAGGCACCTCAAAGTCCGGCCCGGTGACATCGACCTCCACCACCTCCGCGCCTTTGCTGCGCAGGGCCTCGGCCACGCTCTCGGCTGTTTTCAGCGAGACTTTGCGTTCAGAACCGGGGCCGCCCTTGAGCAGGGCGATTTTTTTGTTGGTGAGATCAGACATGGTGCGGAGTTATGGAATGTGGACGCCGGATTGGCAAAGGAATCCTGGCAAACTCCGTGCCATCCGCCATGTCTTTCCCCGCTCCCATGAAGCTGTGCTTTCTGCCTGTTCTGCTCCTCGCCGGTTCCCTCTGCGCGGCGGAGTACGACCTCCTCATTACGAACGCGCAAATCGCCGACGGCAGCGGCGCGCCTCTGGCGGCAGGGAGCATCGCGGTCAAAGACGGCCGCATCGTTGCCGCCGGTCACGTCCAAGGTGCGGCCACGTCCACCATCGACGCCGGCGGAAAAGTCGCCGCGCCAGGGTTTGTCGATGTGCACACACACTCCGAGGACATCTGCCTCATTCCGGCGGCGGAGAACTTTCTGCGCATGGGCGTCACCACCATCGTCACGGGAAACTGCGGGCACTCGCGCACGGATGTGGCCGGTTTTTTTGCGGAGATTGAACAGTCGCAGGTGGCCGTGAACGTGGCCACCCTCATCGGCCATGGGTCTGTGCGGGAGCAGGGCATGGGCGGCAGCTTCATCCGCGCGCCCAATGCGGACCAGCTTGCCTCGATGAAGGCCTTGGTGGAGCAGGGGATGAAAGACGGGGCCGTGGGCCTGAGCACCGGCCTCATCTACGTGCCAGGCTCCTTCGCCAAGACGGAGGAGATCATCGGGCTGGCCAAGGTGGTTTCAAAACACGGCGGCATCTATGCCAGCCACATGCGCTCGGAAGGCGCGCGCATCTTTGAGGCGCTGGATGAGGTCCTGAGAATTGCGCGTGAGGCGGACATTCCCGTCGAGGTTTCTCACATCAAGCTCTCCGGCCCCAGCGCCTGGGGGAAAAGCGCGCAGGTTCTGAGCGTTCTGGACAAGGCGCGCGCTGAAGGCCTCAAGGTCACCCATGATCAATATGCCTACACCGCCTCCAGCACAGGTCTGCGCCAGTTGATTCCAGATGCCGCCCTGGAGGGGGAGCGGGCGGATTTTGTCGCCCGCATTCAGGACCCTGGGAAAAAGGCCCGGATCATCGCCGACATGGCCGAGATGCGCGCGCGCCAGGGGCGCAAGGACTACAGCCACGCCGTCATCGCCCGCTTCCGGGCTGACCCTTCCTTGAATGGCAAATCGGTGCCGGAGATCGCCAAGCTCAAGCGCGGTTCTGACAGTGTGGAGGACCAGATCGAGACCATCCTCGACATTGAGTCCCGAGGCGGTGCCAGCGCCATCTTCCATGGCATGGATGAGGCGGATCTGCAGGCCTTCATGCGGCATCCGCTGACCATGGTCGCCAGTGATGGCGGCCCCCGCCGCCTGGGGGAGGACATCCCACATCCCAGGAGTTATGGCAACAATGCCCGGGTGCTCGCCCGTTATGTGCGCGAGCTCAAGCTGCTGCCGCTGGAGGAGGCCATTCGTCGCATGACCTCGCTGCCCGCGCAGATTTTCCAGCTCAAGGGCCGCGGCACTCTCAAGCCCGGCGCGCACGCCGACATCGTCATCTTTGACCCCGCCAAAGTCGCCGATCCCTCCACCTTCAGCGATCCCCATCACCATGCCGAAGGCTTCACCGACGTCATCGTCAACGGCGGTGTGGTGATCCGCGACGGCAGGCTGACAGAGGTGCGCAGCGGCGGCCCGCTGCGGAGGGGAAAGTGAGGCGTTGGGCCGGGGCGCATGACAAATTCTTCATTTGCCTCCCCGCATGCCTGATCCCTGTTTCCCGTGCCACCATGCATGTCCTGATTGTCGAAGATGACCGCAAAACCGCCGGGCTGATCAGCGCTCTCCTTGAGCGTGAAGGTTTTGTCGTCAGCCATTCCGCCGATGGGGAGACAGGGCTGCAGCGCGCCTTGAGCGGCTCGTTTGACGCCTTGGTGGTGGACATCATGCTGCCACGGCTGGATGGCCTGGGCCTGGTGCGCACCCTGCGCCATCAAGGAAAGACCACGCCTATCATCATGCTCTCCGCCCGGGGGGAGGTGGATCAGCGGGTGGAGGGGCTGAACGCCGGGGCGGACGACTATCTGCCGAAGCCGTTTGCGACATCGGAACTGATCGCGCGCTTGAATTCCCTGCTGCGCCGCCTCACCACGCTCAAGCCCACGGTGCTGACGCAGGGAGACCTCACCTATGACACCGCCACCCGGGAGACCCGCAGGGCTGGCCGCCGGATTGACCTTTCCACCCGCGAAAGCCTGCTGCTGGAGTCTCTCCTGCGCGCCGAGGGGAATGTCGTGAGCCGGCGCGACATCATCCGCGCCGTGTGGGAGTATGATTTTGACCCGGGCACCAACTTGGTGGACGTCTATGTCAGGCGCCTGCGGGAGAAGCTGGACCGTGGCGGCGGCATTCCGCTCATCCAGACCATTCGCGGCATGGGCTATGCCCTGCGCGCCCAGCCAAAGTCATGACCCTTCGTCGGCGGATTCTCACCTACTACACCTGCACCCTTGTCGTGGCGCTGGGGGTGGTGGCGTTCTGGAGCTGGTTTGAGTTTCATGAGCAGCGTGAGATCGTGATGCAGGGCGGGCTTGAGGCCATCGAGAAAGAAAGCCCGCTTTTGGAGACGCTGGAGATCATTGCCATCGGCGGGCTGCCCGCGCTGCTGGTCACCCTGCTTGTGGGCCATGCCCTCATACGTCGTTCATTGCGTCCGATTGAGGAGCTGACGGGCGAGCTGGAAAAAACCGACGTCACCACTCTGTCGCAGCCTGTTCCCCGCAGTGGCAATGGCGATGAGCTGGACCGCATGGCCGCCGTGTTCAATGGCATGAAGGAGCGGCTTGGCGCGTCCTTCACACAGGCGCGGGAGTTCACACTGCATGCGTCGCATGAGCTGAAGACCCCCCTTACCATCCTGCATGGCACGTTGGAGCAGGCCCTGAACGACTCCGCCACTCCTCCGCTTATGCGGGAACGCATGTCATCCATGCTGGAAGAGGTGCAGCGGCTTTCAGGCATCGTCGCCCAGCTGGCTTTCCTGGCCAATGCGGATGCGGGCCTCATGACTGTGGCGCATGAGGAGCAGCGGCTGGACCTTCTGGTCCGCGAGATTGTCGAAGACACCCTGATTCTCGCCGCAGGTGAGGCGGTGACGGTGAGCCTTTCGGCATGTGAGCGCGTGACTGTCGTCGGGGACAGGATGCGTCTGCGCCAGCTCCTGCTGAATCTGGCTGATAACGCGGTGAAGCACAACATCCGTGGTGGCAGCGTCGTCTTCTCTCTCAGCAGGTCCGGTGGCCTGGCGCGTGTCGAAATCATCAACACCGGCGCGGTGCTTCCGCCAGAGCTAAGGGCCCGGGTGTTTGAACGCTTCTTTCGCGGAGACCGTTCTCATGGCAGCGCAGTTGAGGGCAGCGGCCTGGGCTTGAGCATCGCCAAATCCATTGCCCGCGCCCATGACGGCTGCCTGGCCATGGATGAGACGGAAGATGGGCGCACTTGTGTGACTTTCACACTGCCTCTGCCTCGGATGGCAGTATGACAGGGCCTTCATTTGTGACGCGGGGATCCCATGGCAGCGGTGCTGTGTTCAGCCATGAGATCATTCCGAAGCACATTTTTGTTGATGGGCCTTGCCCTGTGCCACTTGTCGGTGGCTTGCGTGGCGTTCAATCCCCGTCCGCTGCTGCCAGAAAAAACGGTTGCAGACTTTGAGGGACGCTCTCTCGGCGATCCTGGGCTGCGCCAGTTTCTGGCAGGTGAAAAAGCTGCGGGTGGTCCCTGGGACGTGAACCGTCTGGCCCTGGCCGCCGCGTATTTTCATCCGGATGTCACCCTGGCGCGTGCGGAGGCGGATGAAATGGCCGCTGCCATCAAAACGGCGCGGATGAGGCCCAATCCCGTGCTGACTTTCGGACCTCAGTTTGCCAGCAATCATATCACCCCCCTCACCCCGTGGTTTCTTGCGGGCGCTGTCACGGTTCCCATCGAGACAGCAGGCAAGCGTGGCCGCCGCATGGAGCAGGCGCTGGCGGCAGCGGAGGCTGCACGCTGGCGGGTTTCCACCCGCGCCTGGGCGGCGCGTTCACGGGTGCGGGCTGCCATGCTGGAAGTTCATGGCGCCCGGCAGAACACCGCCCTCCTCCAGTCGGAGCAGCGCCTGCATGAGGAGGCCATCAAGAAGCTTTCCGCGCAGATGGAGGCGGGGGATGTCTCCCCCTTTGAGCTTACGCAGGCCCGCCTCATGCTGAACCGCACACGTCTGGCCTTGCAGGATGCCCAGCGCATGGAGGTCACCGGCGAGTCTCGGCTGGCCGCCGCAGTGGGGGTGCCGCTGGCGGCGCTGCGCGTGGCGCGGCTTGACTTCAGCAGCTTTGCCCGCCTGCCAGCCACGGGTGCGGGCGCCGCCCGCAGGCTGGCTCTCACCCGGCGCGCGGACTTGATGGCGCTGCTGGCAGACTACGCCGCCGCAGAGTCCGCGCTGCGCCTGGAGATCGCACGGCAGTATCCAGACGTGCGGCTGGGGCCGGGCTTTGATTACAATCAGGGGCAGAACCGCTGGCAGCTTGGCATCAGCATGGACCTGCCGCTCAATGGCAATCGTGGCCCTGTCGCACAGGCGGAGGCACGGCGTGTCACAGCCGAAAAGCGTTTCGTTGCCCAGCAGCTCACGGTTCAAGGAGAGCTGGATGTGGCGCTGGCAGCCTACCGGGCCTCACGCGCCAAAGTAGAAACCGCCGCCTCTCTGTCCGCCGAGGCTGTGACCGCTGCGGACACAACCAAACGCGTCGTCGATGCGGGCGAGCTGTCACCGCTGGAGCATACCCGGCGGCAGATCGAGGCCAGCACGGCCAAGGTCGCCCTGATGGCAGCGGAGATGGAGGCCCAGGCCGCCGCCGGCGCGCTGGAGGACGCCATGCAGGCACCTTTGCGATAACACACCCCCATGAAAACATTGCTCATACTGCTTGTCCTAAGCGCACCCCTTGCCGCCGCAGACGCTGGCGGTGCCGCGCCTGCCACCCTCACCAAGGAGGGGGATCTCGTTGTGCTCACGCTCAGTCCGGAGGCGGAGCAGCGCCTGCGTTTGAAAACAGCCGCAGTCGAAAAACGCCGTGTCCCGGCTGTGCGTCTGTTTTCAGGGGAGGTCGTGCTTCCCCTGGCTGCTGA
This sequence comes from uncultured Prosthecobacter sp., assembly GCA_964588755.1. Taxonomy (GTDB): domain Bacteria; phylum Verrucomicrobiota; class Verrucomicrobiia; order Verrucomicrobiales; family Verrucomicrobiaceae; genus Prosthecobacter. The sequence continues at coordinate 1,749 of CAZPSQ010000099.1, read as the reverse complement.
AGGACAGACGGCCGCGCCGGTGCTTGGCGGCACCTTGGACGAGGTGCTGCGTCTGGCGGACCTGCAGGCCGCCGCAGATGGCCGCGTGCTGCAGGCGCAGGTGCAGATCGACGCCGCAAAGATTGCCGTGGAGCGCGCGCAAAAGGTGCTCAATGCGGAGGCGGGCAGCGTGCGCAGTGTCGATGAGGCCAAAAGCGCGCTCTCCCTGGCAGAAGCCGCGCTGACCACGGCCAAGGCGCAGCGGAGCCTCCTGGGCGGCGCGGTGGGGCAGGGGGGGGCTCGGCGCACCTGGGTGCGTGTGGCCGTTTACAGTGGGGAGGCTGGGCAGCTCGATCCCAAGGCTGCCGCGAAAATTCATCCCCTGGGTGCCACAGACAAGACCGTGAACGCCGCCCCCGTGGACGGTCCCCCGACCGCCAATGCCCTGATCAACACCGTGGACTGGTACTACGCCCTGCCTGCGGACGCGGCCCTTCGCGCAGGGGAACGTGTGTCTGTGGAGATTCCCACGCTGGAAGGCAGGGAGGAGCGGCTGGTGCTGCCCTTTGCCTCCGTGCTGCATGACATCCATGGCGGCCAGTGGGTGTATGAGCAGACCGGCGGTCACACCTACACACGCCGGCGCATCCAGATGGCCCGTCTTGCCGGGTCGGACGCGGTCTTGAGCTCAGGGCCGCCCGCCGGGACAAAAATCGTCACCGACGGCTCCGCCGAGCTCTTCGGCACGGAGTTCATGACCGGCAAATAACCCACGACCACCATGCTGAACTCCATCGTCTCCTGGGCGCTGAACATGCGCGTGCTTGTGGTGGCCGCGGCCGCCGCATTGTTGGTGGCGGGCATCAATGCCACGCAGAACGCGCCATTGGATGTGTTTCCCGAGTTTGCTCCACCCTTGGTCGAGCTGCAGACCGAGGCACCCGGCCTCTCCACCGAGGAGGTGGACGCCCTGGTCACCGTGCCTTTGGAGAATTCTTTCAACGGGCTGCCCTTCCTCAAAACCTTGCGTTCGAAATCCGTGCTCGGCCTGTCCTCCGTGGTGATGATCTTTGAGCCGGGCACCGACATCCTCAAGGCGCGCCAGCTGGTGCAGGAGCGTTTGAATCTGGCTCAAGGACGCCTTCCAACAGTGGTGAAGCCGCCGGTGCTCATGGCCCCGTACTCGTCTCTGAGCCGCGTTCTAAAAGTAGGCCTCACCTCCAAGACGCTGTCGCAGATGGAGATGAGCGAGATGGCGCGCTGGACCATGCGCCCGCGCCTCATGTCCGTGCCCGGCGTGGCCAATGTGGCCATCTGGGGCCAGCGCGACAAGCAGTTCCAGGTGCTGGTGGATCCGCAGCGGCTGCGTGCCGCCGGGGTCACGCTGGATGCCGTCACACGCGCGGCGGGAGATGCCGCCGTCATCAGTGCGGGCGGCTTTGTGGACACACCCAATCTCCGCCTCAGCGTGGCGCAGCTGCCGCTCATCACCACGCCGGAAGACCTCGCGCGCACGGTGGTGGAGTTCCGCAACGGCGCGCCCATCCGCCTGGGGGATGTGGCGGAGGTGAAGATCGGCCATCCGGCCCCGATTGGGGATGCCGTCATCAATGATGGCGATGGCATTCTCCTCATCGTGGAAAAGCAGCCCTGGGGCAACACCCTCGATGTCACCACGGGGGTCGAGAAGATGCTCCAAGAGATCAAACCCGCGCTGCCGGGCATGGAGATCGACAGCACCATCTTCCGCCCCGCCACCTTCATCCAGCT
>CAZPSQ010000098.1:0-17418 GCA_964588755.1 uncultured Prosthecobacter sp. | reverse complement strand
CCCTGTGGGCTCCGCGCTCGCTGTTCGTCGCCAAGTCTGCTTCGCATGCACCTACTGCCGCCCGATGCAGTAGGTGCTGCTTCGAAAAGCCAGCCGCCAGAAATTCAACCGAGGAGCGCCTTCACTTGACTGCATCTGCATCACCTTGCCTTTACCGAACCCCCAGCACCCTGCTCAAGCAAAGAAGCACGCTCGCTGTCTGAAATCATCGCGCTGCGTATCCACTGCTGGAACTCCGTTTGCTGCTTCTGACCACTGGCGGACAGTCAGCAGTTCCATGACGGGGCGGTGGCATGGGTGGCGAGCGCTGAGACAGAGTTGAATGGGATTCCGGTTACTATAAGCATGGTGTTCCAGCCGGGACCAGATGGCTTTTTTAAATCCACCGTCCAAATCAAACCGATAGCTCCCTAGCCTCAGGCAGCTTCTGCCTGATCTTCAGCGGGCGCGCTCAAGGCCCAAGAACGAATCATCAAATGCAGGCTACGTCTTAAAACCCAAAGCGCGTGGTTTTGTGCGATGATGGTTGCGCTACAAGCAAGCGGCCCTTCCATATCCGAATCGAGCACATAGTTGCCGTGCGAAAGACCACTGCGAATAGAATACAATTGCCGGATCAGCTTTCCTGCTTCCTCTCCATCCCCAAGATGCTGCTGCATGAATTCCCTGAACAAAGCAGAAGGACCAGAAGGGATCATGTTCTGACAGTTCTTGGCGTGATGGCATTGCTGAAGTTTTTGAGCAGAAGGCTTTGGCAGCAAGCCTTCGATTGCGTTGACCGCAGCCACGTATGAAAGTGACTGCGAAGTCGTCCAGGCTGCCTCGCTTTTTTGCGCCCACTGGGCGGCAGTTCTGAACTTCGCCAGCTTCTTCTCCGACAGCGCGAATATTGCGGCCAGATCCCGGTCTATGGAATCAGGCAGAAAAAATTCGGGGTTTCCACGCTGCGCGTAATACTCCTGTTCTGCAACCATCTTCACCGGCTTCAATTTCGTTGGATCATCAAATGAAGGCACCACCAGACGATATCCGTGATAGTGGTAGCCTTTCCAGCCGAGTATTGAACGTGACGGAAACCAGCGCTGAAAAATTTTAATCGCCCTGGTAGTATGGCGAAAAAACCACTCACGCGAATTGAGGTTGAAGCTGTTGCCATGCCAGGCAACTTCAAAGCTCCCGCCGGTCAACACGCTGAGCGCCGCAACGATCTTCATTGCGATGCTCTTCCTTCTCGCATCATCCACAGCAAATACTGGTGACATCTTGTATTTGAACTGAAGTAGGCATGCGTGCTTCAAGCCGTAAGCATTCTGTTCTTTGGGTGCGTCGCAAGGGACCGGGATTATCTGAAATTCATCGGCAAATCGGTAGAAGCAGTCAACAGGGCTCTGCTTACTGAGCAAAATTGCCTGACTGACCTGCTCCGTTTGAGGCGCTTCGATTGCTTCCGCAATCTTTGCTTTGATTTTTGGGATTTCCTCAGCTTTAGCATACAAAATCTTGAGAGACTTTTTTGCTTCAAGCACCATGCCGGGTGCAACCAAGTTACCAAAGATGATCTTTTCATTCTCGACGATCATCGTGCCAAAATGCTCCATGAGCACGGCCACTAATTCAGCCTGATCGTAACCCGCGATATCAAGCTTGCAGTTTTCGTTCTTTCCAGCCCTTGCCATAGGGCCATGCTAGTTAATGACCCCTCGAAAGTATACAGGAAATTCCGCTGTTCCAGCGCCAGGCTTTAATGATGGCCGAGGTCAGCCAGATACCGCTCAGCTTCCAATGCTGCCGCGCAGCCCTGCCCAGCTGCTGTGATGGCCTGACGGTAAACATGATCCGCCACATCACCGGCAGCAAACAAACCTTCGGTTTTGGTGTGGGTGCCTTTGGTCTGCACGATGTAGCCGCCTTCATCGCGGTCCACGAGATCACCCAGAAAAGCAGCATTGGGGCTGTGGCCGATAGCAACGAAAATGCACTTCACTTCCAGCTCGCTCTTTTCTCCATTCGGCAGGTTCTCTAGAATCACAGCCCGCATTTCTCCTTTTTCATCGGTGAGGTATTCACTCACACCTGAGTTCCACACCGGCTTGATCTTGGGATTGGCCAAGGCCCGATCAGCCATGATCTTGGATGCGCGAAGCTCACCACGGCGATGGATCAAGTAAACAGTGCTGGCAAATCTCGTGAGGAAGGATGCTTCCTCACACGCACTGTCACCGCCGCCAATCACACACACGGGCACATTGCGATAAAATGCACCGTCACAAGTGGCGCAACTGGTGAGGCCATGACCGATGAGGGCTTTTTCATTGGGCAGCCCCAAATGCTTCGGGGATGCGCCGGTAGCAACAATCACGCTTTGCGCTTCACGCACAGTGCCGTCTTCCGTGGTCACTTCAAAATGCCCGGCGGCAGTCTTCGCTACGCTCTTCACCAGAGAATACTCAATGCGTGCGCCAAACTTTTCTGCCTGCGCCTGCATGTTCATCATCAGCTCAGGCCCCATGATCCCATTGGGAAAGCCGGGGAAATTTTCAACTTCGGTGGTGGTTGTGAGCTGGCCGCCCGGCATGTTGCCGGAGAGAATGAGCGGGGAAAGATTGGCGCGGCCAAGGTAGATGGCTGCTGTGAAACCGGCGCAGCCGGTGCCGATGATGATGGTGTTTTCCATAGATTTTCCTGGTGAAATCAACATTCAAAGATTTCGCTTGCTGTAAATTTGTTATTTGGCTATTTTGCCAAATAGAAAACAATGGCAGCCAAAAAAGAAGCATCAAAGAAACGCGCAGCAGTGATCAAGGCACTGGCCCACCCATCGCGCCTCCTCATCGCTGAGGCCTTAATGGAAGGGGAAATGTGCGTCTGTGATTTGAAGGATCTCGTGGGCGCTGACATGTCCACCGTTTCAAAACATCTCAGCATAATGCGTCAGGCTGGTGTGCTGGTTTCCGACAAGAAGGGCCTCAACATTTACTACCGCCTCGCCTGCGACTGTTTTGGCCAGTTCCTCGGCTGCCTTGACCAGATCGCGCCGAAGAAGGCCACCACCAAATCCAAAACCTGCTGCTAAAGGACCATCATATGAACATCACAGAATTCCTCGCACAACTTCGCACTCACGCAGAAAAACCACTATCGATCATCCTGCCCAATGGCGATTTCATTCCTGCTCATTATCACGTTACCGAGGTTGGCCATGTCTTGAAGCGCTTCATTGATTGCGGCGGCACAAGGCGGACCCTGGAAACCTGCCTGCTTCAGACCTGGGTTGATACCGATGTAGACCATCGTCTGTTCTCAGGAAAACTTGCCATGATCTTTGACAAGGCTGGTGATATCCTCCCTCACCACGACCTGCCCGTTGAGATCGAACATGAAACTGATGTAGTCGCACAATACCCCGTTGAAAGTGCCGAGATCATTGATGGCGCTCTCACGTTCCGCCTGGGTCTCAAACACACTGACTGTCTGGCGCGTGGCATTTGCATTCCTGGCGAATGCGCTCCCGCACCAAAGAAGGAGCAGGCTGTTGAATCCTCCTGCTGCACCCCAGGTGCAAAATGCTGCTAGCTGAACTTCTATGAAAAAGCTTCTCGCTGAGTCACTGGGCACCTTCACTCTTGTTTTCGCAGGCACGGGGGCCATCGTCATTAACGCCGCCAGTCACGGGTCCATTACCCATGCAGGCATTGCGCTGACTTTTGGCTTGGTGGTGCTAGCCATGATTCACACTTTCGGTGATGTCAGCGGCGCACATTTAAACCCGGCTGTGACACTGGCTTTTGCGGCTGCCCGCCGTTTAGTATGGCGCGAGGTGCCGGGATATGTCGGCGCACAGCTGATAGGCGCTCTGGCCGCAAGCGGCCTGCTTCGTTTCCTGTTTCCAGCGGACCAGACAAGCCTTGGCGCAACGCTGCCTGCCGGTTCTGACATGCAAAGCTTTGTGCTTGAGCTTGTTCTTACCGCCATACTCATGCTGACCATCCTGAGCGTTTCCACAGGCGCAAAAGAGAAGGGCATCACGGCAGGCATCGCCATTGGGGGCGTCATCGCCCTGGAGGCCATGTTTGCAGGTCCTGCCAGCGGTGCGTCCATGAACCCGTTCCGTTCACTCGCTCCAGCGCTTGTTTCCGGCCACCTCGACCATCTGTGGCTTTATTTAACCGCGCCCGTGCTTGGTGCGCTCATCGCTGTGCCGTTGTGCATGGGTGTGCGTGATCCCGGCTGCTGTGGCGGCAACTGTAGCTCTCCCGTATGAAACCCACCATCCTCATTCTCTGCACCGGCAATTCCTGCCGCTCACATCTCGCCGAAGGCATCCTGCGCCGCGCCCTTGGCGACGACTACATTGTTGCCAGCGCAGGCTCAAAGCCCGCTGGCTACGTTCACCCGCTTGGCATTCGTGCCATGGCGGAAATCGGCATCGATATTTCCGGGCACAGGTCCAAGCACCTTGATGAGTTCCTGGGCCAGGACATTGAAACGGTTGTCACCGTCTGCGGCAATGCAGATCAGGTCTGCCCGATGTTCCCCGGCCAGATCAACCGCCACCACTGGGGCTTTGATGATCCCGCCCACGCCACCGGCACGGAAGAAGAGCAGATGCTGGTGTTTCGCAGGGTCCGCGATGAAATCCGCGAGGTTTTTGAGTCCTACGCCTCAGGGCGCAAAGACCAGGACTCAATGGCAAAGGCAGTTCATCCAATGGCGGCGCAGGCCTACAGTGATGGACGGCAAGATCAGGCAAAAGCAGCTCATTAACGCTTCTTCACCCAATGAAACTTCGGTTCATTGCGCTACTGGCAGTGTGGGCGGCTGCTATGCCAGTCATGGCAACGCCCACCGGCCTTAACAATATTCCCACTGCGGACACTATTGCGCATCGAACCGTTGCTGTGCAGGCGTTTTCCAGCTTTGGTGAAGGGGTGAACCAGTTTGCCGCCAACGGCCCTGATAAACACTCCTTTTGGATGGGTTTCAAAAGTGGGCTGGAGTTTCAAAAGCTGCGCCTTGAATACGGGTTGGACAGCCCGCTCGGGCCAGAGCTTTCCGGGCCCTTGCTGGTTCAAACCAAAGTGGGTTTTACTCCCTGGAAAGATGGGGCGTTTGCTCTAGGAGTGGCAGGCGTTGCGCTCACCGATACAAGAAGGGCTGGCGACCCGTTTACCTACGCCATGCTCGCTCATGATTTCAAATGGGCGCGGCTCCATCTTGGGTATGGCATCACCACCAACAATGACAGCCTGCTTTTGGGAATCGACCGCTCCTGGAAAGTGTTTGGCAACGCTCTAAACCTGAATGTCGATCTTGTGCAGACGCAAGACGAGCGTGGATGGATGACCGCCCTTGGGATGAAATACAATCTTGGAAAACATGTGGTCCTTGAGTCCTGGACCAACCTTCCTGATCAAGGAGCGGCCAGTTTCATCGGGAAGATCAATTTTGTGTTCTCCTTCTGAATAGCTTCACGGCTTTTTCCTGAAACTGACACTTGTGGGGAAAGGTCTTTCCCTTAGCTCCTATTCGTTCCTCATACGGCGCTCCAACGCGCCAACCCTGAGGAGATCAGGTTCGATATTGTCCTAGATGACAAATCCCCAGCTGCCAGGCAGCTCATTAGCTTCCATCTTCAGGATATTTCGATGCTCGACATGCTGCATTATACCGCACTCTTGGGAAACTACACTCTTGCGCCGGTAGGCAAGGTCTTGGTGTTTACTCCGGTTGCCGAATAAGAGCAGTCATGATGCAGGGTTTCACCTTTGATCATAAACTTGGGATTGACCATCGTGCAGAGTCAGCGACTATTTGACTCAGTCGTATGATCCGCCTTTGGAAAATTCTAGCGCTTTTGATGCTGGCACTCATGGTGCCCGCCTCGACGTGTTGCCAATGGTGGGAAGGGTGCGTAACGAGCCATGAATGCGGTTCCTGCCCGGACAGTGAACACGAGGCTCCTGCAAAGCAGGAAACATGTCCCAGCGTGACTATCGCGCATAGCCAGATGCCTGCGCAGGTCGTGCTGCCTGCCATGCAGATGATTGAACTGGCGAAGATCCTTCAGGACATCATGCGGTTGAATGAACTGGCGGCAGCGAAAGCGCCGCAGGTGCCATTGCAGACCACAGCACCACCGGAGTTGAGAACAACCTGGGTTTTTGTGAGCCGTGCGGCATTGCCCGCCCGCGCTCCTTCTCTACAAGCCTGATTGCCCGTGCGCCACCATCGCCCAGAGAGGCGGTGAACAAATGCGCCGGGCTTTTTTACGCCCTCAACCCGAGGCCGCTTCTGCATGCCTTTTTGAGGCCCCTCACGTCCTGGCTTGTCCTTCAACCCTGTTCCCCTATGCGTTTTATTCATCCATTCGCGTTGCTCTGCGCAGCGCTGCCTTCGCTCGTGGCAGCGGAGACAAAACCAGCTCCAGTCTCCATTTCAGAACTCGTCACGCGCACCCTTGCCGCCAACCCCGAAATCCGGTTCTATGAGGCGGAAATTGCGACTGCAAAGGCAACCCGCAGCACGGCGGGGAGACTGTCGAACCCAGAACTCAGTCTCGAAATCGGGCAAAATCGCATAACCTCAGACGACAGCCGCTCGAATGGCCTGGCATTCTCCGCAGCACTCGCGCAGCCGATTGAATGGCCTGGCAGGCTCGGCCTGCGCAAGGCCATAGCCAATCGTGACATTGTCCTGGCAGAGCTTGGATTGGAGCGATTCCGGTTTCACCTCGCTTCTCGGGTGCGTGTGCTGGCATACACGCTGGCGGCCCAGCAGGAAATTTCCAACGCGGCCAGTGAAGTCGCTGCACGTTACGCCTCGTTGCGCGAGGTAATGGTGCAGCGGGAGCCTGCGGGAATTGCGCCGCAGTTGGAGATCGTCACGATTGAGGCAGCGGCACTCGTCGCTGAATCACGGGCGGCCAAAGCCGCCGTGACAGTGCAAAAGGCCCTGCTGGAGCTGAACCAGCTCATGGGAAGGCGGGCTGACACCCCGCTGGTGGTGAAGCGTCCCGGCTATGACATGAAGGCAGCCCCTTCCCTTGATTCACTCTTGCTCACGGCAATGAAAAACCATTACGACCTGCGCATCCGCCGCGCAGAGTTGGAACAACAGGGGTTCAAGGTCGAACTCGCCAAAAACGAACGCTATCCTGCCTTCACAGTCGGCCCGTTCGTGCAGGTTCAGAACACCAGAACCCAGGAAGATCAGACCGTTGCAGGTGTCGGCATCTCCCTTCCTTTGCCCTTCTGGAAGTCGGGTAAAGCTGAAGTCAGCGCCGCCCAGGCGCGACAGGTGCAGGCACAAGCTACTCTCAGCGTGGCGCAACGCGAAGTCGAACGGCAGGTCACCGAATCCATGCTTTTGTTTAAAACGCAGCAGTCACGCATCGTGCTCTGGAGAGACGATGCCATCGCTAAGTTCAGTGAGGCCGCCGCGCAGGCAGACCGTCATTACCGACTTGGAGCTGTGCCCATGGGCACCTTTGTCGAACTGCAGGACAAATACCTGGAGGCCGTCGAATCCATCAGCGAGGCACAATCCCAAGCGCTCGAAGCCGCCCTCATGCTCGAAGAACTGACCGGCAACCCCGGCAGCCTCATCACCTTAAGCACGGCAAAATCCTAAACTCGCCAACACCATGAAACCCGTACTCATCGCATTGCTAGCCCTGTTTGCTGCCGCCCTGAGTGGTTGCAGTGATTCCGTCGCGAACCCCTCTGCAGATCACGCCTCCACACCGGAGAACGGTGCACAGTTCAGAGAAGGAAAGGGTGTTGCGCTCACGACGCTGATGATGCAATCCATCGGTCTCAAAACAGCGGAGGTAGCAGAAGAAAAAATTGCCCCCAGCTTCACAGTCCCCCTGCAAGCCATGCAACGCGGCAACGAGGTAAGCGGCTGGCTCACCGAGGCACAGGCGGCGCATGTGAGGCCCGGCATGGAGGTAGATCTTGGCTCATCTAAAGGCAGCGTGCTTCGTATCGAAAAAGCCCCTTATGTCACCTTGGGAGACTTCGAGGTGACCATTAAAACCAACGCGCCGACAGAGGCAGGAACCTCCATCGATGCCGCGTTCCGCTTTCCTGCTGGCGAGGCGGTGACAGCGATCCCGAAGGGTGCACTGCTTACCACAGCCGAAGGAACCTTCGTCTATGCAAAGAACGACGATTTCTACTTGCGCACGCCCGTCAAAGTCGGGGCGACAAGCGGCGATCACATCGAAATCACCGATGGCCTCTATACGGGCGACGAGATTGTCACCACCCCTGTGATGTCCCTTTGGCTCGCTGAATTGCAAATTCTGCGCGGCGGCAAAGCCTGCACCTGCGGCCACTAGCACCACACCAGTTCCACTCATGCTCTGCATCCATCGGCATCAACGCTTGCTCGGCTGGCTCACACTGTTTGTGATGCTGTCGCTGTTTGTTGTTCCCTGGAGTCATGCGCATCAGGGAAAGTGCCCGCCCAGAATGTCAGCATGCGAAATGACCTGCTGCAAGGACGTGTCGGCAGGCACCGCGCACAACACACAATGCCCATGCCAGGAAACGGACAAGGGCTGCGACTGCTCTTGCTGCCTGCATGTGGCTTCTTCTTTGCCGCCTATGGTGTGTGGTGCTCCTGCGCCCCTTCCCATGAATGCAACGGCTAAGCGTGCGGCATCTCAAAGCGCACCCTCCCGCACGGAGCGGCCTGCTTTGCCGCCTCCCAAAGTCTCGCCACATCCCCCTCGTCGGCAATCCGCCGACATCCGTTCGAGCAAAAACTACAAACTAATCTTTCTATGAAAACACTGTTCTTGAGCATCACGGCCATTCTGGCCTTCACGACACTGCAAGCCTCCGAATCCAGCACAACGTTCTGTGCCGCGAAGGCGGCTTGTTGTGAGTCCTCCTGCTGCTGCCTCACAGGCGCTTGCTGCGATGACTGCCCCGTCTGCTGCCTTACGGGCGACTGCTGCGACAGCGGCTGTTGTGCCGCAGGCTGCTGCGAGTGCTGCGCTGACTAAATAGCACCCACGGCGCCCGCCGAATGGAAATCGGCGGGCGCTTTCCTTTTAAAGTCTCCGCTTTCATGCTCCCTCATCTCATCACGCTAGCCATGCGGCATCGTGCCGCCGTGCTGCTCGCCATGCTAGTGCTCGTCGCCATTGGCTCATGGTCGGCTTTCCGCCTGCCGATTGATGCCGTGCCGGACATCACCAATCCGCAGGTGCAAATCAATACTGCCGTCGCTGCGCTTGCTCCTGAGGAGATCGAGAAGCTCGTTACTTTTCCCATCGAAAGCGAAATGGCGGGACTACCGCAAATGACCGAATTGCGCTCCCTTTCAAAGTTCGGGCTGTCGCAGATAACGATGGTCTTTGAAGATGATGTTGACCTTTACCGCACGCGGCAGCTTGTCACTGAGCGACTGCAGGCGGTGCTCGATGACCTTCCTCCTGGCCTCACGCCCAAACTCGCCCCCGTTGCCACAGGTCTCGGTGAAATCTTTTATTACGGGCTGGACTACAGCGACGACGCAAAGACGAAGCCCGCCACTCGCGAGGCGCAGCTAATGGAACTTGCGCAGATTCAAGAGTATCAGGTGAAGCCGCTGCTGCGTGGCACGCCCGGAGTCGCAGAGGTGAACACCAGCGGCGGCTATCATAAGCAAATCGTCGTCCAGCCGGATTCTGCCCGCCTTGCAACTCGTGGTCTGTCGCTCGACATGCTGGCGGAGAGCATTGAACAAAACACCCGCAACGCAGGCGGGGGCTACGTCGAAATCGGCGGCGAGCAGCTCATCATTCGCGCTCCTAGCCGCGTGAACAACATTGAACAGATCCTCGCCATTCCGCTCAAGTTTGCAGGCGGTGTGAGTCCTGTTCTTGTGAGCGAAGTCGCCACCGTCAGCATTGGCAGCGCCTTTCGCACGGGAGCATCCACAGACGACGGCAGAGAGTCTCTCGTGGGAGCAACGATCATGCTGGCGGGTGAGAACTCCCGACTTGTCGCCAAAGCGGTTCGAGCAAGGCTCGCCGACATCCAGCCGAAGCTGCCCCATGGCGTCGTGATTCGCCCCCTGTATGATCGCAGCAATCTTGTCAGCCGCACTATTCAAACCGTTGAGAAGAACCTAGCCGAAGGCGCATTGCTCGTGGTGGTCGTTCTCTTTGCATTGCTCGGAAACTTCCGCGCCGCGTTCATCGTCGCACTGGTCATCCCGCTTTCCATGCTTATCGCTATGACAGGCATGGTGCGCTACCATATCAGCGGCAACTTGATGAGCCTCGGTGCCATTGATTTCGGCCTCATCATTGATGGCGCGGTGGTGATGGTTGAAAACATTGTCCGCCATCTAGGAGAGCGGCAACATGCGCTAGGGCGCACTCTCACTGTCCGTGAGCGCACCGAAGAAGTGCTCAGGTCAGCAAAAGAAGTTGCCAATCCCATGTTCTTCGGGGTGCTCATCATCACCGTCGTTTACATACCCATCCTCGCCCTGCAAGGCATCGAAGGGAAGATGTTCAAGCCAATGGCGCTGGTGGTCATGCTTGCCCTCGGTGGCTCCCTCGTCCTTGCCGTCAGCTTTATGCCCGTGCTGTGCTCCTACCTGCTTGGCGGAAAAATTCAGGAAAAGGACAACTGGCTGGTTACGCTCACCAAACGTCTTTACACGCCGCTTCTGCATTTCGGCCTTCGGTTTCGGGCGATCATCGTGCTGCCCATGCTGCTGCTGTTTGGCACATCCTTGTGGCTCTTCACGCGGCTTGGCTCTGAGTTCATCCCGCAGCTTGATGAGGGCGACTTCGCCTTCCAGCTCATTCGCAGTAGCAGTGCGGGACTTTCATCTTCGCTTGAATTGCAGAAGCAAAGCGAGGCCGTCATTCGTCGCGAATTCCCGGAGGTGAAGGAAATCTTCTCCCGCATCGGCACTGCGGAGATCGCCACAGACCCGATGAACCCCAACGTCTCAGACACATACCTCATGCTCAAACCGCGTGAGGAGTGGCGGACAGAAGGCGGCAAGCCCATCAGCAAAGAGCATCTTGGCGAGATCATACGCAAGGCGCTGCTCGACCAAGTGCCCGGCCAAAACATCCTCGTCACGCAGCCCATTCAAATGCGGTTCAATGAGATCATGGCCGGAGCGCGTGCAGACCTTGTGTGCAAGGTCTTTGGCGACAGCTACGACGAACTGGAGCGCCTCGCCGGTGAGGTCCGTACTGTCATTGGCAGTATTCGTGGCGGCGGCGAAACCGAGTTCGACAGCATTGGCAAGAACCCCATGATCGAGATTCAGCCGGATCGTGAGGCCATGCGCAAATTCAATGTCCATGCAGATGAATTAAACCGCCTCATTGAGACTGCGCTGGCGGGAACAGAGGTGGGCATGTTCATCGAAGGCAACCGTCGAAGTCCTATCGTTGTCCGCCTTGCAGAAGACCGCCGCAGCGACCTGGAAGGCATGAAACGCCTCGCCCTGCGCACAGATGATGGCGGCATGCTGGCGCTCGGACAAATCGCCAAAATTGTGCTCGTTCCCCAGCCTGTCCAGATTGCCCGCGAGAACGCTCAACGCCGAGTTAGCATCCTCATCAACGTGCGTGGGCGCGACACGCAGGGCTTCGTGGAAGAAGCCACGCGGTTGATCCGCGAGAAGGTCACGTTTCCTGATGGCTACTACTTTGAATTCGGCGGCCAGTTCAAGAACCTCCAGGAAGCCAAGGCCCGTCTGATGGTCGTGGTCCCTCTGGCGCTCGCCTTGATCTTTGTCCTCATCTTCCTCAGCTTCGGCTCGCTGAGACAGGCCGTGCTCATCTTCATGTGCGTGCCGCTCGCCGTGACGGGCGGAGTCTTTGCACTGCATCTGCGGTCGATGCCCTTCACAATCAGCGCCGCTGTTGGCTTTATCGCTCTTAGCGGCATTGCCGTCTTGAACGGCATAATGCTCATCAGCTTCATCAATCAACTACGCAGCGAAGGCCGCGATCTGCGCGAAGCTGTCGTCGAAGGCACGCTTACACGCCTGCGTCCAAAACTTATGACGGCTCTTGTCGCCAGTCTCGGCTTCCTGCCCATGGCGATTGCAAGCGGTGCCGGGGCCGAAGTGCAGCGTCCCATCGCTACCGTCGTCATCGGCGGCATCCTAACCTCGACTTTCCTCACCCTGCTCGTTGTGCCCGTCCTCTACGAGTGGATCGAACGGAAAAACAAACCACAAGCAACCACATCATGAAAACACTGCTCAGCATCCTCGTCATAGCCACCCTTGCCTCAACCTCCGCTTTTGCTGATGCCAAGGTCAAGGCAGGTCCACGCAAAGGCCTACTTCTCGAACTCGGCAGCAAACAAGCCGAATTCCTGGTGGAGAAAGACCGCACCATTAGCATTGCCGTCTATGACGCTGCGCTGAAAGCGCAGCCTGCGACCACCGAAGTCGTCACCGCCACCGCCGAAGCCCCCAGCGGCAAGGTGAATATCGACTTTGAAGTCAAAGACGGCAAACTTGTCAGCAAAACCAAGCTGCCCGAAGGCGAGGGCTACCAAATCGTTCTCCAGGCCAAGGGAACTCCAGAGGCCAAAGTGAAGAACTTCCGCATCAAGCTTCAACTCTACATCTGCAAAGAGTGCGGTAATCCGGAATATGCCTGCATCTGCGACGAATGATTCCGTGTGTGGCCTCTGCATCAAGACGATGCAGAGGCTCGCGCCAGACCGTTCTAAACATCGATCACCCAAAACCGCTATCCGGTGAGAAATGCGCAAGTTGTCCCGCAGCCCGGCTCGACAATGAGGGCTTTTGTATTCCCCAGGGCGAATGCCCCCACCATAGGCTATTCGGCGAATTTCTGGCAGCGCGGGTGCCTGCAATTTACGAAAGCTGACGGGCATACAGACTCGTGAAGTATAGCCGTCACGCCGGACTCGCCTGAAGCCAGTTTGCGAAGGAAAACGAAATGCCTCCCATGCTGCATGAAGAACATGTCGGGTGCTATTTCCCGGCAGACATTGCCGTTGCAGGCTGTCTGCCCGCAGATCCCTTGAAGGAAGTTCATGAGGTGGCGCATGCACTCATCGGCCTGGATTTCGTTTGGGCCGAGCTCAAGCCTGATGCGAACAAGCTGCTCCCGCGCCGCAGGACAAATTCTAGCCATCCCGACCTTTCAGCCGCCGCTTCGCTTCGGCCATGATCCCCTCGGCGTCTATCGGGATAAAATCATCATCGGAAGCACCAGCACCGCTCTTGAGCTGGCTGCGGAACCACATGGAATTTTGCCTCTGTTCGTGCTCGTATTCGCGGCGCACAAGGTGGCGAATGAAGTCGTGAGCCGAGCGATAGGCGCCACTGCTTTTCTTGGATCGCAGAAACTGGGTAAGCTCCTTGTCGAAACTGATCTTTATCTCACCGGCCATCAAATCCCCTCCCTTGGAGGTTCTCACGCTCTGTGGAAATGCGTCAACATCACAGCATACGAACGCATTCTTCTGTCGGGAAAAATCTTTCCCTCGCGCCTACGTCGTGCGGCGCTACCCATTCTAACGGGGACACCCCGTAACGCCCCGGCTGCGGGAAGTGCCCGCCCACCCGCCCTGTGGGCTCCGCACCATCTCTGGCAGCGTCCGCCCCGTCACCACCGGACCCTGCCAAAGCCTCCCTTATCCAGGCGCATCAATCCGGCCCTTCCGTATCAGGCCTTCGCTGCGCTGCTGATACTCCAGACCGTATCCATGCGTTGAAAAACATTCACCGCCCTGCGCCAGGGCGCATTCTGGTTCATTTGGTCCTGCGGCAATGCCGCAGGACAGTCTGGCCACCGGTTGCAGCACCATCTACTGACGTATGAGAGCAGAGGAACCCCCATGAAGCCATTCAACGTCTATCTTGAAAACGGCCAGCGCGTTGAGCTGGTCGACAGCAAGACATTGTGCCGATTTCTCAGCATCGCGAAACCGGAAACGCTGATCGACATGGCGAACCGCGGCGATGTGCCGTCGCCGATCCACCTCAACATGAACCTCAAGGGAAAGAGGGGCCGCAATCAGATCCGCTGGAATCTTCCGGCTGTCATGGCGCATCTGGGAATCAGCTCAAACTGAGCAGCATCACAGGATTTTCAATCCTGCTGCCATGGCAGGATACCCCATAGGGGCACAATGGAAGGCAGTGGCCACTGGTGTTCGGGGCCGGGCGGCTTGAAGAGACCTTTTGCCAGCAAACTTTTCTGGTACTTTTCCGCATCCGTGTTTCTCCAGACGGTGAGGATGTGTTCAGGATAGCCCGCAAGTGCCAGCCAGATGACAATCATATCAATACCCGTATACTGCGCAAAGATTGCTTCGGCCAGGGACTGGATCATTGCGCGATCAGCGAAATACACCGTGACGCACAGGACATTCAGATTGTCGCCTGACGCGTCTGGAAACTTGGAGTCCAAACCCTGCATTCCATCCTCAACGAATTGTTTCACATTCAGGTCAGCCCCCACAGCATACCTCAGGCTGGAAGCCAGGTTCTTGACTTCGATGTTCAGAGTCAGGACTGGATCTGCGGGATCAACCGATCTCAGCGTGGCGTGCCAATCCACGTCCCCTCTCATCTCTGCGGAAATCTTGAAACCTCGCTTAACGCTGTTGATCTCGATGGCCATCCATCTGCTGATCCAAAAAATCTCGTTGAGGGTGTTGAAATGTTTGCGTCTCTTTTTGGCGGCAATGTCTTGGCGTAGGTCCTCGTCATTCCCCCAGATTTTGGGAATCACACGACGGGCCACCTGAGTCATCTCGTACAGCCAGTAGAGTTCACCAAAAGCCAGCCCTGGGGCGTCAAAATTTCTAACGTGGAAGATCTCGTCTTTGGCATGGGAGGGGTCCGCGTTTTCAATAGAGTTCCGCTGCTCACCCATCGTGTAATGAAAATATGGGGTCTCACGGTTGGGACGTTTGATCTCGAACTCATCAATCTTCAGCCACTGAAGATCATCGTAGAACTGTTGTCGGCGTATCTCCAAATCGGCAAGATCCCTGCCCAGTTTAGATCGGGATGCATGATTCAAAGCTTTCCCCAGCTCCTCGATGTTCATTCGATAGAATGCCCGCAAATCTTGTTTGATCCAGCTCCTGGATGGCACTGTCTGTTATCTCCTCCCATCTGTTGTGTGGGAAAAGCCTTTCCCTCGCGCCTACTGCGTGGGGCGCTACCCTTTCCAGCGGGGACACCCCGCAACGCCCCGCTGCTCCGCCCTGCCGCCACGCAAGCCCGCCTTTCGTGGTCTCAGCCGGCACAAGACCGGCTTTCGGCGCACAACGGCCAGCTTGTCAGCCACCCGCCCTCTTGGACCAAACCTCCGCCTTCATGCGAGAGGCTGCAAACCACCGCATTTCCCCTTTGCCGCCACTCTCGCAACGGCGGAGGTTCCGTCCGCTCAAACCCTGAGCCATGATCGTCGGGGACAATCAACCTTCTGCGGCAGTCGTCTTCTTATCACGCTTTGACTTTGCCCAGCGTTTCCGTTGAGCCGCAGCAATTTTTTCCCGTGCTTCCGGTGACATCTGCCGGGGGCCTCTTTTTCCTTTGCGGGGTTTCGGTGCGCTCGCGACCGAGCTTTCACTACCCAGCAAAGCATTGAGTTCGTTTTGGAGCTCTTCGATTTTTTCAGTGAGTTTGAGGGCCTGCCGAAGATCAGCAGCGGATGGGAATTTAGTCATGTGAGCGGATATATTGGAGGATTGAGTCTGGTATATCCAACAGACTTTTTCCAGCGGTTGGGGGGAAAAGCCTTTCCCTCGCGCCTACCTCGTGCTGCGCTACCCTTTCTAACGGGAGGTGTCCCGTAACGCCCTCGGTCCCGCCACATGGTGCCAGCAGCCTTCCAAGACGCTCCGCCAGAAAGTCTGCCCGCACCATCCAGCCCCGCAGAGGCCACCGAAGAACGGTGCCGCTCCACTCCGCCGAGCCTTCGTTTCACGTCCCTCATTCTTCCGTGTGAGTTTTTCGAGCCTGTCGGCTGCAATACGCCCTTCGCTCGTGCCTCACTCCTGGGCTCAAGACGCCTCCCGGCCGTTCGGGCCGTCAAGGGCATCCAAAGGCTGTCCCTGAAGGGCACCCTCCTTTGAACCCTCCCTGTGACTGCCCGCCCGTCCTCCGGCGGTGGGTCAGGAGGTTTTGCGCGCACCCAGAGTGCTTTGCGCAAAGCCAACAAAAACATCGGAGGACATCATGAAACCAGACATCTACGCACAGGTCACAGACCGCATCGTCTCACAGCTTGAACAGGGCGTTGTGCCCTGGAAATCGCCCTACTTTTCCAAAGTGGGATTGCCCCGCAACTTCTCATCAGGCAGAGCCTACCAGGGAATCAATGTGTTCCTGCTGGGATGCCAGCGTTTCACAAGCCCCTACTTTCTGACCTTCCTGCAGGCCAAAGAAATGGGCGGCCACGTCCGCAAAGGCGAGCGCGGGCATATGGTCGTGAAGTATGGCACCTATCAGAAGGACGAGGACCAAGCCCAGGGCGGCGAAGAAGCCGAAACCCGCCGTTACCTGAAATCCTACACGGTGTTTCATGCTTCGCAGGTCGAAGGGGTAGCTTTCCCGGAGCCCGAGAACCTGCCCGAACTCACACTGACAGAGCGGACCGACCGCGCCCGCGCCATCGTGGACGCTATGCCGCACGCACCCGTTATGCGCGAAGGCAGCGCGGTGCCCTGCTATCGGAAAGGCACAGACTCCGTGCACATGCCGGAGCGCGGCTTTTTTGTCAGCGAAGGGGCCTACTACGCCACACTTTTCCATGAACTGGTGCATAGCACCGGACATGAAAGGCGTCTGGCGCGTCCTTCCCTCATGGAAAACAAAGGCATGGACGCCGCAGGGGACACCGCCCGCAAAATCTACGCCGAAGAAGAGCTCGTTGCGGAGATGGGCGCTTCCTTCCTGAATGCTCATGCGGGCATCATGGAAGGCGAAGTCGAGAACTCAGCCGCCTACCTGCAAAGCTGGATCACGGCCCTGAAATCAAAAGACGCCAAGGGCTGGATTATCCGCGCCGCATCACAGGCGCAGAAGGCTGCAAACTTTATCCTCAACGTCCAGCCGGAGGTGCAGCCATGAATGAGCTTCTTTCCTTTTCTGATGCCGTACTGATGGAACAAGCGGACTTGAGCGACGCCGAGTTTGACGAGTTGGAAAACCAACTCGCGCTACGGGCAGCGTGCATGGGCTGGACCGGTGATCCTATGCGGCAGCCCCTTGAAACCGTGGCCGCCATCGTCAGGGGCATTCTCTCAAGACGCGCATAAAGCGCGTGCAGAGCCGTCTCCCTTCACGGGAGGCGGCGCTTTGGCGCTCACGTTCTCTGCGCTCACTCTGCGATTTCGTGATGTGGGGACCCCCCCCCCCCCCCCCTTTTTTTTTTTTTTTTTTTATTTT
>CAZPSQ010000097.1:0-17493 GCA_964588755.1 uncultured Prosthecobacter sp. | reverse complement strand
CATCATTTGCTGGCCGCCCTGCTGTCCGGCGGACACTTTCTGCTGCAAGGCAAGCCCGGCCTTGGCAAGACCCACCTTGTGCTGGCTCTTTCCCGCACCTTTGGCGGCACCTTCCGCCGCATCCAGTTCACGCCTGACCTCATGCCCTCGGACGTGGCCGGACACACGCTCTTTGACATGGCCACCAGCACCTTCCGCGTGAGGCATGGCCCGGTGTTTGCCAACCTGCTGCTGGCGGACGAGATCAACCGCGCGCCGGCCAAGACACAGTCCGCCCTGCTGGAGGTGATGCAGGAGGCGCAGGTGACGATTGATGGAGAGAGCCACGCGCTGGCCCCGCCTTTCATGACCTTTGCCACGCAGAACCCGATCGAGCAGGAGGGCACCTATCCGCTGCCGGAGGCGCAGCTCGACCGCTTTTTGCTGAAGGTGCTCATCGACTATCCAGACGTGGCCAATGAGACCTGGGTGGTGAAGGCGGTGTCCTCCCGCGCGGCGGGCGGTGGTCTCTCCCCCGCGGCCGTGCAACAGGTGTGCAATCCGGAGGACATCCTGGCCGCGCAGGAGGAGGCCGCCTCGGTGCAGGCGGTGGAGCAGGTGGTGGACTACGCCG
This sequence comes from uncultured Prosthecobacter sp., assembly GCA_964588755.1. Taxonomy (GTDB): domain Bacteria; phylum Verrucomicrobiota; class Verrucomicrobiia; order Verrucomicrobiales; family Verrucomicrobiaceae; genus Prosthecobacter. Next base: position 16,880 of record CAZPSQ010000097.1, on the reverse strand, counting down.
TCAGCATCGTCCGCGCCACCCGCCAGCACAGCGCCATCTCTCTGGGCGCGGGCACCCGTGGCGCCATCAGCCTCGTACGCGTGGCCAAGTCCTACGCGCTGCTGGAGGGGCGCGGCTACATCACCCCAGGCGATGTGAAGCGGGCCGTCCTGCCCGTGCTGCGCCACCGTGTGCAGCTGGCGCCGGAGGTTTCCATCAGCGGCCAGACGGTGGACGACATGCTGCTGGGGCTGCTCAAGACCGTCGAGGCACCAAGAATCTGACATTCCCCATGCGCCCGACCACACGCCTCCTCAAACTGCTGTGCGCCTTTCTGGCGCTGACGGTGGCGGCATCGTTCTGGCCGACACCAGCGGTGCAGTGGCAGGTGCAGGGCTTTGCAGGGCTTCTGCTGCTGGTGATGGTGGTGGACATGCTGACGTTGCCGGGCCGCAAGGCGGTCACGGCGAAGCGCTCGGTGCCGGGGCGGTTTGCGCTGGGCGTGGCGTCGCCTGTGACGCTGACGGTGTCACATTCCATGCGGCGGACGCTGGACCTGGAGATCTTCGACGGCATCCCCACGGCGGCGCAGGCGGAGGGGCTGCCATACAGTGTTTCCGTGCCGGCAGGGGAGTTTGCGGCGGTGACGTATCAGGCGCGGTTTGTGCGGCGTGGGCAGCACGCCTTTGCGCCTGCGCATGTGCTGGCTGGCTCATGGCTGGGCCTCTGGCGGAAGAAGCATCTGGCGGGTGGCGAGAGCCAGGTGCGGGCGTATCCGAATTATGAGCCTGTGGTGCGTTTTGCCCTGCTGGCCATGGCGAACCGGGTGGAGACGATGGGCATCGTGAAACGCCGCCGCATGGGTGCCTCGCTGGATTTCCACCAATTGCGGGACTACCAGGATGGCGATGTGCTTTCCCGCATCGACTGGAAGGCGACCTCCCGCCGCCGCACGCTGGTGAGCCGTGATTTTGAGGAGACGCGGAACCAGACGATCCTGCTGGTGCCGGACTGCGGACGGCGCATGCGCGCGCTGGATGGCGGGCTGAGCCAGTTCGACCACTGCCTGAACGCGATGCTCCTGATCGCCTTCATCGCGCTGCGGCAGGGGGATGAGGTGGGGGTGGCAGGTTTTGGCGGGGTGCAGCGCTGGCTGCCGCCGGTGCGTGGCGCGCACAGCATGCCGAAGCTGCTGAACCACCTGTACAACTACGAGGCCAGCAGCGAGCCGAGCGACTTCATCGAGGCGGCTGAGCGGGTGATGACGCTGCAGCGCCGCCGCGCGCTGGTCATTTTGCTGACGAATCTGCGCAGTGAGGACGGCGCGACGCTGGCCGCCGCCGCGGCGGCGATGCAGCGCCGCCATCTGGTGCTGGCGGCGACGCTGCGCGAGCAGGAGCTGGAGCTGGCGGCGGAGGCACCGGTGGACAATCTGCACGACGCGCTGCGCTTTGGCGCGCTGACGCATTATTTTGGCGAGCGCCGGCGTGTGCTGGAGTCCCTGCGTGCGCAACGGGTGCTGACGGTGGATGAGTCCGCCCAGATGCTGCCCGTGGCGTTGGCGAACAAATACCTCGACGTCAAGGCAGGCGGATGGCTGTAAACGGTGGGGAGGAGCTGCGTGGCGTTAATCGCCACGTGTGGCGTTATTTGCGACACCGCAGGCGTTCGTGGGAGCATGCCGCATGTCCCGCCGCCACCCTTTCTTTTCGACTTTTCCCCTGGAGGATCAAAGGCGGCATCGCGCCGGTGTGGTGGCCGCCCTGGATCGTGTGGTGGACAGCGGCAACTATATTTTAGGCGAGGAGACAGCCGGATTTGAGACGGAGTTTGGCGAGTTTTTGGGCGTGGATCATGTGGTCGGGGTGGGGAATGGCACGGACGCCATCGAGCTGATGCTGCGCGCGCTGGAAGCTGGCGCCGGGAGCAAGGTGGTGCTGCCCGCGCACGCCCCCTCCGCCGTGGCTGCGGCCGTGCGGCGCAGCGGGGCGGAGCCTGTGTTTGCAGACATTGAGCCGGACACCTTCACACTTTGCCCCAGGTCGCTGGACGCGGTGCTGCGCGCGCATGCGGGGCAGGGGGTGCGGGCGGTGCTGGCCGTGCATCTTTACGGGCACCCGGCCAGTTGGGAGGACCTGCGTCAAACGGCGGAGGAGCATGGCGTGGCCCTGCTGGAGGATGTGGCGCAGGCGCATGGCGCGGTGTGGCAGGGCCGCATGGCGGGCACGCTGGGCACGGCGGCGGCATTTAGCTTTTACCCCACCAAAAACCTGGCGGCCTGCGGTGATGCCGGGGCGGTGGTCTGTGATGATCCGGCCATGGCGGAAAAGCTGCGCCTGCTGCGCCAGTACGGCTGGCGTGAGCAGGAGCGTCATGTGAGCACGCTGGACGGGGTGAACACCCGGCTGGACGAGATGCAGGCGGCCGTGCTGCGGGTGAAGCTGCCCTTCCTGCCGGAAAACATGGCGCGGCGGCAGAAGCTGGCGGGTGTTTATGAGCGGCGGCTCGGGAAGCATGGTTTTTTGAAGACGCCGGGGGTGCGCCCGGGCTGCGAGCATGCCTGGCACCAGTATGTGGTGCGCTGCCCGCGCCGGGATGAACTGGCGCGGCATCTGGAGGGCGCGGGCATTCCCGTGGCGGTGCATTATCCGGTGCCGCTGCACCTGCAGCGGGCCTTCCAAACAGAGACTTTTGTGCCGCTGCCCCATTCGGAGGCAGCCGCGCGGGAGGTGGTGTCCCTGCCACTGCACCCGCATCTGGCGGAGGAGGCGGTGAGCCTGGTGTGTGACGTGATCGAATCCCTGAAACTGAGCGATGCAGCCTCCTGAATATCACATGCTGCGGCTGGTCGAGGACCGTCACTGGTGGCACAGTGTGCTGCGTGGCCTGGTGCTGGACGCGCTGTCCAACGACCTGCCGCCGCGTGGCCATGTGCTGGACGCGGGCTGCGGCACGGGCGGGATGCTGGCGCTGCTGCGGGAAAAACAGCCTTTTCTGGACACGGACGGCGTGGACGCCTCCGGGCTGGCGGTGAAGCATTGCCGCCAGCGCGGGTTCAGCAATGTGCGGGTTGGCAATGTGCATGACCTGCCTTTTCAGACGGGTGCCTTTGATGCGGTGATGTGCCTGGACGTGCTGTACCATGCTGATGTGGACGAGGACGAGGCGCTGGCGGAGATGAGCCGCGTGCTGCGGCCGGGCGGCCTGCTGGTGGCCAATGTGCCCGCGTTTGACTGTCTGCGTGGAGCGCATGATGTGGCCGTGTGCGGGGCGCGGCGCTACACGGCGGAGACGGTGAGCCGGCTGCTGGGAAAGCATGGCCTGTGCTGCGAGGTGATCCACTACTGGAACGCCTGGTTGTTTCTGCCGCTGCTGGTGTGGCGGTGGCTGAGCCGCAGGCCGGTCGAAAGGCGGTCGGCGTTGACGTCCGACCTGGCGCTGCCGCCTGTCTGGCTGAACCATCTGCTGTCCGTGGGGGGAAGGATGGACGCAAAACTGTGCCGCGCGCTGCGCATCCCGTTCGGGTCCTCTGTGTTTGCCGTGGCGCGGAAAGAGCACGCCCAACCAGGAGGGACTGCCGCATGACGCCCCCCCCCGCAGCGCCCGCCTCCGGCATCGAGGTCAGCTTTGTGGTGCCGCTGTACAACACGGGGGGCACCCTTTGCCATCTGCTGGAATCCTTCAAGGCGCTGGAAATCACGGTCTCCTGGGAGCTGGTGCTGGTGGATGACGGCAGCGGGGACGGCACCTTTGCCGAGGCGGTGCGGCTGGCGCAGGATTTTCCCGCGCCGGTCACGCTGGTGGAGCTGGCGCGGAACTTTGGGGAGCACGCGGCCGTGCTGGAGGCCTACCGCCGCGCGCGGGGCAGGTATGTGGTGAACCTGGATGACGATCTGCAGAACCCGCCTGCCGAGGCGCTGCGGCTGGTGGAGCATCTGCGCAAAACTGACGCGGAGGTGGTGTACTCCAGCTTTGACCGCAAGCAGCACCACTGGCTGCGCAACCTGGGCAGCCGGGTGATGAACCGCTGCGCGACCTTCCTCATGGGCAAGCCGCGCGGGCTGTATCTTTCCAGCTTTCGGGCCCTGCGGCGCGAGCTTGTGGAGCGCATCGTCAGCTATCGCGGGCCCTATCCTTACATCGACGGGCTGATCCTGGGCGCGACGAACCGCATCGAGACCCTGCGGGTGGCGCATGTGGCGCGGGCCGGGGGGAGGAGCGGCTACACCCCGCGCAAGCTGGTGCGGCTGGCGATGAGCGCGCTGTTTGACTTCAGCGTCATGCCGCTGCGGCTGGCCAGTGTGCTGGGTGTCTGCCTTTGCACGCTCGGCGCGGTGTTGCTGGCGGAGGTTGTGGTCGAGACTCTTTACCTGGGGCCGAGGCAGGTTGGCTGGGGGTCGCTGATGGGCGCGCTGGCGGTCTTCAGCGGCTCGCAACTGCTGATGCTGGGCATCATTGGCGAGTATGTGGGGCGTGCCTTTCTGACCGTTTCCGGCAAACCGCAGTCGCTTGTGCGCTCGACCGTGGTGCACGGGGAGCCGCCGCCCGGGCGTATGCATTTGGAAAGGAGCCCAGCAGCATGAACACCACCATGAGCATGATCCATGAGACCTCCACCGACACCTGCTCCGTGCGGGGGGTGCGCCTGTTTGAGATGAGGCACATCATCGACAGCGAGCGGGGAAACCTGACCGTGGGCGAGGCGGGGCGGGAGCTGCCGTTCACCCCGCGGCGGTATTTTCTGACCTATGCGATACCCACCGAGCAGACCCGCGGCGCGCACGCCCACCGCCAGTGCTCGCAGTTCCTCGTCTGCGCGCATGGCGAGTGCCATCTGGTGGTGGATGACGGGGAGAACCGCGAGGAGTTCTGCCTGAACCGGCCGACTCTGGGCGTGCTGGTGCCGCCCATGGTGTGGGCGGTGGAGCATCTGCACAGCCCGGATTCTGTGCTGATGGTGCTGGCATCCCATCTGTATGAGCCATCCGATTACATCCGCGACTATGCGGAGTTTCTGCGTAGTGTCCGCACCCTCAACCACGGAGGAACTGAATGAAGGCAGAGACAATCACAGGCATCTACCCGCCACGCCCGGCGCAGCCATGGCAGCGGCCCCACGGGCTGTGGGCCATGGTCACAGGGGTGATGCGGAGCCAGCCGGTCTGGGTGTCCATTTTGCTGCCGATCCTGTTGACGCTGGGTCTGGGCTGGGTGGATGACGTCACCGGCTGGGAGATCAGCCTGTTCATTCTGTATGCGGCGCCCATCATCCTGGCCGTGTGGTGGGACGGGGCGGTCGCCGGGCTGGTGGTCTCTGTTTTGTCGGCGGCCGTCTTTTGGTGGGCCAACATTGACACCCACCCTTACGAAACCCTGTGGGGCTATGCCTGGGCGCTGGTGAACCGCATGTTCTACTTCAGCGTGGTGGTGTTTGCCGTGGTGGCCGTGCGCAAAAAGCAGGATGCCGACGCGGACCACATCCTGATGCTGGAGGAGCGCCGCCAGCTGGAGCAGGACATTGTGAGCGTCAGCGAGCATGAGCAGCAGCGCATCGGCCAGGACCTGCACGACGGCCTTTGCCAGCATCTGGCGGCGATCGGCTGCGCGGCGCGGGCGCTGGCGGAGGACCTGCAAAGCCGGGAGATGTCCGAGGCGCAGGACGCGGTGATGATCGAGGAGTCCCTGCAGCAGGCGGTGATTGAGGCGCGCAACCTGGCGCACGGGATTTTCCCGGTGCATGTGGACCGTGACGGTCTTTCCGCCGCGCTCAATGACCTGGCCCGCATGACCAGCAAGCTCACCGGCGCGGAGATCCTGGTCCAGGAGGATGTGGAGGTGCAGCTCGACAATCCCGAGGCCTCCATGAACCTGTACCGCATTGCCCAGGAGGCGGTGGGCAACGCCGTTCGGCACGGGAGGGCCCGCCGCATCGTCATCAGCCTGTGCCTGCGGCCTGAGGGCCTGAGGATGAGCATCCAGGATGATGGTGACGGCATTGCCGCCGAGGGCAGAAAGGCGGCGACCACGGGCACAGGCATGGGGCTGCGCACCATGCGCTACCGCGCGCAGGCCCTGGGGGCCACTCTGGAAATCAAGTCCCGCCCGGCCGAGGGCACCACTGTCATCTGCAACGCACCTGTACAACATACCAACACCCTATGAAACCACCCTCCTCCAAACCAGAATCCAAGACAGTCAAGGGATGCAAGGTGCTCCTGGTCGAAGATCATCCGATGTTCCGCGAGCATCTGGGCAATCTCATCAACCGCGAGCTGGGAATGGCCGTGTGCGGGGAGGCTGACAACATCCGCGACGCGATGCGCCTCATCCATGAGACGAGCCCGGACATTGCCATTGTGGACATCACCCTGCGCGGCTCCAGCGGCCTGGAACTGATCAAGGACATCAAGGCGCAGAAGCTGGAGGTCAATGTGCTGGTGCTCTCCATGCACGACGAGGAGCTGTACGCCGAGCGCGCGCTGCGCGCCGGGGCGAAGGGCTACATCACGAAAAACGAAGCCTCCACCGAGGTGGTGCGCGCCATCCGCAGCGTGCTTCAGGGCGACGTGTATGCCAGCCGCCGGATGACGGCGAAGCTGCTGGAGCGCCTGACCCGCAAGCGTGTGCCGCCGGACCTTGCCGGGATGGAGACGCTGGCCGACCGTGAGCTGGAAGTCTTCCAGATGCTGGGCCGTGGCAGCAGCACGCGTGAGATCGCGCAGGCGCTGGGCCTGGGCGAGTCCACCGTGGAGACCTACCGTGCCCGCATCAAGGAGAAGCTGCGCCTGCGCAGCGCGGCGGAACTGTACCTCCGCGCGGGCCAGTGGGTGCGTGACCAGGGGGCGTAAACCGCCTCATTTGCGCAGGACGTGGCGTCTTACGCGACATTGGGTGTTAATTGCCGAAAACCAGGGGTTTAGGGCAAAATTCCACCCATTAATTCATACGCCCATGTCCAAGTCTCATTCCTCTAAAAAGCGGCACGCCAGACGCCACGCCAACAGTGACAGGAACGCCGGTGCCGTGACGCCGGAAAGCGTGGCAGCCCCGCAGCCGGCGGAAGCAAGGCTGGCACCGCAGCCGCCGCCTGCGGGAGAGGTGCTGGCGGCGGCGGAAAGTCCGCGGCGTCAGCGCTGGTGGCATGTGCTGGTGGCTGCTGTGCTGATGGCCCTGTGCGCCGGGATCTATGGCTGGACGGCGGACTTCCCCATGGTCTTCGACGACCACATGTACATGAAGGACAACATGTTCTTCCGGGATGCGGCCAGCTTCACTTATCCCACCCATTTCACTGAGTTTGTCAGCCGCCCGTCGAGGCTGGGCATGGACCCGGATCTGGCGGTGAACTTTGTGCTGCGCCCGGTGGCCTACGCCAGCCTGCATCTCAACTACATGCTGGACGGCTTTGAGCCGCGCTGGTTCCGGGTGGTGAACATAGCCATCCACGCGGGCACCTCGCTGCTGGTGTATGCGCTGCTGCGGCTGCTGCTGCTGCGTGCGCCGCAGGCCGGGGCGCTGCCGCGGGGGTCGGCGTTCTTCATCCCGCTCACGGCCGCGCTTTTGTTTGCGGCGCATCCGCTGGCCACGGAGTCGGTGACGTACATCATCCAGCGCTTCACCTCCCTCAGCGCGCTGTTTTACCTGCTGACGCTGTGGCTGTATTTTTTGTCCCTGCAGGGTTCCTCACGCAAGGGGAGGGGAGTGCTGCGCGTGACCGCCGTGGTGGCCCTGCTGGCCGGCATGCTGACGAAGGAGAGCACCTTCACTGCCCCGCTGGTGGCGGTGATGCTGGACATCCTGGTCCTGGGCACGCGCTGGCGCACCGCCGCCCTGCGCGCCTGGCCGCTGCTGCTGTGCCTGCCGCTGATTCCCGCGCTGGTGATGGCCTGCTCCGCCGTGCTGAACCAGGGGCAGGCGGACCTGGGGGATGCGTTGAACATTGTGAACTCGCGGGACACGCCGCTGGACCACTGGCACTACATCGTGACCCAGCTCACGGTCCTGCTTGCCTACCTGCGCCGTCTTTTTTGGCCCAATGATTTGAACATCGACCCGGAATGGCCGGTTTACACCTCCCTGTTTCAGGGGCCGGTGCTGCTGGCCCTGCTGGTGCATGGGCTGCTGGTGGTGGGCGCGTGCTGGCTCTGGCTGCGCAGGCGGCAGAAGGACCCGCGGGCGGCGCTGCTGTTTGCCTTTGTGCTATGGTTCTTCGTCACCATCTGTGTTTCCTCCGGCCTGGTGCCGCTGCCGGACATGATGGCGGACCACCGCCCCTACCTGGCCTCCGTGGGGGTGTTTGTGCTGGCGGCCTGCCTCTTTGACTACCTGCGGAACTGGTCCTGGCTGCCGGCGCAGACTCGCCTGGTGGCACCTGGAATGGCGGCCGTGTGCGTGGGCGCGCTGGCCTGGACCACCGTGGTGCGCAACGAGGTCTGGAGCACCAGTGAAAAGCTGTGGAAGGACACCGTGGCGAAAAGCCCCGGCAAATACCGCACCTGGGGCAATCTGGGCGCGGCCCTTTCTGACGCGGGCAAGGAGGAGGCTGCCGTGAACTGCTACCGCAAGGCGCTGGAGATCGAGCCGCGTTTTCAGAACGGCCTGCTCAACCTGTCCAACTCCCTGCTCCGCCTGAACCGCAGCAAGGAGTCGCTGGAAAACACGATGCAGCTGATCCGCATCGACGAGACGTCCGTGCACAAGCCGCCGGTGGCCTTCACCCTGGGGCTGGGCCTCGCGGGGGTGGGACGCTTTGATGATGCCGTCGGTGTCTTCCGGGAAATTCTTTCCGTGACGCCCCATGACCCGCAGGTGCACAAGGCGCTGGGGCTGGTGTACTTCCAGACCGGACTCTACCTCCAGGCGCTGGACCATTACCAGCAGGCGGCCCACCTCCACCCGGAGGACCCGCAGATAGGCGCCCTCATGCGGGAGCTGGAGGTGGCCATGGCGGCCCGTGGGAACCAGCGTGGCGGGCGGTCGCCAGCACCAAGCATCTTTCAGTGATTTTGAGACGTTGACATCAAAGCAGGTTGAAACGGGCAGCGCAGGGGTGCAAGACCCGGCCCGTTAGAACGTTTGCGCATTGGGCCGTCCCACGTTATATGGGGGACGTTCGTCCGTGTTTTTTTGTCATAGCCCTCGTATGATCACTGGTCTGCACTCCCTCAAGCCTCACGCAACCATGGCCGCCCTGGCGTTCCTGGTGGTGGCATTCGCGTCTTCTTCTGCCCAGGCGGAGGAGAAAAGGGGTTTCTTTAAAAAGCTGTTCAATGGGGGGGGCGAACAGCCGCCCGCAGCGCCGGCCCCGGCACCCAAGCCTGCACCTGCGCCGCCAAAGCCTGCAGCTGCCGCGTCCAAACCGGCCGCGCCTTCCTCCTCTCCCAGCGGCAAGCCGCCGCGCGTCATCATCACCACGACCAAGCCCGGTGGGGGCACCAAAAAAGTCGAGATCAACAAGAAGTCCACGGCATCCACGGCCAAGCCGGTCAGCAAGCCTGCCCCGGCCGAGCCCAAGCCCATGGAGGCCAAGGACGTCACCTCCTCCGCCCGCCGGGGCGAGGGCGAGTTCAACGCGGACAATGAAGAGCGTGCCAGCGTGAAATCCGAGACCGTGGCAGCCCTCCCTGCCAACGGTGGCTGGGAGATCGTCAAAATTGGGGGGCGTGACTACGTGACCGCCGACAGCATCCGCAACTTTTACAACCCGCTTTACGGCTTCAACACCTTCCGCCTTCAGGGCAACCACTTCTGGCTCGGGTCGTCCAAACTCATTCTGAAGGCCAGCATCGGCTCCCAGGAGATGCTCATTAACAACATCAAGTTCATCCTGAGCTTCCCGGTGCAGAGCAGCAACGGCAAGGTCCTCTTCTCCCGCCTGGACTTGTGCAAGCTGATCGATCCTGTCCTGTGCCCCAGCCACATCCAGAATCCGGAGCATTTCGACACCGTCGTCATCGATGCCGGCCACGGCGGCCACGACGCGGGGGCGCGGGGCATCTATGGGCATGAGAAGGACTTCGCCTTGAAGATGGCCATGGCGGTGCGCACCGCCCTCATGCAGCGCGGGTTCAAGGTCATTCTGACCCGCTCCACCGACACCTTCCTCACTCTTGGCGGCCGTGTTGCCATTGCCAACCAGACGCCCAACAGCATCTTCATCAGTCTTCACTTCAATTCCGGCGGTTCCGCAGCCAGCGGCATTGAGACCTGGGCGCTGACTCCGCAGAGCGCCGCGGCCACCATCTCCCGCGGGGGCGGCTACAACGTCAACGGCGTCACCGGCAACAAGCAGGACTCCGCCAACATCGCCCTGGCCACGGCTGTGCATGCCAATGTCATCAGCCGCTTCAAGTTTGTGGACCGTGGCATCAAGCGCGCCCAATGGTCCGTGCTGACCGGTTGCAAGCGCCCGGGCATCCTGTTTGAGGGCGGGTTCGTCACCAACGCCAAGGAGTGCCTCCTGGTCGCCTCCGACACCTACCGCCAGCAGGTGTCCGCCGCCATCGGTGACGCCGTGGTGAACTATCGCAAGGCGCTGTCCACCGCGATGGCGAAGCAGTAGGCCCCTTCCAGGGCAGGGGTGTTCCCCGAGCCTGTTATTTCAGCGCCCGGTACACTTGTTCCAGGGCGAGCACGGTGTAGGCGGTGACAAGCACAGGGTCGCTTTCCATCCAGCGGCTGGATGCGGTGTTGGCCCAGGAGCCGTCCGCGCCTTGCAGGCTGATGAGCTTGCGGGAGAGGTCGGCTTTCCAGTCGGCGTCGCCGGACTTGGTCTTGAGGGTTTGCAGGCCGGCGGTTGCCAGAGCTTTGGCCATGGTGTGGTAGTAATAGTACATGCCTTCGGCGCCTTGGCCGGGGTTTTCATCCACGGTGTAGTTGTCTCCCAGCCACTGTAGCGCGGCCTGCACGCGTGGGTCGGTGGGGGTGAGGCCGGCGTAGATGAAGCTGAGCATGCCGGCGTAGCTGATGCTGCCGTAGAAGCGCATGGGGACAGGGCCGTCGGCCTTGCTGCCGCCACGTGGCTGCTGGGGCACGGGGGTGTAGCCGAAGCCGCCGATGTTTGCCTTGTCCTGCCCGGCCCAGGGCTGGTCGTTGCTGGCCTTCACGTTCTGGCAGCGGGAGACGAAGTCGATCGCGGCGGCCCAGTTCAGGTCGTCTTTTTTCTCCACGGGCCTGCCGCTGTCCTCGAACATCTTCTTGGAATAATACAGGGCCTCAAGGGCGAAGCTGGTGTTGGAAAGGTCGGCGTGGGCAGGTCCGCCCTGCTGCGCGCCGCCGTAGCCGATGCCGCCGTCGAAGGGGTTGTCGGTCTTGCCCGGAGTGTCGGCGTCGTTTTGCTGCCCGGCCACGAATTTCCGCGCGCGGCGGATGACCTCATCATCCTCAGGGCGGGCGCGCAGAACGAGCGCCATGAGGCAGATGGCGGAGTTGTAGTTGGAGCGTGCCTTGGTGTAGATGCCGCCGTCCGGTTTCACGTTGGAGAGGAGGAAGTCGTAGCCGCGTTTCACGGCGTCAGCGGAGTCTCCCTTGGCCGGGTCCTGCACCAGGGCGGAGAGCACCAGGGCGCTGAGGGCGGGGTCTTCGGTGGTGACCCAGTGGCCGCTGTCTTTGTTTTGCTGTGTCTTGAGGAAGTCGAGCCCCCGGGTGATGGCCCGCCCCACGTCCTCCTTTGAGGCGGCGCTGTTCTGGGCCTGCGATGCGCACGTGAGGGCGCCAAACATGAGGGCGGTGAGTGTGGGCAGATAGTTCATGGGGAAGGATACGTTGGAGGAATGGATGTTCCGTTATCCGGGCTGTTTTGAGCAAGACAGCACCCAGGGAAAGTATCCACGGGGCTTTTTTTGCTCATTTCCATGGGCCGGGGGCAGGAATTTGCTCGTCATCGCGGCCGAATCATTCATCATCCGCAGCATGGCCCAGGCAATCATGAATCCCGAGGAGGTGCGGCGTTTTGCGCAGGAGCTGAAGCGCTTCAACACGGATGTGCAGCAGCGTGCCTCGTCGCTGCAGAGCCGCTTTGCCGCGCTGGGGGAGACGTGGCAGGACCAGGAGCATGAAAAGTTTGCCGGCGAGTTTGTCTCCACGATGAAGGCCATCAAAAAATTCATGGAGCTGTCCGAGCAGCACACGCCGTTTCTGCTTCGCAAGGCGCAGCGGATCGAGGATTATCTCAACCAGCGCTAAAGCATGGCCGAGCAAGCCCGCATCTCGAACCTCGACGCCATCGAGGCTTTTCGCACCGCGCTGGCCGTCTTCATGAGCAAGGCGCGCCAGTCTGTGGAGATGGCGCTGGACGCGGTGAAGAGGACGCGTGTGTGGCTGGACGTGGAGCAGCCCGCCTTCTGGAAGGCGCAGATCAAGCAACGGCAGAAGAAACTGGACCAGGCCCAGCAGGAGCTGATGAGCGCCCGCATGTCCGAGTTTGTGGACACGCCCAGCGTGCAGCAAATGGCCGTGCGCAAGGCGCGGGCGGCGCTGGAGGAGGCGCAGGCCAAGCTGGAGCGCACCCAAGGCTGGGCGCGTGAGTACGACCGCCTGGTGGCACCGATGGTGCGCAAGCTGGACGCGATGCGTGATTACGTTGACACGGACCTGACAGTGGCCAATGCCAGTCTGGTCGAAATTCAAAAGATCCTGGAGGCCTACCGTGAAACCTCCATGCCCCCGATGAGCCCATGACCCTGATTCAACCTGCCCGTGAACTTTCCGAGCAATGGCACTCTGTGTCCGTCCACTGGCGGGATGCCAAGGCGCAGGAGTTTGAAAAGGCCTATCTGGAGCCGATCCCCGGTCTGGTGAACAAAACCGGCGCGGCCATGAATGAACTGGAGGTACTCCTCAAAAAGATTCGCAAAGACTGTGAGCCATCCCCCTGATCTGCGCGCCTCGCGCATTCTCCATCTTCACACCACGCTGCGCGACACAGCCGCCGATTTCGCCCGCCGCGCCGACCAGATCCTGCGTGAGGTCCGCTCGCGCCGCTACACTGCGGAGCAGAACCATCTGCGTGATCTGGAGGTCTTCGACACACAGCTTGCCGCGGCCGTGGAGGCGTCCAGCGCGCAGTGGCAGGACTTTGCCAATGCTGTGCGCGGGCGGCATGAGGCACGGGATGCCTCGTTCAAACGCTATGAGGACCGCATCCGGCGGGACCTGCCCGCCATGACCCAGAAGCACCGTGAGCGCTGGCTGGGGAAGCAGCAGGTGCGCCGTGTGCAGGCGGACACGCAGCGCAGGCAAAAGCTGGACCAGACCCATGAGCTGGCGAACGCGCTGCTCGACCACCTGGCCCGGATCAAGGAGCGTCTGCTGGCCATCGTGAAGGCCACCGGCGCGCGCCCCGCCCGCAATGAGCTGAAGGTGCAGCCCCCCGCCATGCTGCCAGAGATGGCCGAGCGTGTGCAGGCGGTGGAGAAGCAGGTGGAGCTGCTCGAGTTCCAACTGGCCTCGGGAAAGTCGGGCGGGCTTTTCAAGGTGTTCTCCAAATCAGGCCTGGACGCCCGTCAGATCAACGAGGTCGTGCATGCCTACGAGAGATGCGCGGGGGAGATGAACGCCGCGCGGGATGCTGCTGAAGCTCAGGTGCAGGCTGAGTTTGAGGCCCAGGACACCCAGATCACCGCCGACTGGAACCGCGCCGACCAAGTGGCCGAGGACTATCGCAAGGCCATGCAGAAACGCCTGGCCACCCAGATACCCTCCCTCCTTGCACGCAACAAGCGCCTGCTGGAGCGCAATCTGGCGAGCGTGGCAGACGAGAAGAATGAGAGTCTGAATGACCAGCTCATAGGCCCCGGAGCCCAGCAGCGCGCCCAGATGGAAGAGCGCCATGCCAGGGTCTTGGAAACCATGGATGCCATCACGCAAAAACGCTGGCAGGACCTGACGGCCGAATGGGAGAACAAGGTGCCACCCATGCTGGCCCAGGCGGATGAGATCCAGCGCGAGCCAGCCTCCCGCTGGGAGCCCTGGACCGCCGACTACCGGCCATACACCGTTTTTCCGCGTGCCTGCCGCATCGGCCAGCTGGATCTGGACCTTGGCGCCTCCGCGGCCGCGCTGGCCAATGGCACGCCTTTGAGCCTCGCCGGGCATGAGCATGTCCCGCTGCCGCTGACCCTGGCCCTGCCCTACGAGGCATCGCTGCTCATCGAGACAGATGACGACGGTGGAGGCTGGGTGTCCGAGGTGATGAACAGCATCGTGTTCCGTCTGCTGAGCCTGGCCCCGCCGGGGAAGGCCATGTTCACCATCATTGATCCCGTCGGCCTGGGGCAAAACTTTGCCGGGCTGATGCATCTGGCCGACCATGAGCCGCTGCTGATCAACCGCCGCATCTGGACCCAGCGGGATCACATCGAGGAGCGTCTGGGAGAGCTCAATGAGCACGTGGAGAAAGTCATCCAGATGTACCTGCGGAACGAGTACGAATCGATCACGGAATACAATGAGAAGGCTGGCAGCGTGGCGGAGAAGTACCACTTTCTCGTCATTGCCAACCTGCCTGCGGCCTTCAGTGAGACCGCGATGGCGCGGCTGAAAAGCATCCTCAGCAGCGGCCCCCGCTGTGGCGTGTATGTGCTGGCGCACTGGGACCGCCGCCACGCGCTGCCAGAGGGGCTGGACGCCGAGGACCTGCGCAAAAACTGCCTGCGCATCGTGCGGGAGAATGAAATCGTCAGCGTGGAGGGCATCAAGACGATGCACATCGATCCCGCGCCGACCGATGTGGTGGCCGCCGAACTGGCGCACAAGATCGGCCGGGCCAGCATCGACTCCAACCGCGTGCAGGTGCCGTTCTCCGTGGTGGCGCCGGCCACCCCATGGTCTGCAAGCACCACCAACGAGCTGCGTGTGGCCATTGGCCGCACCGGGGCAACGAAGCTGCAATACCTCGACATTGGCAAAGGGACGAAGCAGCACGCGCTGCTTGCTGGCAAGACGGGTTCCGGCAAATCGACACTCCTGCACATCGTCATCACGAATCTGGCGCTGACGTGCAGTCCGGATGAGGTCGAGTTCTATCTCATCGACTTCAAGAAGGGCGTGGAGTTCAAGTGCTACGCGGACGCGCGCCTGCCGCATGCCAAGGTGATCGCCATTGAGAGCGACCGGGAGTTCGCCCTCAGCGTGCTGCACAAGCTGGACGACGAGCTGCGCCGCCGCGGTGAGCTGTACCGCAAGGCGGGGGTGCAGGATCTGGCGGGCTACAAGAGGGCAGGGGGCGGCGAGCCGATGCCGCGCGCGCTGCTGATGATTGACGAGTTTCAGGAGTTCTTTGTGGAGGATGATGCCGTGGCGCAGGGCGCGGCGCTGCTGCTGGACCGCATTGTGCGCCAGGGCCGCGCCTTCGGCATTCACGTGCTGCTTGGATCACAGACCCTCGGCGGCGCCTACACGCTGGCGCGCTCCACCCTGGGACAGATGGTGATCCGCATAGCCCTGCAGTGCAATGAGGCGGACGCGGCGCTCATCATGGACGAGAACAACACCGCGCCGCGGCTGCTGTCCCGTCCGGGTGAAGGCATCTACAACGACGCCGCCGGAGCCATGGAGGGGAACAGCCCCTTCCAGGTGGTCTGGCTCACCGACGAGGAGCGGGACGCGAATCTGGCCAAGGTGTCCGACCTCGCGCAGGAGCGCGGCTTTGGCATGAAGCGGCCGATTGTCTTTGAAGGCAACATGCCCGCCAGCGCGGCGGACAATGCGCTGCTGGACCTGGCGCTGTCCAGCCCTCCGGCAAAGATGCCCGCAGACCCCAAATGCTGGCTGGGCCTGCCCAATGCCATCAAAGGCCCGACGGAGGCGCTTTTCCCACGCCAGAGCGGCCGGCATCTGCTGCTCGTCGGACAAAACGACGAGGCCATCGCCGCCATCATGGGGCTGGGCATCATCGGTCTGGCCGCGCAGCATCCGGCGGGGCTGCAGCTGCGGCCGAAGTTTTACCTCATTCATGGAGCGCTGCCGGAGACGGCGGAGTGTCGTTTCCTGGAGGCTGCCGCCCAGGGGCGCGCCAAGATCACCCAGGGGCATGAGGCCCCCGAGTTTGTCGCTGAGATCCATGCTGAAATGAAACGCCGCAGTGATGAGGGCAGCGCGGCAGAGCCGCCCATCTTCCTGCTGGTGCATGGGCTGCAAAAATTCCGCAAGCTGCGTTATGAGGAGGACTTCAGCTTCAGCGGTGATGACACGCCGAAGCCCGGAAACCAGCTCAACGACATCATCGCTGAAGGCCCCCCGCTGGGCATCCATCTCATCACCAGCCTGGACACGCTGAACAACATCAACCGCTGTCTCAGCCGCAAGGCCGTGAGCGAGCTTGGCATGCGCGTGCTCTTCCAGATGAGCGCCAACGACTCCGCCAGCCTCATCGACTCGCCCAAGGCCGGGGCGCTGGGCCTGAACCGCGCGTTGTTCTACAGTGAGCATGAGTCACGCCTGGAGACCTTCCGGCCATTTGCCCTGCCGGATGAAGCCTGGGTGGAGGCTGTGCTGAAGAAGCTGCCGGCGGGGCATGCTGAAAGCTCACGGACTTTGGAACCGGTGGGATAAGGGGCGGTCCGGCGGTACTGCTGCCGCATTCGGCAGCGGCGGGCGGCTGGTGATTTTCGCGCTTGTTCTGGGTGTGGCGTGGGCCGGGGGGATGCTCGATCCGCAGGCCAGTGGGCCAGCGGTACTCCGGACATGCGCGGACGGGGGCTTGGGGAAGTACTGCTGCCGCATTCGGCTGCAGCGGGCGGTTGGTGATTTTCGCGTTTGTTCTGGGTGTGGCGTGGGTCGGGGGACGCTCGATCCGCAGGCCAATGGGCCAGCGGTACTCCGGACATGCGCGGACGGGGGCTTGGGGAAGTACTGCTGCCGCATTCGGCTGCAGCGGGCGGCTGGTGATTTTCGCGCTTGTT
>CAZPSQ010000096.1:0-17939 GCA_964588755.1 uncultured Prosthecobacter sp. | reverse complement strand
AGGTAAGAGCCCGGTGCGGTAGTGCCGCCCGCCGGGATCTGTGCGGGGGGCACGGGGCAACCCGTGTCCCTACCGCGACCAGTGCAGCTATGGTTTTGATATTGGATTGCTTGGTTTCGTGCAACTTTGAGCCGTCACACGTCACCAGCCATCCGGGGACTCCCGGAACTGTCAAACTCTGGGAGTCCCCCAGCAAAGCTGGGGGTTTTCCTTCATAAATAATGGGTTCGCCGTGGCATGAGAAGATGAGGCGGCGGTTGCCGCTCTCACATTTTTATAACGCGAGAGCAGGGGCAATTGCAGCCTAGTGGTGCAACGAAAAAGTGAGCACATTTTGAGCACGCTACTTGAGGTCACGAAACCTCGGTTAGTCTAACCGAGCTACATAATCTCCTCATCGCAAGAGTGGTGGGCAGGGCTGGATTCGAACCAGCGTAGACGTAAGTCAGCAGATTTACAGTCTGCCCCCGTTGGCCGCTTGGGTACCTACCCCTCTCTCGAGTGGAAAGTGAGTATGGAGACTGGGCACCGCTTTGCAAACGGTTTTGGCGTTGTGGCGTGTGTTTTTTCAGCACGCAATGCCCAGTGATGCCCCTGATCGGACGATGGGCTGGCCTCACCGCTCCTCCTGCCTCCCGGCGGAATGCTTACCGCCGCTTTTTGCGGCGGGGTTCAAACGGCGGCTTCACCGTGGGATTCACGGCGTGGATGATCTTGAAGCTGCCCGTCTCGGTGATCTTCTCCATGTGAGCGAACGTCTCGGTCAGGAGGTTTTCATACGGCAGCTGGCGGTTCGCCACAAGCCAGAGCTGGCCGCCAGTGCGCAGAGCCTGGGCGGCTGTGGCAATGAACTTCAGGCCGATCAACGCGTCTTGGTGCTTCCCCTCATGAA
Organism: uncultured Prosthecobacter sp.; assembly: GCA_964588755.1. Taxonomy (GTDB): domain Bacteria; phylum Verrucomicrobiota; class Verrucomicrobiia; order Verrucomicrobiales; family Verrucomicrobiaceae; genus Prosthecobacter. The sequence continues at coordinate 17,047 of CAZPSQ010000096.1, read as the reverse complement.
AGGGCGGGTTCATGATGATGGCGTCAAACTTGCGGCTGCCGATTCCTGCTGTCACATCCGTCCAGTGCGGTTTGGCCTTCACCCGTGTGGGGATGATGCCCAGGTTCCGCCGCGCGCACTCGAAGGAGTCCGCGTCCGCGTCGTAGATGTCGAGGGTGTCGATGTCATGGCAGTTGCGCAGGAGGTGGTCGCTAATGAAGCCCCAGCCGGAGCCAAGCTCGGCCACGTTTCCCGCGAGGGACACCGGAACATGCCTGGCCAGCAGTTCGGACCCTTCATCAATGCGATTCCAACTGAACAGGCCGGGACGCGACCAGAAGCGCCCGTCCAAAACGCGGCGCATGAGGGCGCCCTGCCGCCACGGCTCCAGCAGCTCCGCCTTCCACGGCTGCTCCGGGTTTTTGACGGCCCAGAAGACGCGGCTGTGGTGCTTGGAAAGGGACTGCACCTCCCCTGCCGCCTCCGCCAGATGCTGCAGGCAGCGCTTCCCACCAGAGTCATTGTGCTGGGAGACCAGCATGACGCCGCCAGGGGCCAGATGGTCGTGCGCACAGGCAAGGTCCCCCACCATGAGATCCCGCTGCGGATCAGGCAGCACCATGACCAGACTGTATTGCCCCTGTGCCTCGCGCTCGACACGATGCCCGGCAGCCACCAGCTCGTCGGCATGCGGCTTCCAGGTCTGCTGGCAGGTGAGCCGTCCGGCAAAATGCTCCAGCGCTGGATGCTGCCGTGCACGCAGGAAGAGAACACGCCCCTCCGCGCCAAGTTCGGGATTCACATCGAGGGCGTAAATGAGGGCGTCGAGAGCGTGTTGGGCGTGGGACACAGGCGTTGGTTGGCTGACAGGTTTTGGCTGGCCCTGAGATGCATCATGTGGGCGGGGATGTAAACAGCGTTCGCGGTCCGCTGTGCCCAGCCCACGGGCTGGTGCCTGGGCTGGCGGCGCACCTGCCTGCCACCGATCACACGGCCATGCGCAGCAGATGCGGCGCGGTGTAAGAGGCTATCGCAAACAGAAGCGCGCCGATGAGCGTGGCACCAGCGGCAATGAGGGTGATCTCCAGCACCTGCACACTCATCAGCGCCACACGGGAAACGCCGACCTCCTCCAGCGTCTGAAACTCCCGGCGGCGCAGGCGGAAGGTGAGGGCAAAGACCAGGGCGGTCACCAACAACGCGGCGGTGGCGGCGACCAGGAAAGCGCTGGAGGCATAGCCTTCCAGCCGGACAAGCTGGGCCAGCAGCGCCTCCATTTCGTCCTGGGGGCGGATGATCTGCTCTTCCTTGGACCTGGCGTAGCGCCCGGCCAGAAGCGCCTCCGCTTTGGCATTGTCCGGCAGCACCAGCACGGCGCTGAGCGGGAAGGTGGTAGGATCTCCATGGAAGTGAAAGAAGCCAAGGTTCAAATCAGTGACCTCGTTGAACATCATCACGGACGCATTGCCCACGATGTTATGATCCTCCTGCTTGAGGACAGCGGACTTGTTCTCGGCAAGGTCGTTGTGTCCATGGGACCGCCCCTCGATGAGCCAGGCGGTTTTGAGATCCACAAACACCGCGTCATCATCTGGCGTGCCGTTGCCGGTCAGAATGCCGGTGACGCGCATCTTCAGCGGATAGACGCCCGCCATGTCAAAGGCCTGCTCCGGTGAGGAGAAGACGTGCCCCCCTGGCCGCAGGCCGCGCTTCCTAGCGAGTGCCGCACCCACCACGCAGTCGCCAAGACGGGTGAGGTTTTTGCCCTCCGCGATCCGCAGCCCCCGGAATGAAATGTAGTCAAGGTCAGTCCCCACAATGGGCGCGCCCTGGGAATGATAGCGCACATGCAGCGGGATGACGGCGGCGTGGTGCCCACCCTGCCGCAGGGTGGTGAGCGCGGCCATGGGCAGCGGGGGCAGGTTTTCACGTTTGAAGTAAAGCGCCGTCATCATGAGGTCCAGCGCGCTGCCCCGCGTGCCGACGACCTGCGGCGTGGAGGCCGCACGTGCGCGCAGCTCCCGCTGCGCATGGTCCATGAGCGTCCGCAGGCACAGCGGCAGCGCAAAGACAAGGCCCAGCGCCCCTGCCAGCAGCGCGCTTTGCAGCCGATGCCGCAGCACATACCGCGCGGCCAGATGGAAGGCGGCGCGGCTCATGCGACGGATGCGGCAAGGTCCTCCATCCGCACGGTTTGATCGAAGAGCGGCAGCAGGCCGGGATCATGCGTGACCATCACCAAACAGGCGCCGCGCTGCTTCACATCCTCAAGCAGCAGATCCACAACGATGCGGCCACATGCGGGATCGAGCGAGGCGGTGGGCTCATCCGCAAAGATGAACTGCGGCTCATGCACCAAAGCCCGCGCCACGGCCACCCGCTGCCGCTGCCCCTGGGAGAGCCGGGAGACATACCTGTCGAGAAATGGGGCGATTTGCAGCCGCGTGGCGATCTCCCGGGCCTTGCCGCGGAGGGCGCTGTCCGCAGCCCCACGAAACTGATGCGGCAGCAGGATGTTTTCCATCACCGTCAGGTAATCCGGCAGCACGAAGTCCTGAAACACCAGGCCTGCGCGCGCCAGCCGGAAAGCTCGTCGCTCCTCACGGCCAAGGGTATGAATGCAGGTGGTGCCGAGGCGGATTTCCCCCGCATCCGGCGTCAGCAACCCCGTCAGCAGACGCACCAGGGTGGACTTCCCTGCACCGCTGGCGCCAGCCAGCGCCAGCGTCCCGCCAGCCGTCAGTTCCAGGCGCGGCACATCCAGCCGAAATGCATCATCCGCACCTGGGTAGGCAAAGCGAAGACCTGTGGCGTGAATGCCGCTGTCAGAAGCGTCGGACATGAGAAGAAGAAAGCGGAAGCATGCATTCTTTGCATGACGGCAGGCAGCAGGCAAGACCCGCTGCGGTTCGCACCCCTTCAAACTGCGGCCACGTTCTGGCATGGCCGCATGGACCATGCCCACACACATTCAGCCCAGATCACAAGCTGTCGCCCTGCCCTACCGTGCGCACGGTCGGCATGGGGACAAGGAACTTGCCGCCACGGGCCAGGAACTCGGTCTCGCGAGTCAGGAACTCGGGCATGAAGTGCCATGGCAGCACAAGATAGTAGTCCGGCTTCGCGGCGCGGGACTCGGCCTCGGAGATGATCTTGATCTGCGTGCCGATGGTGTACTTGCCCCACTTCACCGGGTTACGGTCGGCAATGGCGGGGACGAGGTCCGGGGTGACGTTGCAGTATTGCAGCGTGGTGCTGCCCTTGGTGGAGGCGCCGTAGCCATGCACCAGCTTGCCCTCGGCCTTGGCCTGCTTGAGGAAGGCGGTCAGGTCAGTGCGGATGCGTTCGATATTGTCGCGAAAAACGGCGTAAGGAGCGTCGGAGTCGATGGCCATCTCGAACTCACGGATGCGCAGGTCCTGCACGCGTGCGGCGGCCTCGGCGCTGGGCTTGACCTTGCCCATGTGGGCGACGACAAGGCGGAAGCTGCCGCCGTTCACGTCATTGAGATGCACATCGATCACCTCCAGCCCGTGGTCGCCAAAGAGGCGCTCCAGCACGGCCAGGGAGTAATATTCCAGATGCTCATGGCAGATGGTGTCGAAGCTGTTGATGTCCAGCATGGCGGGCAGGTAGCTCTGCTCCAGGATCCAGATGCCGTCAGATGCCAGAGTGTCCGCAATGTCCTGCACAAAGGCGTGCGGCTGCTCCAGGTCGTAGAACATGGAGATGCTGGTGATAACGCGGGCCTTTTCAATGGCGTGGGCGCTGCGGAAGGCGCGCGCGCTGAAGAAATCGTTCACCACCTGGAAGCCCTTGGCGCGGGCTTTGAGGGCGACGTCAGACGGATCGATGCCGATGTGACGCAGCCCCTGGGTGCGGTAGCTGGCCAGCAGCGTCCCGTCGTTGCAGCCGATGTCGAGCACAATGTCGTTGGCTTTCAGATTGACCGTTTCCTCCACCAGCTTGGTGATGCCGGAGAGATTGTCGATCATGGACTGGTTGATGCCGGACTCGTAGTAGTAGCGGTGGTACAGCACCTTCGGCGGCACGGAGTGGCGCATCTGCACCAGGCCGCAGGCATTTTCATCCACAGACGGGTCGCAGCGCACAAGGTCCAGCGGCACGCGGCGCTTGATCAGCGCGCTGCCGTCCTCGCTGGCCAGCACGCCGCCGATGTACTGGTCCCCCAGGCTGACGACGGGGGTCAGACTGCTGGAGCCGCAAATGCGGCAGGTGCTGCGGGTGATGAGGACGGGACGGAAAGCCTGGGCTGCCATGAGAGTGGTGGAAGGGGCCTACTTGACATGGGGGCACTGGCGTGTCCAGCCTGGAGTTGCAGCAAGACCAGGAGACACCCGCCGCAGCGCATGTCCGGAGTACCGCTGGCCCCCTGGCCCGCAGAACGGGCGTCCCCGGATCCACGCCATGTCCAGGGCAATCGCGGAGGCCAGGAGACGCCCATTGCAGCCGAATGCGGCAGCAGTACTTCACAAAACCTCAAGACCTCGGCATTCACCCTCCGCCACGGCCACAGTCCCGCCTTTGCCACCAGTCATCGTACCGGCTCCTCAGACCCGCGCCACGGCCCGGTTCTCCAGAAACCACGCATACGTCGCCGCCACGCCTTCACGGAACGCCGTCTGCGCCTTCCAGCCCAGAGAGTCCAGGCGGGTCACATCCAGCAGACGCCTTGGGTTGCCATCTGGCTGCGTTGTGTCCCACTTGATCTCGCCTGCGTAGCCAATGATGCCTTTGATGATCTCGGCCGCATCACGGATACTGATCTCTGAGCCGGTGCCGATGTTGATGATGTCCGGGCTGCTGTAGTTCTCCAGCAGGAAAGCGCAGGCGGCAGCCAGATCGTCCACGAAAAGGAACTCGCGCGTCGGCTTGCCACTGCCCCACAGGGTGACGCTGGGCGCGCCGGCGAGCTTCGCCTCATGAAAGCGGCGGATCAGCGATGGCAGCACATGGGAGTGCTCCGGGTCGAAGTTGTCAAAAGGGCCGTAAAGATTCGCGGGCATGCCGCAGATAAAATCCTTCCCATGCTGATGGCGGTAGCCCTGGCAAAGCTTGATGCCGGCGATCTTCGCCACACCGTAGGGCGCATTGGTCTCCTCCATGGGGCCGGTGAGCAGGCTGTCCTCGCGAATGGGCATTTCGGCGGTCTTCGGGTAGATGCAGGTGCTGCCCAGGAAGAGCAATTTTTTCACCCCGAAACGATGCGCGGCGGAAAGCACCGAATTTTGGATTTGCAGGTTGTCGAGCAGAAAGTCCACCGGCTGCGTGTAGCTGGCCTTGATGCCGCCCACCTTGGCCGCGGCCAGGATCACATACTCCGGTTTCTCAGCGGCAAAAAACGCGTCCGTCGCCTGCGGATCACGCAGGTCCAGCTCCTTCTTCGTGCGGGTGATCACCTGCCATTGCGGCTGCGTGGCATAGTGCTTCAGCAACGCCCGCCCCACAAGGCCCTGATGTCCGGTGATGAAAAGTTTGCCGCCTGTGATGGGGGTGGTGGTGCTGTTTGCCATGACGCCTGCCTTAGCGGGGCGCAGCGGGGGTGTCCAGCGAATCGTCCCCCTGTTCTCAGTTGCCAACCCAGACGGGGCGCACGCCCCTTGCAGGACCGGCGCAGAGCTTTATCAATGGACAACTTCGCACCCATGGCCCCATCCGAACCTCCGTCTTTTTTGTTCGCTTTGCTCCCCTTTGTCTTTGTCGGCGGGTGGTGCGTGATACTCCTGCTTCTTTCACGGATGGGAGGATGGAGCAGGCTGGCAGCGCGCTTTCCTGCGCATGACCGCCAGCCCTCTGGCAGACGCTTTTCGATGCAGGGCGGCAGGGTGGGAATGGTAAATTACAACGGCTGCCTGACCATCCACAGTTCAGCGGAAGGGCTTCATCTGTCGGTGTGGCTGCCCTTCCGTCTTGGCCATCCCCCCCTGTTCATCCCGTGGGACACTGTCCACAACGCCACAGCCAAGCGTTTCCTATGGACCCGGTTTGTGGTCTTTGAGGTGGGCGCACCGACTGTGGCGACACTCCATTTGTCCGAGAAAATTTTCGAGGGTCACAAGTTCGCGGGATAGAACTATCCGCAACGCGCTCGATCATTCGACACCTGCGATAATTGAGGACCGCCTGGATGTTTTTGGCTCAACTCATAGAGATGAAACTTTGCTGGCTTTGCCCGCCAAACTTCTCTTGGAGAAGTGGCGACCCCTACGAGAATCGAACTCGTGTCGCATCCGTGAAAGGGATGTGTCCTAACCGCTAGACGAAGGGGTCTTTTCGTTTTCCGCTCCGTTTCGAGCGGGCCGTGATAGTGCGTGTGATCGAAAATTCCGCAAGGAGAAAATCACCCTAAAGTGCATTTTTTTTGCGAACTGAAGCGCATGAGCCTCCCGCTCCGTCTTCCGCGTCCTCGCCTGCGGCGGGCCATCTTCTAATAGAAAGAAAGCGCCAGCCCATCCTGTGAGGATGGGGATCGAGGCCTCCGGCAGACCGCATCCCGCGAGACGCCGGACACAGCATTCAGGACGCATCTGCTCCGGCCCGCACATCCGCAGCTAAAGCCATCCTTAAATTATTGAACAAGCATGAAAAACCTTGATATGGTGATCCAAATATTTAAGATCACCTAATTAACTGATGCGATGGGATTGTATCTGTAAAGTCTAGATTTTTCAGACTGAGTTGATACCTTTCCCCGTCGGTCAGCTCCCACTGTCGATGAGTTTTTCTTTCAGAAGCCTGTTCCAACGCGATGCCGGTTCCGACGAACGCGGCAGGCAGCCGGACCCCGCTTCTGACCGAGTCCATCCCAGCATGAGTGGCAGCCGACCCCTCAGTCCTAACATGCAACAAGCGTCTCCTTTCTCCCAGCAACCGCAGGCATCTCCATTTCAGGTTGGCGGAAATCCGCTCTTTAAAATGGCGGCGCAGGAGGCTGTGGCGGCACCTCCCATCAATTCTTCCCAAGGCATGTCGCCTTTCAACATCGCCGGAACAGCATCCACCAGCACGCCTTTGACCGTCGGGGATGTCATCAGCCAGCTGCCACCGGAACTGGTGCGCGCGGGAGCGCTGCCGCATGAGCAGCCGCTGTCCCTGCCGCCCACGCTGCTGGAGAACGCGCTGCGCGGCGGCCAGCCCGCGCTGCCGGTGTTTGAGCTTTACCGGGTGTGCCCGGCGTTGTTTCAAACGCCTGTGTCACCGCAGGATCCACGCATGGTGGGGCTGCCAGCCTCCAAGCTGCCGGCGCTGATCGCCAAGGCGAGGGAAGGTGCCGTGCACGCAAATGGTGGGATGCCAGCTGGCACGTCGGCCGCCTTCGCCACGCAAATCTCTTCTCCCTCGCCATTTGCCACAGGCGTGCCTGCATCTCCATTTGCTGCGGCTGCCCCGGCGTCCCCCTTTTCAGCAGCGTCAGGATCAGCGGTGCCACCCGCCTCACCCTTTGGCATGGCGGCGGGAGCGCCTGCGGCTGGCATGCCGTTTCCTGCAAGCCCCTTTGCCGGAACAACCAGTCCATTCCCTTCAACCCGAGGCGGCGAGCCACCTGCGGGCAAACCAGCACCAGGATTGTTCTCCATGCCGGCAGAATCCGCGCCAGCGGCTGCGGCCAGCCAGCCAGCCTCGCCTTTTGGCATGCCGCCTGCCACGCCGCAAAACGGAAGCATCACCAGCCTGTTTACGCCAAAGTCCCAGGATAGCGCGTCCACCCCGGCGGCTATGCCCCCCAGGGGGGCTGTGCCGTCTGGCTTTGGCATGCCGGGGGCAGGAGCCCCGCTGCTGGGGGGATCAGCCTTTGGCAGCCCGCCCGCGGCTGTGGCTGGCGGAAGCTCCCCATTTGCCGCGCTTCAGCCGGGGCCGTCCATGCCAGCCGCCGGGCAGGCGTCTCTTTTCGGCGCTCAGGCAGCGGCCAGCACGACTGCGCCAGCGCCTGCGAGCGGGCCTTTGGGTTCCCCTGCGGGTGATGGCGGCACTGCTGCTGCCGCTCCGCTTTTCTCCAACGTCGCCCCCTCCACGCCCCTCAATGGCATGTCACCGTTCGGTTCAGCGGCGCCGGCAGGGGCATCCCCCTTTGCCAGTCTGGCACCCCAGACAGCCTCGGGGCCTGCTCCTGCGTCATTTTCCCTGCCCAACTCATCCATGCAGACACCGGCACCGGGTCCTGGATTCGGGCAGCAGGCCGCTGGAGCGTCGGCATTTGCCACGCCGGGTTTCGGTGCCCCGCCCGCAAGCTTGGGAGGAGGGGGCCCCTCTGCATCAGCACAGGCGAAGCTGAGCTTTGCCGCCATGCTGTATGGCCTCAGCGCTGAGGATCTGGGCTTCAATCCGGCCATGGTCCCCGCATGGATCACCTTCCAGGTTCCCGCCAGCACGCTGAAGGAGCAAATCGGCAGCGGTGCTGTGGTCATGGAACTAGGAGCACTCATTGATGGCATCTCTGATGTAGGCTTTCGCAACACACTCTCCACCGCCAAGCGCGGGTTGCAGATCAAGCTGCCGCAAAATGAGGTGCTGCAAGCTGTGTCGGGGAGCGCACCGGCCACGCCCAGCGCCCCGCTGGGGGCTTTTGTCGCGCCAAAACCAGCCTTGCAGACGGGGGCAGCCGTCCCCGTCAACGGGGCGGGGGCGTTCGTCATTCAGCCGGGCGCACCTGCCGGACAAGTCAGCCGGGTGGAGCCTGCATCGGCGGCGCCCCCCTCGTTCTTCGCTGCGGCTCCGCCTGAGGGCGGAGGTGCCGCAGCCGGACCGGAATCAGTATTCGGCTCGACGCCAAAGGCCGCTGTAGAACACAATCCATTGGGTCAGCTGGCAGGGGGCGAAGGCCAGCCCACCCCTGCGGTGCCATTCGGCGGCGTGGCGGTACCAGCCGCCCCCGTGCCAGTGGTGCCTACAGCGTTTTCTTTCCCCCAAGCTCCAGCCGTGGCACCGTCTCCGGTGACGCCAACGGCCATGGCGATGCCGCAGCAGCCCCAGGCACAGCCCGGCGGCATGTTCAAGCCGATGGGCGGAGCGGCGGTGACGGCATTCGGCCCGGCGCATTCAACCGGTTCCCCACCGATCACATCCTCCCTGGGAGTGGTGAACAAGCCGTTCGACCCCTTTGCCTCCTCCGGCAGCCACACGGGCGCCCTTCCAGGCGCGTCCGCACCAGCGGCCGAGGCGGGCCTTAGCAGCGCTCAATTGCTGGGGCAGTCGGTCTTGGGGGCTGCCGCCTCACAGTTGCCGGCCTTCTCCACCCCGCCGGTGTTGCAGCCAGCGGCTGCGGGCATGGCATCTGCTTTTGCCTCTCCATTTGGCTCCCCTCTTCCAGCGACGCCGGAAAAGGCTGCTGCCCCCTTTGTGCCCGCCTCCTTTGCTCCGGCGCTTGAGGCCAGGCCTACCACCTCTACTCCCTCGGTGCCGCTTTTCTCCGAAACGGCCCCTCCGCCAGCTGAGATGCGGGTCCCAGCGTCTGCTCCTGCCCCCCCGGCTGCCCAGGCTGCGGGCGGGGGCGCGGCATCAGGCAAGCATTCCTTCTTAGGTCTGGCTCCGTTGGACACGCAGACGGACCAGCTCATGCTGCGTGCTCTCCTGGGCACGGAAGAGAAGCTCAACGCCCAGCGGGTGGTGGAGCTGCTGGCCTGCCAGCCAGGCCTCAGCGCCTGCGTCTGCCTGCAAGGCGGGCAGGTGCTCGGTCATGCGGACAAGTCCAAGGCGGACGCGGCTGATTTCCAGCGGCAGGCGCCGGACATCGCCCGCCAGTTGCGCGGTCTGGCGCCGCTGATTGGCATCGATGGCGCGGAAACCTTCACACTCAACGCGGGCGGACGGCTCATCACCTTCTGCTTCCCTGGCAGCGCCACGATCGGCGTGCTGCACGAGGCCGAACCGTCCAACGGTCTTCGCGACAAGATCACCCTCATCGCGCGTGAGCTTGCGCGCATGCTGGCCTAGTCTTGCCCGGCCCGTTCTGCCCCATCCCCTTCCCGCCGCAGCCATGCCCAGCATCAATCATGAGGAGCGCACGATCAGCTTCAAGATCGTGTACTGCGGCACGCCCCTGAGCGGAAAAACCACCAACCTGCAGCAGATCCACGCCAAGCTGGACCCCGGGGGGCGGAGCGACTTGATCTCCCTTTCCACGTCGCAGGACCGCACGCTGTTCTTCGACTTTCTGGCCATCGAGGCGGACGCGCTGCCGGGCTACAAGACCACCTTTCACCTGTACACGGTGCCGGGACAGGTGACCTACAACGCCACGCTGCAACTGGTGCTGCGCCAGGCGGACGGCGTGGTCTTTGTGGCCGACTCCCAGATGGACCGCCAACGCGACAACCTGCAGTCCCTGCAAAGCCTGGAGGCCAACCTGCGCCTCAACGACAGCTGCCTGGACCGGCTGCCGCTGGTGCTGCAATACAACAAACGTGACCTGCCCAACACCGCGCCGGTGGAGTACCTGGAGTACCTCTTCAACAACCGGCCCACGCCGTTCCTCAGTTTTGAGGCGGACGCACGCACCGGGCGCAACGTGCTGGCGACCTTGAATGCCATCTCCCAGGCCGTGCTGCACCAGTTCCGCCAGCGCGCCGCACCGGAGGGCGCGACCTCATCGGGAGAGGTGCCCACCCACGCGCTGGCCGCGTGACACACGTTTCAAAGCTTCCATCATTCCCTCTCCATCAATCCCATGAACCTCGCCTTCGAGCTTGAATCCATCACCCGCCTCCCCGGTGTGAGGCAGGCTGCCATTGGCGACGACGCAGGCCGCCTGCTGGACTGCGCAGGCAGGGAGGAGCCCCCCACTGCCGCCATCCTTGTGCTGGCGCATGCCACCCTGGCCGCAGCCTCGGAGCTGGGCCGCCGCTCCGGCTCTGGCGACTGCCTGGAAGTGGTGCAGCAGCATGAGGGCGGCTGCATCTACCTGCACGCGCTGCCGCACCAGAGAGTGCTGCTGGTGCGCTGCCAGGATGAGGCAGGCATCGCCACCGTGCGTGCCGCTTGCCGGGGTCTTTCCGCAAAAGTGCATTTGCAGACTGAGGTGGAGGCGACGATGCCGCGCGCTGTGGTGAGCAGCACACGCATTGATGATCTGTCTTCCGCGTTTCTGGCGGAGCCGGCGTGGTAAAGCAGCCTTGTTGCTGTGCAACAAGGAAGCGCGTGGCCAACACGAAACGCTTACGGACGACTGAAAGCTTTGGGAGATTGCGGCGCGCACCTCCGTTCCACAGGAACGAAGCTACTTTGGGCTGGTGCAAGAAAGTGGCCCGCTCCACCGAAGCGAAGAAGGCAATCCTCTGACCCAGCGCGGACAGCTGCCCAGAAACCGCTCAGAGGACTGAGCGGACCCCTTGATGGGCCCCATGGGCCAGACAGGCCCAATAGGGGGCTGTGCTCAAAACGAGACATGGTGTCCAGCCGCCTCGCATACCCCTGGCCAACAACGGCAAACCATGGCAAACCATCACAAACCACTGCAAACTGCCCCGTGCTCCGCATGCGTCTGCTGCTCTCCCTTTTTTTTGTCTCCCTCGCCTCCCCCCTCCGGGCGCAGGAGCGCCACGACTTCTCCGCGCCGCTCATGGCCACCACCTTCCGCATTTCCCTGTATGCGGAGTCCAAAGCGGAGGCGGAAAAGGCTGCTGATACCGCGTTCAAACACATCGCCTTTTTGAACACGGTGTTTTCGGACTATGAGCCGAACAGCGAGCTGATCCTGCTGTGCAACGCCGCCAATGCCACGCCCGGCATCGGGGTGAAGGCCGGCCCGGCGTTGTTTGACCTGGTCTCACACGCGCTCGACATCGCGCGGAAGACGGACGGTGCCTTTGACATCACCTGTGGGAACCTGAGCAACCTCTGGCGGCGGGCGAAGCGGCAGAAGAAACTGCCGCCTGCGGACCGCCTGCAGCAGGCGCTGGCGGCAACGGACTGGAAGGCGGTGAAGCTGGATGCGGCAGTGCAGAGCATCGCCTTCACGCGCAGCGGTATGCTACTGGATCTAGGCGGTATCGCGAAGGGCCACGCGGCGGATGAGGGGCTGCGGATTCTGCGGGAGCATGGGATCACGCGCGCGCTGGTGATGGCGGGTGGAGACATTGCGATAGGCGATCCACCGCCGGGCGCGGACGCGTGGGAGATCAAGCTGCGCACCTTTTCCAAGCCGGTGGCGGCCGGGGAGAAGGAGCCGATGGAGACGGTGCGGCTGAAGAACTGCGGTGTGTCCACCTCGGGAGATTTGCACCAGTTCACGGAGATCGATGGGAAGCGGTATTCCCACATCGTGTCCCCCTTCACCGGGGTGGGCCTGACGGAACGCATCGCCTGCAGTGTGATCGCGCCGGACTGCACGAGCAGCGACGCGCTGGCGACGGCAATGTGCGTGCTGGGCCAGGAGCGGGGGCGGGAGGTGATCGCGAAGTCTTATCCCGAGGTGACGGTGAAGTTTGCCGCGCCGAAGTAGCCGATCGCGGCACCGGATTTTGTCATTCATCCCGGCGTCATTCGCGTGTCCATAAACACAAACGCCTGACCGTTTTCACGATCAGGCGCTGCTGGTTGGTTGGGGTTTTGAAAGCGAAACGGGGAACGCTTAGTTCGAGCGGCCGAGGTAGGAGCCGTCTTCGGTCTTGACGCTGATCTTGTCGCCAGGGCCGATGAAGAGGGGGACCTGCACACGGAGGCCGGACTCGGTCACAGCTTCCTTGTAAACGTTGTTGGCGGAGTCGCCCTTCACGCCCTCAGGGGCTTCGGTGATGGTCATGACGATGCTGGCGGGCAGTTCCACACCGGCCACAACGTCGTCCGTGAAGATGACGAGGTACTTCTGGCCTTCGATGAGGTACTTGCGGGTCTTGTCATCCATCTTGTCGTTGCCGACGAGGACGTCCTCAAAGGTTTCCGGGTGCAGGAAGTGGTAGCCGTCGCCGTCCTTGTAGCTGAACTCATGGGTGTCACGCACCAAGTTCACGGACTCCAGGGACTCGTTGGAGGTCATGCGAAGGTTGTACACCTTGCCTGTGGTGATGCTGCGGATGGACATCTGCACATAGGACGCCATGCGCGGCGGCGTCTTGAGCTCGGTCTCGGCCACAAGGCAGACGTCGTTGTTGTTGTAACGGACCGCATGGCCCTTGCGGAGATTGATGACGGGGGTGGCTGGCATAATTCGAATTAGGAGCGGGAGTCCATGGCGAGGTATGCGGGTTTTGCAAGTGCTGGTTCTGAGGGGACAACCGGGAGGGATGGCCGCAAAAAGGCGCAAGAGGGCGCAAAAACGGAGAGGTGCGAATGGTGGGAGTTCTGGTTTTTCGGCTCTCAGTGTGCGGTTGGGCCATGGACAAAAATGGCAGGACGATGGCGATCATGGACAGGCAATCTTGGACAGGCAATCTTGTGACTGAGGCGTGCGAGTTCTTTGGATCTGATGCAGGAATTCTTGGCTATCTCCGCCTCATCCTGGGCATGGCGTGGGTCGGGGGGGCGTTCGTTCCGCAGGCGAAGGGGCCAGCGGTCCTCCGGTGTGTTTGACAATGAGCGGGCTGCCTCTTTTTTGCGTTTTTTGCGGCAGTCATCCCTCATTCTTCATTTTGCATTCGTCATGAACTCCCTCCACCATCCGTCCCCATGAATGACCTGACCGGCCTGCTGGGCCTGATTGTTTTTGTGGCGCTGGCGTGGGCGTTGTCGGAGAGGCGTCGGCTGTTTCCGTGGCGGGTGGTGCTGACGGGGCTAGGGCTGCAGTTTATTTTTGGGGCGCTGATTTTCCGCACCCGTTTTGGGGAGGCTTTCTTTGTGTTCTTTGACAGGGCGTTTCGAAAGCTGCTGTCGTTTGCGGACCAGGGGATGACGTTTGTGTTTGGGGCGGTGGCGCAGCCGACGGTGATGGAGCCGGTCTTTGGGCCGGCGAACAAGGCGGTGGTGGCGCTGATCATCGCGGGCAGCATCATCCTGGTCTCGGCGCTGTCGGCGCTGCTGTATCACTATGGGATTCTGCAGATGGTGGTGCGGGCGGCGGCGTGGGTGATGCGGCGGACCATGCGCACAAGCGGCAGTGAGACGCTGGCGGCGGCGGCGAACATCTTCATGGGGCAGACAGAGGCGCCCATGGTCATCAAGCCTTACCTGGCACGCATGACGCGCAGCGAGCTGCTGTGCATGATGGTCGGCGGCATGGCGACGATCGCGGGCGGGGTGATGGCGGCCTACATCTCCTTTGGCATCTCGGCGGGGCATCTGCTGACGGCGTCCGTGATGAGCGCGCCGGCGGCGATCATGATGTCGAAGATCCTGCTGCCGGAGACGGAGGAAAGCGAGACGGCGCACGGCGCGCACAAGCCGGTGGAACGGGAGACGGTGAACGGCATCGACGCGCTGTGCGTGGGCGCGGGGGATGGCATGAAGCTGGCCATCAATGTGATCGCGATGCTGATCGCGTTTGTGGCGGTGGTGGCGCTGGCGAATTATCTGCTGTCCCTCGGTCTGCGGGCTTTTGGGCAGGATGTGCCGCAGCCGCTGCAACTGGTGCTGGGCTGGATCAACGCGCCCTTTGCATGGCTGATGGGGATGCCGTGGCAGGATTGCGGCCGGGTGGGCGCGCTGCTGGGGGAGCGCATTGTGCTGAATGAGTTCTTTGCGTATCTGGACCTGAGCCGCGAGGCGGCGAACGGGGCCATCAGCCCGCGCAGCAGCACGATCGCCACATATGCGCTGTGTGGTTTTGCGAACTTCGGCAGTGTGGCGATCCAGATCGGCGGCATCGGCGCGCTGGTGCCGGAGCGGCGGGCGGACCTGGCGCGGCTGGGCCTCATCTCCATGGTGGGCGGGCTGCTGGCCTGCTACAGCACAGCGTGTGTGGCGGGGCTGCTGCTGTGAAAGGCGCAGAGTCCCCAAAAGCCCGCGGACTCCCGCGCCGCGCCGCCCAGCCCTGGCAGTTGATCTCAAAGCCGCGCAGGTCGCTTGAATTAAGCCCGCCCCTGCACGTCTGTGTGAGGGTGCGGGTGCTTGGTGGCCTGCCTACCCTGCCCAGCCTGAAATGGACGACAAGAAGCCTCCTCCGATGACGAACGGCGCCGCGCTGCGGCGGATTCTGGTGTTTGCGCGCGCGCACTGGCGAATGGCGGCGGCGCAACTGGTGCTGGCCGTGGTGGGCACCTCGCTGATCCTGGTGTTTCCCAGTGTGGTGCAGTGGTTCATCGACGACATCATTCCCCACAAAAAGCTGGATGTGCTGTGGCAGGCGGCAGGGCTGGCGGCGGGGGCGTTTGCGCTGCGGGAGCTGCTGTTTGCCTTCCGCACGCGGCTGAACAGCGTCTTTGAGCAGCGCATGATCTTTGACCTGCGCGGCCAGCTCCACCGCAAAGTGGCCCACATGCCCACCGCATGGTTCGACAAGCAGAGCACGGGGGACATCATGACACGCATGGCGGACGATGTGCCTGCGACCCAGCGGGTCATTCTGGAAGGCATCGAGCAAGGGGTCACCTCCATCCTGCAAATCATCATCGCGGGGGTGATGATGTTCCTCACGAACTGGCAGCTTGCGTTGTTTGTGATGATCCCCACGCCGTGGATCGCGGCAGGGGGGTGGATCTTTGCCCGCTGGGTGCAGCCGCGCACGCGGGAGGCGCGGGAGGCCTCCAGCCGCATGAACTCGCTGCTGCATGACACCGTGATCGGCATCCGCCAGATCAAGAGCTACTCCGCGGAGGAGGAGAAGCAGGCGGACTTCAACACGGCGAGCCATGTGCTGCGCGTAGCGCAGACCCGGCTGATGAACGCGTGGGCGGTGTACAATCCGCTGATGACCTTCCTGGGCAGCATGGGGCTGGTGGGCCTGCTGGCGGTGGGCGCGTGGGGCTGCATCCACAACTGGTGGACGATGGGCGAGCTCTTGAAGTTCATTTTCCTCATTGGCTTTTTCTTTGAGCCGATCTCCCGCCTGCATGGGGTGAACCAGACGCTGGTCAGCGGCCTGACCTCCGCCACGCGGGTGTTTGAAATCCTGGACCTGCCCGGCGATGAAGACCTGACGGCCGGCCGCAGGCTGGAGAATGTGCAGGGGGCCATTGCGTTTGAGAAGGTGAGCTTTGGCTACAACGCGGAACGCACGGTGCTGCATGACATCGACCTGCGCGTGGAGCCGCGCCAGACCATCGCCATCGTGGGTGCCACAGGTTCCGGCAAGTCCACCGTCTTCCAGCTTCTCACGCGGTTTTATGATCCGACCCAGGGCTGCATCACTGTGGACGGGCTGCGCACCACCGAATACAGCCGCGCGTCCCTGCGGGATGCGATTGGCTACGTGACGCAGGACACGTTTCTGTTTGCGGGAACGATCCGCGACAACCTGCGGATTGCCAAGGACACGGCGACGGATGAGGAAATGTGGGCCGCGCTCCAGCACGCCTGCGCGGAGGAGTTTGTGCGCCGCATGGACAAGCAGCTCGACGCCGAGGTGGGAGAGCGCGGTGTGCGCCTCAGCGGCGGCGAACGGCAGCGGCTGGCGATTGCGCGGGCGTTTCTGAAGGACGCGCCAATTTTGCTGCTGGATGAGGCGACGTCAGCGGTGGATGTGAAGTCTGAGCATTTGATTCAGGAGGCGCTGTCCAAGCTGCGCAGCAACCGCACCAGCCTGGTGATCGCGCATCGTCTCAGCACGGTGATCGCGGCGGATGTGATTTATGTCATGGTGCAGGGCCGCATCCTGGCCCACGGCACGCATGCGGAACTGCTGCGGACGTGCGGGTATTATCGTGAGATGGCGGCGCTGGCGTTTGAGGAGCGGGCCGGGGTCGTGGCAGATGCGGCGGAGTGATGGTTGGGGCTGCTGGAACTTTTGTGTGGGAAAGGAGGGTGGGTGCCTGACCCACGCGCTGTGTCCTGGGTGGGGTGTGGACCGGGAGACGCTCGCTGCAGCCGAATGCGGCAGCAGTACTTTTCCGGAGCTTTCCGGGGTACCGCTGGCCCATTGGCCTGCGGGCGAGTGTCTGCTGGTTCGCGCTGTGTCCTGGGCTGGCTCGGGGGCGGGGGGACGCTCGCCATGCCCTGGGGGATCGCGAAGATCAGGGGACGC
>CAZPSQ010000095.1:0-18218 GCA_964588755.1 uncultured Prosthecobacter sp. | reverse complement strand
CGGATGACGGGCGCGGCCTGCCCGCCCCCGCCGCGCGCACGGCGGGCATGGGCATGGGGCTGCACATCATGCGCCACCGCGCCTCAATGATCGGCGCCACCTGCGAGGTGGGGTCCGGCGGGAAGGGCACGCATGTCCGCGTGCTGCTGCCGGAGGGGCAGCCCGTGCTTGACGAAGCGCCCGCGAGGAACTGATGTCTGGGCCATGAGCGAGCAGCAGAAAATCTTCATCGTGGACGACCATCCGCTGGTGCGTGAATGGCTGGGGACGCTGATCAACCAGCGGTCTGACATGTGCGTGTGCGGGGAGGCGGAGGCCGCGCCCGAGGCGCTGGCAAAGATCGAGGCGCTGAAGCCGGACGTGGTCGTGGTGGACATCACGCTGGCCACCGGCTCCGGCCTGGAGCTAGTGAAGGACATCCGCCGCGTGTCGCCCGCCAGCATCCCGCTGGTGCTCAGCATGCACGACGAGCTGACCTACGCGGACCGCGCGCTGCGCGCCGGGGCGCGTGGCTACGTCAGCAAGCGGGACACCACCAAGAAGATCATCAACGCCATCCACGAGGTGCTGGCCGGGCGGGTCTTCGTCAGCCCGGAGGTCCAGGCGCAGATCACCGAGCGGTATCTGGGCAACCGCTCCAGCGACTCAAACATCAGCTCCCTCAGCGACCGGGAGATGGAGGTCTTCCGCATGTTGGGGCAGGGCAGCGACACACGCCAGATCTCCGTGTCCCTGAACATCAGCATCAAGACCGTGCAGGTGTACTGCACGCGGGTGAAGGAGAAGCTGGGCCTGTCCGGCCACCAGGAGCTCATGCGGGAGGCCATGCGGTGGTGGGAGAAACAGCCTGCGGCAGGCGGCCCCGTGTAGGGCGCGGCCTGACACGCCCGCCGGGCTCCGGCCTGACGCGGCGGGCAAAGGCCGGGCTGACAAAACACCTGAGCCACGTGCTGACATGACGAATCACGGCCTGGGGGGGAGATTCCCGCACCCCCATGAAACCTCCCCGCCCAGCCCCATCAAACACCAACGGTCCGCGCTCCCAGCGTGGAAAGTCCAGCGGCGCTTTGCGCGCGCTGCTGGCGATGGCCGGCAGCCTCGGCCTGCTGTCCTGCGGCGGGGAGGCTTTCATGGAGGCGGGGGGCGCGGAGGCCAAGGCCGCGCCACAGTCCTACCCCGTCATCAAGCCCCGCATTGCCGACGTGCCTGCGGACCGCCAGTTCGTCGCGGACATCCAGAACACCAGCCACATCGAGCTGCGCACACGGGTGCCCGGCGTGCTGGAGAAGCTGGGCGTGGATGAGGGCCAGCGGGTGAGGAAGGGGCAGCTCCTGATCGCCGTCGGCAGCCTGGAGTTTGAGTCCGCCCTGCGCCGTGCCGAGGCGGGGCTGAAGAAGGCGAAGGCAGACCTGAAGATGGCGGAGATCGAGCTGCAAAACACCCATGTGCTGCTGGGGAAGAAAATCATCTCGTCATCCGAGGTGGAGCTGGCGCAGGCAAAGTGTGACACCGCCAGCGCCGCCGTGGATGAGGCGGAGGAGGACGTGGGCGCGGCGCGGAGAAGCCTGGGCCACACGGAGATCCGCGCGCCTTTTGACGGCATCATCAGCCGCCTGCCAAAGAAGGCGGGCAGCATGGTGGAGGAGGGGGAGGTCCTCACCACGCTTTCCAGCGACGGCGACACCTATGTTTACTTCAATGTCAGCGAGGCGGAGTACCTCCACCTCTTGGAGCGGCAGGACCTGCACGCGGAAAACGCCCTGTCCCTGGAGCTTGTGGACGGCAGCACCTACCCGCACCGGGGCCGCATCGAGACCCGCGACGCCATCATTGACCGCACCACAGGCAGCATCGCCTTCCGGGGCCGCTTCCCCAATCCGGACCATCTGCTCCGCCACGGGGCCAGCGGGAAGGTCACGGTGCATTCCACCATCCGCCAGGTGGTCGTCATCCCGCAGAAATGCACCTTTGAGGTCCAGCACAAGCTGTGTGTGTACCGCCTCGGCGCGGACAACACGGTGAGCCTCCGCACCATCGAGCCGGGGCTGCGCCTGCCGCATCACTTTGTCATCGAAAAAGGCCTCGATGCCCAGGACAGCATCGTCTTTGAGGGCATCCAGCGCGTGAGGGAGGGCGAGGTCATCGTGCCCGAGGTACGCTCGTGGAACGAGACCGCCCCTCTCTGAGCGCCGCTTTTTCCCCTCGCCGCCCGCGGCCGCCTCTGCGCCGCGTGGCACCCGCCATTTTGCTGTGACAGCCGCCACGGCTCCCACGCCGCGTCCATGCCATGATTTCCAAGCTGATCCATCGCCCCGTTCTGTCCATTGTGATGTCCATCCTCCTCACGCTGCTCGGCGTGCTGGCGCTGGCGCGGCTGCCCATCTCGCAGTTTCCCGCCATCGCCCCGCCGGAGGTGAACGTGACGGTGGAGTACCCGGGGGCCAACGCGGACACCCTGACCAAGTCGGCCATCACGAAGCTGGAGCGCAGCATCAACGGCGTGCCGGGCATGAAGTACATGGCCTCCGACGTGGGGAATGACGGCGCTGGCGTGGTGCAGATCATCTTCGAGGTGGGCACGGACCCGGACATCGCGGCGGTGAATGTGCAGAACCGGGTGGCCACGGTCATGGGCTCCCTGCCGCCGGAGGTGGTGCGCAATGGCGTGAAGATCGCCAAGGAGGAGAACGCCATGCTGATGTACCTGAACATCTTCAGCACCAAGGACGACCTGGACGAGAAGTTTCTCTACAACTTCGCCGACATCAACATCCTGGCCGAGCTGAAGCGCATCAAGGGCGTGGGCTTTGCCGACATCCTCGGCGCCAAGGAGTATGCCATGCGTGTCTGGCTGAAGCCGGACAAGATGCTGGCCTTCGGGGTCTCCGCCCAGGATGTCCTCGACGCCCTGGAGGAGCAGAATGTGGAGGCCGCGCCGGGGAAGGTGGGGGAAAGCTCTGACAAGGGCAGCCCGCAGCTCCAGTATGTGCTGCGCTACACCGGCCAGTTCCAGAACGAGGAGGAGTACCGCAACATCCCCCTGCGGGCCACGCCGCAGGGGCAGATCCTGCGCATCAAGGACGTGGCGGACCTGGAGTTTGGCACCACTTACTTCGACGTGGAGGCCAAGCTGAACGGCCGCCCGGCGGCGGCGATCATGCTGAAGCAGCTCCCGGGCTCCAATGCCAATGAGGTCATCGCCCTGATCAAGCAGCGGATGGAGGAGCTGAAGGCGTCCAACTTCCTGGAGGGGATGGATTACGAGGTCAGCTATGATGTGTCCCGTTTCCTGGAGGCCTCCCTGCATGAGGTGGTGCGCACCTTGGTGGAGGCCTTCCTGCTTGTCACCGTGGTCACCTTCCTGTTCCTGCAGGACTGGCGCAGCACGCTGGTGCCTGTGCTGGCGGTGCCGGTGTCGCTGGTGGGGGCGTTTCTCATCATGCATCTGCTGGGCTTCTCGCTGAACCTGGTCACGCTCTTCGCGCTGGTGCTGGCCATCGGCATCGTGGTGGATGATGCCATCGTTGTGGTGGAGGCGGTTCATGCCAGGATGGCGGACGGCTCCAGCCCGAAAAAGGCCACGGAGGAGGCCATGCGCGTCATCAGCGGCGCCATCATCGCCATCACCCTGGTCATGGCCTCGGTGTTCCTGCCTGCCTCCATGCTTTCCGGTCCCACGGGGATTTTGTACCGCCAGTTCTCGCTCACGCTGGCCTCGGCCATCGCCTTGTCAGGCTTTGTGGCGCTCACGCTCACGCCTGCCTTGTGCGCCCTGTTGTTGAAGAACACGCACGCCCACGGTCATGGTGCCGCCGGCGCGGATTCCCCGCCGAAAGGCAGGGGGCCGCTGGGCTGGTTCTTCCACCAGTTCAACCGCTTTTATGACGGCCTGTCGGACCGCTACGCGTCCCTGGTCAGTGTCATTGCCGGGCGGCGGACCATCACCTGGCTGATGCTGCTCGGCTTCTCTGCCGGGGCAGTGCTGATGGGCGGCCGCCTGCCCACGGGTTTCATTCCCAACGAGGACCAGGGCACCTTTTACGTCAGCGTCACCACGCCTGCCGGGGCCACGCTGGAGCGGACGAAGGCCGTGGTGGATGAGATCCAGCGCTCCTGTGCCGGCATTGAGGCCATCCAGTCCGTCTCCTCCATGGCGGGCAGCAACATCCTTTCCGACGGCACCGGCGCGGCCTATGGCACCTGCCTGGTCAATCTGCGCCCCTGGGCGGAGCGGAAAGACACGCTGACGGAGGTGATGGCGGCGGTGGAGGAAAAGACCGCCCACATCAAGGACGCGCGCATCGAGCTCTTTCCACCGCCTGCGGTGCCGGGTTATGGCAATGCCAGCGGCTTTGAGCTGCGCCTTTTGGACAAGACCGGCAGCGGTGACTTCAAGCGCATGGAGGGCGTGCTGAAGCAGTTCATGGAGGATCTGGGGAGGCGGCCGGAGATCGGCAGCGTCTTCACCATCTTCGACGCCAGCTATCCGCAGTACCTGATGCACATGGACCTGGACAAGGCCGCGCAAAAGGGCGTGACGGTGAGCCGGGCCATGGGGGAGCTGCAGACCCTGCTGGGCAGCGAGTTTGCCTCCAGCTTCATCCGCTACGGCCAGATGTACCGCGTCATGGTGCAGGCCCTGCCGGAGTACCGCGCCAGGCCGGAGGATGTGCTGCGCCTGACGGTGAAAAATGATGAGGGGCAGATGGTGGCGCTGTCCGGCTTCATCACCCTGGAAAAGACCTACGGGGTGGACCAGGTGACGCGCTACAACATGTTCCCCTCCGCCGAGCTGAACGGGGAGCAGGCGGCGGGCTTCAGCAGCGGGGACGCGATCCGGGCCATCCAGGAGACCGCCCGGGACAAGCTGCCCAGGGGCTATGACATCGACTGGGCGGGCATCACGCGCGACCAGGTGAGCGTCGGCAACGAGGCGGCGTACACCTTCACCATCTGCCTGGTCTTCGTCTATCTCCTGCTGTGCGGGCAGTATGAGAGCTTCCTCCTCCCGCTGCCCGTCATCCTCTCCCTGCCCACCGGCCTGCTGGGCGCCTTCTGCTTCCTGGGCTGGATGGGGCTGGAGAACAACATCTACGCCCAGGTGGCCATGATCATGCTCATCGGCCTGCTGGGGAAAAACGCCATCCTCATCGTGGAGTTTGCCGCCCTGCGGCACCGGGAGGGGCGCACGCCGCTGGAGGCCGCCGTGGAAAGCGCGCGCTCGCGCCTGCGGCCCATCATCATGACATCGCTCGCCTTTGTGGCAGGCCTCATCCCGCTGGTCATGGCCTCCGGCGTGGGCGCCGTGGGAAACCGCACCATCGGCGCGGCGGCCACCGGCGGCATGATCTTTGGCACCGTCTTCGGAGTCATCATCACCCCGGGCCTGTATGTCATCTTTGCCACCCTGGCGGAGAAGCTGTCGCCACGCCGCGAGCCGCTGCCGCTGACCGAAACCGTCTGACGCCCATGAACCAAGCTGCCGCCATCTTTCGTCTCCTCCTCCTCCCAGCGCTTCTCTTCCTGCCGGGCTGCGGCGGCTTCCGCCTCATGCCGGAGGCTGTCACGGCGCCGAAGGTGGTGCTGACACCGCAGCAGGCCGCCCAGCACACGGAGCTGTGGCGCAGGCACTTCACGGACCCTGGCCTGCGCCGGCTGGTGGAGGCCGCCATCGCGGGAAACAACGACCTCAGAACGGCCTACCAGCGCGTGCAGGCCGCGCGTGCGCAGGTCACGGCGGCGCGCGGCACGCTGGCGCCTGCGGTCTCCGCCGTGGCAGGCGGCGGGCTGACGCGGTGGGGCCGCTACACCATGGATGGCGCGGGGAACAGCGGCACGCCCATCTTCCGCGACCAGACCATCCCCCAGGACCTGCCGGACTTCAGCGTGGGGCTGGAGGCCGCGTGGGAGCTGGACGTGTGGGGCAGGCTGCGCAGCCAGAAGGCGGCGGCAGTGGCCCGCGTGCTGGCCAGCGAGGAAGGGCAGCGCCTGGTGCTGGTGAGCCTCGTCACGGATGTGGCCGGCCGTTATTATGACCTGGTGGCGCTGGACTCCACCCTGCAAATTCTGGACGACACGCTGAAGCTGCAAAAGGACGCCCTGAACGCGGTGCAGGCCCAAAAGGAGGCCGGCATGGCGAACGCGCTGGCCATCGAGCAGTTTCAGGCGCGGATGCAGGACCTGCGCGGCATGCAGATTGAGGCGCGCGAGCAGATCCTGGAGGCGGAGGCCGCGATCCGCCTGCTGCTGGGGGACAGCCGCCGGGTGATCACGCGCACCCGCACGCCCATCACGCAGGCCGTCACCCCCAGACTCTCGCGCAGCGTCCCGGCCAGCCTGCTGGTGCAGCGGCCGGACGTGCGCCAGGCCGAGCATGAGCTGGCCGCCGCCCGGGCGGATGTCAAGGCCGCCCGGGCGGCCTTCCTGCCGCAGGTGAACATCAACGGCGCGCTGGGCCTCCAGGCCTTCCGCTCCGACCTGCTGCTCAACAGCCACTCCGCCGCCTACAGCCTGGCCGGCGGGCTGGCGGCGCCGCTCATCAACCGCGCCGCCATCAAGGCCGAGTTTCAAAAAGCGGGCGCGGGGGAGCTGGAGGCGCTGGCCGCCTACCAGCAGTCGATCGTGAACGCGTATGTGGAGGTGCACAACCAGCAGGCCCGCATCCGCCTGCTGGATGAGCTGCATGAGGTGAAGCGCAGGCAGGTGGC
The DNA here is from genome assembly GCA_964588755.1 of uncultured Prosthecobacter sp. GTDB lineage: Bacteria > Verrucomicrobiota > Verrucomicrobiia > Verrucomicrobiales > Verrucomicrobiaceae > Prosthecobacter. The sequence goes on along the minus strand of CAZPSQ010000095.1, from coordinate 11,511 downwards.
GCTGCTGACGCAGAGCATCGCCACTTCGGGCGATCTCTTTGCCTCCCGCCGCGCCACGTATCTGGACGTGCTCAACGCCCAGCAGACCGCGCTGGAGGGGCGGCTGGAGCTTGTGGATGTGAAGAAGCGGCAGCTCCAGCTCCAGATCTCCCTCTACAAGGCGCTCGGCGGCGGCTGAGCCGCCTGCGGGTCTTTTTTTCCTCCCAACCTGAACCTCAACCCCAACTCCTGAACCCCATGACCCAGCCCCGTTCCGTCTTCCTTCTGCTCATTCTTTTCTGGTGCAGCGCCCTGCCTGCCATCCAGGCATCCGGCGTGCGCCCGCACGGCGTGGCGATGACGGGCGTGGTCCGCAGCGTGGATGACGGCGCGCGCAGGCTGGTCTTTGCGCAGGAGGGCGGCTCCGTGCGCGAGGTCATCTGGCTGCGCTCCACCCAGTTCCGGCGGGGGGCGGGCAGCGCGCGCCCGGCGGAGCTGCGGCCCGGCATGCGTGTGCGGGTGCTGTTTCACGATCCCCTCTTCGGCCGCTCCTACGTCAGCCGGGTTGACCGGCTGGAGTGACGGCGGGTGTGACCTTCCAAGTTTTTCTCGCATCCACCGCACCTCCGAGTCGTGGTGAACATTTGAAATTGCCAAAATGGACCCGCGCTCTTACCCTCATGCCATGCTTTGCATTGAGTTTGGCGATATTATTGAGTCTAATGAGCAGCAAGTGGATGCGCTCACTGATGTGGCCGCAAAGAACCCCGATCCGGACGTTCCGGGGGCATGTGAGGCGCTGAGTCGTCAAGTGAGGCTCGTTGAAAGTGTGGTCGCCGGCACCTATGTCATAGCCGTTCAGGCCACACGAAAGACGGAGGCGCTGGAGGAGATTGCCCAAGTATGGCAGGCGATGGCCAAGTTGTGCGACAAGGCGCTGGGGGCGGTCAGTTCTTTGAAGGGCCGGTATCCTTATTGCGGCACGCCGGAGCTTCATGACCGCCTGCTTGACTACAAGCTGGCGTGTACAAGGCGATACGAGCAAATCCAAGAAGAAATTCTATGCCAGACAATTCCGATGCCGGAGGGCTTGTTTCCCTCACTGACCTGAAGCAACTGGCGGAATTATTTGATGCTGCTGAAAACGCGCTGGTGCCTGACTCGCCGGAGGCCAAGGCTGCGCAGATCGCATTTGATAGCGCGGTTCAGCAAATCTATGACTGCAAAGTGGCGATGAACACGCAGTTTGCGTCTGTGGCCCAACCGATCTTTAAAGCAAAGCTGCGTTCGTTGTGCCGGCAATTTCTGCGTAAAAATTAACCCCTGGGCTACTCCCCCTGCTGCGCGGGCTTGAGCCGTTCGTCCTCCAGGTCCAGGCGGTAGAGGAGCTGGTTGTAGTCGTAGCGGGGAGTGGGCGCGGGATTGCCGGAGAAGGTCTCCGCATAGGTGCCCTGGAAGTGGATGATGCGGCCGCCCTGCTGGTCGAAGAAGGCGTGGTGGCTGGGGTTGTAGAAGCTGTACTTCGGATGGCTGGCCACCTTCACCGCCTTGTGCCAGGGGCCTTCCACGGACTGCGCCTCCAGGTACCACACCTCGCCGAGGTAGGAGACATCCCCCCGCTCCTGCACGGCGATCATGATCCAGCGTTTCCGGTGCGCGTTCCAGCGCACGCTGCCGGCATGCAGGCGCACGGTCTTGCCGGTGTGGGCGTCCACCACGTTCATGCGCGCCTTCTCCGGCGGCATCCTGCCCTGTTTGATGAGGTCCTCCTCCTCCACCTGCGTGGTGGGGCCGGTGGCGCTCTGCCACATGTAGCGGCCCTGTTCCTGGGACCATGCCAGGGCCTCGTAGGCGGCGGTGTCCTGCACGGCGTCGTGGTCCGCCCGCACGCGTGTCTGGCAGAACGGGGCGCAGAAGTGGATCACGTCCCCGTCCGCGCCTTTCACGGTGACGGCGTTGTGGCGGGGGTGCTGCCATTGAAACTCCTCCCCCAGCACGGCCACCCGGCGGAAGCGGCCTTTTGTCTCGTCATACTCCGCCAGCCCGTGCTCCAGCCGCCGGTTGAGGTCGCGCCAGCGGGAGTAGTGCGCCAGCAGGTGCTCCTTCTGCTGCCGGTCCCGCACCGTCAACATGCCGAAGAGCCAGACCGCGCCGGGCTCCTCCATCGGCAGCATCTGGGCCACGCTGCCTTGGTCGTCCGTCACGTATTCAAAGTGGATGCCGTGCCGCAGGTCCGGGCCGTCTTTGTCCGGCGCGTCGCTCCAGGCGGCGGTGGCGTGGAAGTTGCCCAGCGGGTAGCTGTCCTTCAGCGTGTCGCCAAAGATCCAAAAGTAGCGCCCCTTCCACGGCGCCACCTGCACGGAGTCCAGGCCCATGACGTCGGCAGACAAGTTCGGGCGGGGCAGGGGCGGCTCTTGGCCGAGGAGGGCGCTGTCGCGGTAGATGCCCTGTCCGGTGAGGCGGCAGGCGCGCTCGGCCGCCTGGGTGCGCCGGATTTTGATCTCCGCTGTTTTTCCGGCGGCCGGGGTCAGCCTCACGCCTGCGTAGCCGAAGCCGTCCTTGGGCACGGCGTAGCCGGGGGACTCCACGTGGAAGTACACGGGCCGGTTCATCAGCCCCGGTTCCTGGAAGGCGATCCACCCCGCGCTGTCCGTGGTCAGGGAGATGTGGTTGGTGGTCTTCAGCGTGACCAGCGGCACGCCGTGCCCGGTCGCCTCATCCAGCACGTGGATGGCAAAGAAATCCTCCGGCGCGCCCAGGGCGGCACCCAGGGGCAGCAGGGCAGCGAGGCACAGCAGGCGTGGCGTCATGCATCTGTTATGACCGATGCGGGCTGCCGGGCAAAGGAGATTTTCCTGCCGCCGTGGCAGTAAAAAAATGCGCCGCCCGCGATGAGGCGGACGGCGCATGCTGTGCGGGCTTCACGGTGCGCCCGACGTGGGTTGCCTTGACATGGGGGTTAGCTGTTCTTTCCGGGCACCTCCTCTTCCACGGTGAGGAAGCGGCTGCCGCCGTTGCTCCACACCTTCACCAGCGTCTGGCCGGTGGCGGGGGCCTCCGTCAGCGTCACCGCGTCCTCGGCGCTGGCCACCTTCTGGCGGTTGATCTGCTCGATCACGCTGCCAGGGCGGAGGCCGGCCTCCCACGCGGGGCTGTCCTGCTCCACGTTGGTGATGAGGGCGCCCTTCACCTCCGCCGGGATGTTGTTTTCCCGGCGGGATTCGCGGGTCAGGTCCGCCACGCCCACGCCGTTCAGCGTGCCCTGGTCAGCCTGGCCGACTTTGTGCCTGGCGGGCACGCCTTTCTCCGCGCCGGGCTGGGCGGCAAGGGTGGCGCTCAGGGTCTTTTCCACGCCGTCACGCAGCACCTTGACCTCGGCATTGGCGCCGGGCTTCTGGCTGCCGACGGCCAGCTTCAGCCCACGGGCGTCATTGACGGCCTTTCCGGCAAAGCGGGTGATGATGTCACCGCTTTCCAGGCCGGCCTTGGCGGCGGGGGACTTGGCGGGGACATCCCCCACCAGGGCGCCACGGGTTTCCGCCGGGGCCTTGAACTGGCTGGCCAGCGCGGGCGTCAGGTCCTGGATCATCACGCCCAGGTAGGCGCGGGTCACGCGGCCGCTGGTGATGAGGTCGCCCATGACCTCCCGCGCCATGTTGGAGGGGATGGCGAAGCCGACACCGTCATTGCCGCCGCCACGGCTCAGAATCGCCGTGTTGATGCCGATGAGGCGTCCCTGCGCGTCCACCAGCGCGCCGCCGGAGTTGCCCGGATTGATGGCCGCATCCGTCTGGATGAAGTCCTCATAGTCCAGGCCCATCGTCGCGCGTCCCGTGGCGCTGACCATGCCCAGGGTCACGGACTGGCCGAGGCCGAAGGGGTTGCCAGCGGCCAGGGCCACATCCCCCACCTCCACCGCGCCGCTGTCGGCAAAGGGGATGGCGGGCAGGCCTGTGGCGTCGATCTTCACGATGGCGAGGTCGGTCTTCGGATCGGTGCCGATGACCTTGGCGGTGAACTTGCGGCCGTCGTGGAGGGTGACTTCCACCTTGTCCGCCTTGTCCACCACGTGGTTGTTCGTCAGCACGTAGCCGTCTGCCGTGGCGATCACGCCACTCGCCGCGCCATGCTCACGCGGCATCTGCATGCCGCCACGGCCCGCGCCACCGCCGCCGCGCTGCTCAAAGAAGCGGCGCAGCTGCGGCGGGATGTTCTGCCCGCCAAAGGGGGAGCCGCCTTCCTCATCCCCGCCAAAGCTGGCGGCGGGCCGCGCCTTGTTGGTGATCTCGATCTTCACCACGGAGGGGGAGACCCGCTTGATGACGTCGGAGAAGCTGGCCGGCAGGCCGGAGGCGCGGTTCAGCGGCTGGTTGTCCACCGTGACGGAGGGCGTGCCGGTGGCTTCCGTTTTGGAGTCAAGCGCCAGCGCCGTGGCAAGGAGGGCGCTGCCGCCGAGGAGGATGGCCGCAGTGCGGCCGGCTGTCTGGGTGTTTATTTTCATGGGGTGCGTGGGTGTGCTGGTTTTTGTCTTTTGGAAAAGTTCTGGCTGGCTGTCTGGAAAGGTCATGGGCGGGGGGCTGGAAGGTCTGTGGTCTGGACGGGGGCCGGGCGGCGGTTGGAGGCATGCTGCCCGTAGCGGTGGGCCACCTGCCATGCCTGGGCCAGCACCATGAGGCCGGTCAGCAGAATGAGCAGGGTGAGCCGCCCGCCGGAGGTCATGCCCCCGGCGGGGGAGAACCGGCCGCGTGGCACGGTGTGGCGGAGGTTTTGGGGGGGAGGCGGGGTTGCATTCACGGTGGAATGATCCCACACCGGAACATTCCCGGTATCTCCCGGGATGCCGTCCTTCAATAGGCGCTGCGCCTACCCCTGGCTCTCCACATGCCGCACGGCCTGGCGGATCATCTCCGCGCTGGTGCTGAAGCCCAGCTTCTCCTTGATGTGGTCACGGTGCACGGAGACGGTCTTCGGGCTGAGGTTCAGCTGCGCGGCGATCTCCTTGGCCGTCTTCCCCTCCCCAAACAGGCGGAACACCTCGAACTCGCGGTCGCTGAGTTTTTCGATGGGGGAGCTGCTGCCGCGCGGCTGCGGGCTGCCGAAGGCCTCCAGCACCTTCGCCGCCAGCCGCGCGCTCATGTGCCGCCGCCCGGCCAGCACGCTGCGCACCGCGCCGAGGAAGGTGGGGCCGTCCACATCCTTCATCACATAGCCTTTGGCGCCAGCCTGCAAGGCACGGCTGGCATACAGCATCTCATCATGCATGGAGCAGACGAGGATCTTCATCGTGGGAAACAGCGCGGTCACGTCCTTGATCAAGTCCAGCCCGCCGCGCCCGCCCATGGTCAGATCCGTCACCACGATGTCGGGCTGCTCCCGCTCGATCGCCACCAGGGCCTCCGCCGCGCTGGCGGCGGTGGCGCACACCGTCATGTCCGGCTGCGCGTTGAGCATGAACTGGTAGCCCTCCAGCATCACGCGGTGGTCATCCACCAGCAGGATGCGGGCTTTGGCGGCTGGAGCGGGGGCGTTCATGAGGGGGCGGGGGAGGATACGCGGCAGCTTACGCGCGTGCCGCCTGCGGGTGATGCGCCGATGTCCAGCCTGCCGCCGATGAGGCGTGAGCGGTAGCGCATGACGCGCAGGCCCAGGCCCTCATGCGGAACGGTTTCATCCATGCCGGTGCCATCATCCTCCACCTCCAGCACGAGGTCCGGCCCCTGCTGCTCCAGGCCGATGCGGATTTCAGATGCCGCCGCATGTTTCAGCGCGTTGTTCACCGCCTCCTGCGCGATGCGGAAGAGGTGCGTGCCCACCTCCACACTGGCCACGCGCACCGGCTGCGGGCAGTCCAGCACGCAGCGCACCCTGCCGCTGCGGCTGAGGCTGGCGGCCATCTCCCCCAGCGCGGACATGAGGCCCTCCGCCTCCATCGCCACCGGGGCCAGCCCGTGGGAAAGCGCGCGCGCCTCCGCGATGGCCCCGCGCAGCTGCTGCGCCACCAGCTCCCCCTGCGGGGTCAGGCCGGGGGCCTCCGCCCGCAGCGCCTCCAGCATGGCATTGGCCGTCATGGAGGCGGCGGTGAGGCGCTGCCCCAGGCTGTCGTGCAGGTCATGGCCGATGCGCTGGCGCTCGCTCTCGGAGATGTTCAGCACCTCACGCTCCAGCCGCAGCTGCTCCACCTCCTGCGTCTGGAGGCGCGCGGCCATGGCGGTGAAGTCCCCGGCCAGCCGCCCCACCTCATCCCCGCCGCCGGGCATCGCCGCCGTGTCCAGGTTCCCCGTGTCCCACTCCTGGATGCCCTTGGCCAGCTGCGCCAGCCGCCGGGCATAGCCGTAGTGCAGCACCGCCCACAGCGCGTAGCTCAGCAGCGCCATGGCGCCGGAGATCCAGTAAAACTGCAGCCGCGCGTCCGCCCGCGCGCCCTCGATGGCGGGCCGCCGGTCCAGCTCAATGAGCGCCCAGCCCACGCCGTTGGAGATGTTGAAGGGGCAGGCCGCGTACACGCGCTCCGCGTTTTCCCCCAGCTCCACCACCACCTTCTGCACCGGGCGGATGAGCTGCGCCGCCGTGGCCAGCGGGGTCAGCTTGACCGGGATGCCGGTCCAGCGGCGGGTGGAGTCCGCCACCACCACGCTGCGGCCGTCCACCACGCCGGCGACCACCATCTCCGGCACATCCAGCATGATGTTGAGGTCCAGCTGCACCACGCTGACCAGCCCGCGTGAGAGCAGCGGCTCGCTGGCCGCCGCCAGCCGCGCCGCCACGCTGGCCGCGCGCGTCCGCACCTCGGAAAGGTCCCGCGCCAGGTTGGCATCCAGCGCCAGCCAGTAGTTCAGCCACGTGGCCAGCAGCCCGAACACCAGCACCAGCAGCGGCGCCGTCAGCCGCACCGGCGGCGGAAAGCGCCCCCGCCTGCTGTGGCCAGATGCATGGGACAGCCCAGGTTCCATTCCCCGCCACCGTGGGATGCGAAGCCGGGAATGCCAAGCCTTTTCCACCACTCCGCAACGAGGCGTGCAGGGTGTTTATCGGCGTCGATGAGCAATAAAGGCTGGATTTATAGCTCATCATTTGCCTTCATGGTGAGGTATAAACGAACGGCTTTTGCATCATGGCAGACTGGAAACAATGGAACTGGCAGCAGGCAGACTGGCCTGTGTTCCGCCACGACCACCGCCCATTGGCCGCTCTGGAGGCCGAGTTCCTCCGGCAGTCCGGGGTGTTCTCCGGCTGCATCCGCCACATCACCCAGAGCGACAAGGAGCAGATCACCGTCGAACTCATGAGTGAGGAGGCCCTCAGCAGCTCCGAGATCGAGGGTGAGATTTTGAACCGGGACAGCCTGCAATCCTCCATCCGCCGGAGCTTTGGCCTCGCCACGGACAACCGCAGGATTCCGCCGGCTGAACAAGGCATCGCCGAGATGATGGTCGGGCTTTACCGCGAGTTTGACGCTCCGATGAGCGACGCCTTGCTCTTCCGCTGGCACGAATCGCTGATGAACGGCAGGCGCGACTTGGCGGAAATCGGCAGCTATCGCAGGGGATCGCAGCCGATGCAGGTGGTGTCCGGCTCGCTCCATGAGCCGAAGGTCCACTTTGAGGCACCGCCATCCTCGGCCGTCCCCACGGAGATGAGGCGGTTCATCCAATGGTTCGCTGACACGGCACCCTGGGGCAAGTCCCCGCTGCCAATCCTCACCCGTGCAGGCATCGCGCATCTCTACTTTGTCACCATTCACCCTTTTGAAGATGGCAATGGCCGCATTGGCCGCGCCATCGCCGAGAAGGTGATTTCCGAGGGGCTGGGGCACGCCGCGCTCATTGCACTGTCGCTGACCATCAACCGTGGCCGCAAGGCCTACTACGAGCTGTTGGAGCGCAGCAACAAGCACAACGAGATCACCGAATGGCTGGGCTATTTCGCAAGGACTGTTCTCGACGCCCAGGCGCATTCGCAGGCGCTGGTGGAGTTCTTGATCGCCAAGACGAAGCTTTACGACCGCCTGCGCGGCCAGCTCAACGAACGCCAGGAAAAAGTCATCGCCCACATGTTCCGCCAAGGCCCCGATGGCTTCCAGGGCGGTCTCAGCGCGGAGAACTACATCCGCATCACGGGCACGTCACGGGCCACTGCCACCCGTGACCTGCAAGACCTGGTGGACAAGCAGGCCCTTGTCCGCGCCGGGGCACTCAAGAGCACGCGCTACCATCTCCCCCTCACGCCCACGCCGCAGCCGCCTGTCAGCGCGGGGCGGGAAATGGATGCCACCGGGTGAAATCGATATTGATTATGTGCCATTGCCAACGCAACCTGCCCCCCCGGCTGGGCGGGCTGATCATGTGACATGAGGGGCGCATCCAGTCGTGACCATCTGAAAGCCAAAAAAGCGTCTGTAGCTCAGTGGACTAGAGCAGCGGATTTCTAATCCGTAGGTCGCAGGTTCGATCCCTGCCAGACGCGCTTGCTGCGGGTGAAAAGCAAAACGCCGCATCCCTGCTGGCAAGGACGCGACGTGTGGATGCTTGAGGGGGGGCTGTTAATGCACGCCCTTGTCCGCCAGATAGCGCTCCGCCTCCAGCGCGGCGGCGCAGCCCTGGCCGGCGGCGGTGATGGCCTGACGGTACACATGGTCGGCCACGTCCCCGGCGGCAAAGAGGCCCTCCGTCTTGGTGCGGGTGCCCTGGGTTTGCAGGATGTAGCCGTTCTCGTCCGTGTCCACCAGGTCCCCCAGGAACTGGGCGTTGGGGATGTGGCCGATGGCCACGAAGACGCACTTCAGCTCCAGCTCGCTCTTCTCACCCGTCACCAGGTTTTCCAGCGTCACAGCGCGCATCTGCCCCTGCTCGTCGGTGAGGTAGTCGCTCACGGTGGAGTTCCACACGGGCTTGATCTTCGGGTTGGCCAGGGCGCGGTCCGCCATGATCTTCGACGCGCGCAGGGTGTCCCGGCGGTGGATGAGGTAAACCGTGCTGGCAAACTTGGTCAGGAAGGAGGCCTCCTCGCACGCGCTGTCCCCGCCGCCGATCACGCACACCGGCACATTGCGGTAGAAGGCGCCGTCGCACGTGGCGCAGCTGGTCAGGCCGTGGCCGATCAAAGACTTCTCATTCGGCAGGCCCAGGTGCTTCGGGGACGCGCCGGTGGCGACGACGACGGTCCGCGCCTCCCGCACCACGCCATCTTCCGTGGTGACTTCAAAGTGGCCCGCGGCAGCCTTCTTCACGCTGCTGACGAGGGAGTATTCGATCCGCGCGCCGAATTTCTCCGCCTGCGTCTGCATGTTCATCATCAGCTCCGGGCCCATGATGCCATTGGGGAAGCCGGGAAAGTTCTCCACCTCCGTCGTCGTGGTGAGCTGGCCGCCGGGCATGTTGCCGGAGAGGATGAGGGGCTTCAAATTGGCGCGGCCGAGGTAGATCGCTGCCGTGTAGCCAGCGCAGCCGGTGCCGATGATGATGACGTTTTCCATGGTGTTCTTCTTCTAAGGGGAGGGGAAAGGGACGCGGAAGATGAAAAGGCGGGCTGGTGGCGCAAGGAGCGCTTTTTCCAAACCCGCGATTGGAGTTTCCACGCGGATCGATTATTCCAGGGAAACCAACGATGCCCGACCCCGCCCCGGACGCCAAAGCCAGCCGCAGCACCCTGGCGACGCTGTTTTTCTGCACGGCGCTGCCCATGGGCATGTGGGGCGTGCCGCTGGCCAATGTCTTCGCCGCGCACGGGCGCGGCCACCTCGTCCCCTGGGTGCTGGCCACCACCAGCGTCGCCGCCTTCATCTCCCCCCTCTTCGTCGGGGCCATGGCGGACCAGCGGCACTCCCCCGTGCTGCTGGTGCGGTGGCTCACGGCGGCCACCAGCGCGGCCCTGCTGCTGACCTGCGGCGCCCTGTCCTGGGGCTGGGCGGACGCCGCCATCCTGGCCTGCGCGCAGCTCCTGGCCCTGGTGGCCCTGCCGGTGTGGAGCGTGACCAGCAGCATCATCTTCTCCCAGCTGCATGATGCCAAGACGCAGTTCGGCCCGCTGCGCGCCTGCGCCACGGCGGGCTGGATGGTCGGCTGCTGGGTGGTCAGCTTCGTCCTCCACGCGGACTCCACCCTCTACGGCGGCGTGGTGGCGGCGGGCCTGTGGCTGGTGGTCATGGGGCTGACGTGGCGGCTGCCCCGCATCCCGCCCGGGGAGGTGCTGCGGCAGCGGAGCTGGCGGCAGATCCTGGGCCTGGACGCGCTGGAGCTGCTGCGGCACCGCGACCACAGGGTCGTCTTCATCACCGCCGCGCTCTACAGCGTGCCCCTGGCCGCCTTCTACCCCTACACCTCCCGCCACCTGCACGACCTCGGCGTGGAAAACATCTCCGCCGTCATCTCCCTGGGACAGACCACGGAGATCCTCGTCATGCTGCTGCTGGCCAACGTGCTGGCGCGCTTCCGGCTGAAGTGGGTGTTCACCTCCGGCATCGCCATCTGCGTGGCGCGCTACGCCTGCAACACCATGGACACGCAGGCCTGGGTGATGACCGGCACCTGGCTGCACGGCTTTGCCTACACGCTCTACTTCATCACCACACAAATCTACCTGGAGGAGCGGGTGGACCCCCGCTGGCGTGTGCGCGCGCAGGCCCTGCTGGCCCTGCTGATGAGCGGGGTGGGAAACATGCTGGGCTACCTGGGCGGCGGCTGGTGGCACGCCGGCTGCACGCACGCCGGCGTCACCGACTGGCCCCGCTTCTGGTGGGGGGAGACCGCGCTGACCGCCGCCGTCTGCGTCTTCTTCATCCTGGCCTACCGTGGCCGCGCCGCCCCCAGGACATGAGGGCGGGCCACCGGCACCGGCACTGGCACTGGCCACCGCCACACTTTGCGCGCTGGACAAGCCCCCCTGCCTCCGCTCCAATACCCGCCCTCACGCCACGTCATGTCCCTCCCATGCTCATGAAGAAGAACCGGAAAGCCCCCGCCGCAGCAGCCCTCACGCTCTCGTTCTCCCTTGCCAGCGCCGCCCTGGCCGCAGCCCAGACGCCCACGCCCACCGTCGAGGCCCCCGGCAGCAGCACTGCCCCCGCCGCCGCCGCACCGCAGCAGCCCGCCTCCTTCGAGTTCAAAGACGGCGACCGCCTCGTCCTGCTGGGAAACACCGTGCTGGAGCGGGAACAGCGCTACGGCGCGTTTGAGCCCCGCCTCGCCCTCGCCCTCGGCGAGGCCAAAGTCACCGTGCGCAACCTCTCCTGGAGTGGCGATACCGTCTTCGGCCACGCCCGCTCCTACTTCGGCCAGCCGGAGGAAGGCCTCCAGCGCCTCTCCGCCCACCTGGAGATGCTGAAGCCCACCGTCGTCCTCCTCTGCTACGGGTCGGAGCTCGCGTTCGAGCGCCTCGGCGGCCTGCCCGACTTCCTCAGCGGCTACCGCACCCTCATCGAGCTCATCCGCGCCAAAGCCCCCGGCGTCCGCGTCATCATCGCCACCCCCCCCCCCCTTCAGACGCCCCCCCCCCCCCCGCCCCCCCCCCACCCCCCCCCCCAAAACCCCTCCCCCC
>CAZPSQ010000094.1:0-18614 GCA_964588755.1 uncultured Prosthecobacter sp. | reverse complement strand
CCGCCGGCTACCAGGCCATCGAACTGGCCCCCTTCACCCTGAAGGAGGACCCGCGATGGCCGCCGCCGGCTACCAGGCCATCGAACTGGCCCCCTTCACCCTGAAGGAGGACCCGCGCGAGCTCACCGTGGAGGAGGCCCTGACTCTGGCGGCGAAGGCGAAGTCCTTCGGCCTGGAAATTCTGGGCCTGCACTGGCTGCTGACCAAGCCCTCCTGGTTCCACATCACCACACCGGACGCCCTACAGCGCAAGGAGACGGCGAAGTTCGGCCGTCATCTGGCGCAGTTTTGTGGTGCCACGGGCGGCAGGATCATGGTTTGGGGCAGCCCGAAGGCGCGCACCACGCTGCCTGAGTGGAACTATGACGACTGCTTCAAGCGCGCCGCCGACTGCGTGCGCGAGGTGGCGGAGGAGTGTGGCAAACACGGCGTGGTCATCGCCATGGAGCCGCTGGGCCGCAAGGAGACGAACTTCCTCAACACAGCGGAGGAGACCATCCGCCTGTGCAAGCTGGTGGACCACCCCTCCTGCAAGCTGCACCTGGATGTGAAGGCCATGAGTGACGAGTCCAAGCCCATCCCCGACATCATCCGCGACAGCAAGGAATGGACCGTCCACTTCCACACCAACGATCCTAACCTGCGCGGCCCCGGCCAGGGCGAGGTGAAGTACGAGCCCATCATCGCCGCGCTGCGTGAGACGAACTACACCGGCTACCTCTCCACCGAGGTGTTCGACTACACGCCGGACGCGCCAACCATCGCCCGCCAGAGCATCGGCTACCTGAAGCAAGTGATGGGGCTTTGATCCTCGCCGCAACCCCCGGTTCCGGGGCCAAGAAGAGCGTTCATGACAGGGATTGATTCCACACCTCACTGGATCTGCGTTGACACAAAAAACAAGACCCGGGTGCTGCATTACGCCGAAGGTTGTCATTGGTCCCGAGCGATCGCCCAAAAGGGCCAGCTCGGCCCACTGAAGCCTGTCGGCGAAATGGGTCCCAATGGAGGCTGGATTCTTTTTCCTTCCCGAGATGAGGCTGAAGGGTTTTGTGGTCGTGAATACCCGGCATACAAGCCGGTCAAACTTTGCTCCGTGTGCCAGCCGCCTGCCCCAACACCTCTGACGCCTGAGGCACCAGACTTGGACTGGGTCCCGGCAGGGCGCCATCCCACGCACACCTACAGAATCCTGCGTGACACCCTCCTGGCCAGATGGGTGAAGATGAAGCACGACAATCGTTGTCAAATCTGCGGCTACCGGATCCAATTTCGCGACGGGCGGGGATACGCCGAGGCTCATCATATCCAACCTCTCGGCGGAGAGCACCGGGGGCCGGACATCATTCAGAACATCATCTGCGTCTGCCCGACTCACCATGCGGAGCTGGACTATTTTGCCATTCCCCTTGACCCCACGCGGCTTCGCCTGCACCCGGATCATCCTATTGGCGCGCAGTTTGTCAGCTACCATAACGCCCAACACATGGCGGTGTGAACCGCGAACAAGGCGACAGCCATCCCCTTGTTCGCAATTGGCCCGGTTTCTTCAGTCAACGAAGGGATCCTGTAGCACGATGGTGTCGTCGCGCTGCGGGCTGGTGCCCAGGAGAAAGAGCGGCGCGCCAACCAGGGTTTCAATCCGCCGCACGTACCGCTGCGCTGCCTCGGGCAGCAGGCCCCACTCGCGGATGCCTTGGGTGCTTTCGGTCCAGCCTTCCATTTCCTCGTACACGGGCTCCAGCCGCATGGCATCTCCCAGACGGGCAGGCAGATAGTCGATGCGGACGCCGTCCAGCAGATAGGCCGTGCAGATTTTGATGGAAGGAAGGCCATCCAGCACATCCAGCTTCGTCAGCACCATGCCGGTGACGCCATTGATCTCCACGGATTGACGAACCAGCACTGCATCAAACCAGCCACAGCGCCGCCTGCGCCCGGTGTTGGTGCCGTATTCGGCACCCAGCCCCCCTGCCCCGCCCTGGGTCAGACGCTCCCCGGTTTCATCCAGCAGCTCCGTGGGGAAAGGACCCGCGCCCACGCGTGTCGTGTAGGCTTTCACGATGCCCAGCACACGGCCCATGGCACACGCGGCCACACCGGCACCTGCGGAGACCTGCCCTGCCACCGTGCTGGAGGAGGTGGTGTAGGGATAGGTTCCGTGGTCCACATCCAGCATGGCAGCCTGCGCGCCTTCAAACAAAACACGCCGCCCGTCCGCCATGGCCGCATTGATCATCCGCCAGACGACCGGTCGGATATGGGCCTCAAGCCGGGGGCGAATATCTTCCAGGGAGCTGAGAATCCCCTCGGCTGCCAAAGACACCAACCCCAGGTCGGCACGCAGCGGGTTGTGATGCGCCAGCAGGCGGTCCACACGGTCGCGCAAGGCCGCAGGATCGGCGAGGTCGGCGTAGCGGATGGCTCGGCGGCCCGCCTTGTCCTCATAGGCAGGGCCGATGCCACGCCCTGTGGTGCCGATCTTCTTGTCCCCTGCGCGCTTCTCCCGCGCCAGGTCGAGCTCGCGATGAAGCGGCAGCACAACGATGGCCGCCTCCGACAGCATCAGATTTTCCGGGGTCACAACCAAACCCACCGCACGCGCTCTGTCGATCTCCTCCAACAAAGCCCAGGGATCCACGACAGCACCATTGCCGATGATGGAAAGCTTTCCCTGAACCACCGTGGATGGCAGCAGCGCTGTCTTGTACGTCTTGTCGCCCACGGCTATGGTGTGGCCCGCGTTGTTGCCGCCTTGAAAACGAACCGCGATGTCCGCACGCGTGGCCAGCCAGTCGATGACCTTGCCTTTGCCTTCATCTCCCCATTGAGTCCCCACGACCGTCACATTTGACACAACTATCATCCTCCACCTGCCAAGTGGATCCTGTCCGCCCTTCGACAGGACTCGGCGGCAGAATTTGGATGGAGCGTCAACAGAATGTTGACGCGCGATTCATCATGTTAATGCAAGAGGAGTCCTTGTCAAATCAGCGCCCCGCGAGGGGGCGTTCTGCCCCAGAAACACAACTGCCACCCGCGCCTCGCGGCGGGGTGGCAGACAGAGGTGTGGCCTCAAACAGTGGCAGGGAGAAACACCCCTTTATTCGGCGGCGGTTTCGATGCTGCCCACATGCACGCTTGAGCCACCACGCTTGGCCTCACGCACAGCGTCACGAATGGCGCGCTCGCGATAGTAGTTGTTGTGGTAGGTGCCCCTGTGGTCGTAGGTGAACGGGGTGTGGAGGCTGGGGTCGTAGTGATGAAGCGCAACGTTATTGCTGTAATACAGCGGAGCTTTGGTCGCAGGCGGAGCGCTCACGACATAAGCGGAACCGGATGTGCCGACAACTGTGGCGCGTGGAGTTTCGCTTGTTGAAGAGCAACTGGCCAACCCCAAAATAAGAGTGGCGGATGCAAGGATGGAAGCGTTGCGTTTCATGGTTTTTCGAGGTGTGTATTTGAAGGGCAACTAAAGGTTGCTTGCTTTCCAATACTCATAGCCTTGAGCATGCCATGTTTTTCAACACACTGATTATCAATTGATTATAATTACAAAAATGCGTTTTTCGGTATTATTTCATGCATTTGGCAAGTGGTAAGATTGCCGTTTGCATGACACGTTTTGACTGAGTCCTAACAGGCAAAATCCGACACTCACCTCACTTATGATCCGATAACACCACACCAATAAGCATAATGATTTAGATGCATAACTTAATCGCCATCGGTCGTCAGATTTATAACAGTGGAAACACACCCCGCCATGAGCTGTCACGAAGCAGCATTGCCTGAGTTTCCCCTGCCTTGCGCGACCGTGCTGCCCGCCATGCGGCACAGAGCCTAACGCGCCGCTGGAACTGAGACGGGAACCGGGGTGGCCGTGACGGTGCGATAGGGATCGCGACCGATGACCACCTTCGACACCGGGGCGATGGCGGGCACACGTTCGTCCCCATCCACACGCTGGGCGCGCAGGGGCACGGCCAGGAGGTTGAGGTCGCTGGCCTTGGCGTCCCAGCCCTGGGGCTTGCCTTCGGTGACCATGGCAAAGACGGCGGCCCACAGAGGCAGGGCGGCATTGGTTGCCGTGGCCTTCGGACTGATTGGGATGTCCTTGTCGTGTCCAATCCAGACCAGACAGGTCAAGGCGCGGTCAGAACCGATGAACCAAGCATCCGTACGATCGTAAGTGACGCCCCCGAAGCCGGCGATGCTCTTCTTTGCCAGCCCATGCTGGACAAGAGGCTGGCGATACTCCGGGCGGGTCATGCCGGTGATCATGGTGTCGCGCACATGGGCGGCAGCGGCAGGGGTGAAGATTTCCTCTCCACGCGCTGAGGCGGAGGCCAGCAGAAAGTGCGGCACGGGGCATGGGCGCCCATCGCTGGCGATGGCGGTGAAGGCACGCGCCAGCTCGATGAGGCTCACGTGGCTCTGGCCGAGTGTGAAGGCGGCCTCGGTGCGCAGCGGGGAGGTGAAGCCACACCCGTTGAGGGCGCCACGCAGGGGATCAAGGCCCACCTCATACCCCAGGCGCACGGTGGCGGCAGTGCGGCTTTCCAGCAGGGCCTGCATGGGAGTGATGGTGCCGCCGGTGTAGGTGACCGGCTCCCCATCGGCACCCCACTCGCCCAGGGTGCCGACGAGACCGCCGATCATGGCCTGACGGTTGTCCAGCGGACCGTCAAGCAGGGCCGCATCGGTGGTCTCCGGCTTCAGGGTAAGCGCGGCGGCATAGACCAGCGGGAGAAAGGCGGTGCCGGGAGGCCGCACCCCTTCCAGCGCACGGTTGAACGGGCTGGTGGTGAAGTTGCGCCCGCCCTGCATGGCCAGGATGGCGCCGGAGCGGTTGTCCAGCACGATGACGGCACCCTGCAATTGCTTGTTCTGCGGGGCCAGTGCCTCCAGATGCTTGCGCACCATGTCATCCAGACGGTGCTGCCAGTCCAGGCGCGGGGTCATCGTCATGCTGGGCGGACTGCCCGGTTTCAAGCCCATGGCCTGAAACTCCGCACGCGCGGCCGCCAGGACATAGCCGGTGCGCACCCGTGTCTTGTCATAGCGGACGGTGAGGGGCTGCTCCTGGGCGGCGGCGGCCTCGGCCTCGGTGATGACGCCGGTCTCGGCCATGCGCCTCAAGGTGAGATCACGCTTCTGCCGGGCCAGCTTTGGCTGCAAAATCGGGGAGAAGGCGACGGGCGCCTTGATGATGCCGGCCAGGGTGGCGGACTCGACGAGGGTGATGTCGCGCACATCCTTGCCAAAGTAGCAGCGCGCGGCAGCCCCCACGCCGCTGCAACCGTGCCCCAGGTAAATGCGGTTGAGGTAATTGGTGAGGATCTGGTCCTTGCTGCGCTCACGCTCGATGCGCATGGCCAGAAAGATCTCAGTGACCTTGCGCTCATAGTTCTTCCCTTGCAGGCCGAAGGCATTGCGCGCCAGCTGCTGGGTGATGGTGCTGCCGCCCTGCTTGATGCCGCTGGAGTTGAAGTTTGCCACGGCGGCGCGGGACAGCCCGATGATGTCGAAGCCGGGGTGATCATAAAAACGCGCATCCTCCGTGGCGAGGATGGCATCTATGAGGTGTTTTGGCACCCCCTGCAGGGTGACAGGCTCGCGCTCAATGTCGCTGGCGCTGCCGATGAGCTCCCCCTTGGCATCCACAATGAGTGTCTCATTTTGCCCCCGGGTCAGCGCCTCCATGTCATACGTGGCGGCCAGTCCCGCATAGTGCCGCCAGACGGCACCGAAGACGATAAGGCCGATGAGAAGGACCACGGCGCACGCGCCGCCGATCCAGCGAAGCCAGCGGGGAAACCGCCGCCAGCGGCCACGCAGTTTATAAAGGATGGAAATCATGGATGATCAGCAAGAAAGGGAATGCCAGCGGGCCGTGTCAGCGGAAGAGGCGTGAGAAGAAGCCACCGTCGTCTCGCTGTGGCGGCGGTGGCACGGGAGGCCCGCCATAGAAGAACTCCGGAGTCGAAGGCGTGGTCAGTGGATCGGTTTCCTCAATTACGGACCCAGGCTCAAACTTCACGGCATGAGCCTCGGGTTTGGCCTCAATGTCCCGCAACACCTTGGCAATGACGGGCGCCGCCGTGCCACCGCCAGACAGGCCGCCCTGGTTTGCATTTCCCTCGATCGTGACCGCAAAGGCCAGCGGCGGCTGGGTGTCCACATAACCGGCGAACCAGACCACGTTGGCCTTGGCCCCGCGCAGCACCCACTGGGCTGTTCCAGTTTTTCCAAACACGGCCACCTTCTTCAGGCGGGCTGCCTTGCCAGTGCCATTCGCGTGGTTCACCACGCCAAACATGGCATGGCGCACGGACTCCAGATCGGTGCCGCTCACCGGCATCAATGCCTCGCGGCACGGGCTGGCCACGTCCCCCACCTGCCCGGACTGTGATTGTGTCTGCATGACCAGCCGGGGGCGTGGACGGCAGGCACCATTGGCCAGGGTGGCCATGGCCATGGCCACCTGCAATGGCGAGGCCTCCGTGACCCCCTGGCCGATGGACAGATTGGCCAGGTCATGATTGGACGGAGCACGCTTTGGCAGGGAGCCTGCGGAGGCCTTCAAAGGCAGCACTGGGGGCTGGCCAAAACCAAACTCATGCGCCATGTAAAGGATGGGCAGGTCCCGCGTGACCATGGCGGACTGGTAAAAGTAAGTATTGCAGGAGCGTACGATGGCGGCACGCGCATTGAACCAGCCACGATCATCCTTCGACCAGTTGTCGAACTCGCGCCCGTCAATCATGAGGGAAGGGCCGCAGTCAAACTCACGATAGGCATCCACCGTCGCAGCACGCATGCCTGCCAGGACAACGAATGGCTTGAAGACCGAGCCCGGCGGGTAGCTGCCCTGCACGGCACGGTCAAAGAGCGGACCGTCGATGTTTTGCGTGAGCGCCGTGAAATCGGTGGCAGAGATGCCCCGCGCAAAGGCATTGGGATCAAAGCGCGGGTTGCTGACCATGGCACGAATGTCACCGGTGAAGGCGTCCACAATGACGATGGCGCCGCGCTTGCCGGACTGGGCCAGCGCGCCCTCGGCCAGACGCTGAGTTTCCAGATTCAGCGTGGTCACGACGTCCCTGCCTGCCTGCGGAGCCGCAAAGACCTGCTCATACTCGATGATGCCAGCATCGGACAGCGCCACGCACAAGGTTCCATCAGCGCCGGTGAGCTGTGTGTTGAAGGCTGCCTCCAGGCCGGATGCCCCGCGCGTGCGCTGCCACAGCGGCTCCCCACGCAGGATCTCGCCGGCAGGTGGGGCACCATCTGCGGAGACATAGCCCAGAAGGTGCGCTGCCATGTCTCCCTGGGGGTAATGGCGCACATACTCGGTGCGCACATTGGCATGCGGGTGCTTCTGCGCGTCGATGGTCAGCTCGTCCTTCAGAGCGTCGCTCACCGGGACGGGCAGCTCACGCCGGCTTTCATAGTGGCGTTTTAAAAGCTCGGGGTCCGGCAAGCGGACCATGGGCAGATCTTGCCGCAGGCTGGTGAGCGTCTGCTCCAGCCAGGCGGTGTAGGCCACCAATGTGCCGCGCTGCGCGGCGGGCACGGTGACCAGCACCCGGTGGACCATGCCGTTTTGTGCCAGCGGCCGCCCTTTGCGGTCCAGGATCTGCCCGCGTGGCGCCGGGATGGCGAAGTAGTAAGGCTTGACATCCGCACGCGTCCCCGCGCCCGGCACAAACCCGGTCGCGGGCTGCTGCTCCTGCCCGTATGAAAGTGATGCCGAACCTATTCCGCAGCCTGCCACCAGCATGGGAAGCAGCAGGCGAAAGGATTGTCCAAGGCTGGAAATGGGGTTGGGGGCACTGAAGCCGACGACTGCGACCATGCTTTATTCATAAGCCCCCTCCACACAAACGACAAGCTTTGCCATCAGTTCACGACATGGCTTTGCCATCAGGCAAACCATGAGGCGTGCAGGATGCAACTTCATCAAAAACAAATGGCGGGATGACCATCCGGCCATCCCGCCACTGAAACTACGGTTTGATCAAGAGCGCCCTCTCAGACGCTCAGGCTGCATCCTTGGGTTTGTCGCCCTCTGGTGTTGGCGCAGGCTGGCCGCCTTCAGGCTTGGGCTGGCCGCCCTCCACCGGAGGACGGCGGAAACCCCCATCTCCACCAGGAGGGCCGTCTGGCCTGCGGTCGCCATCGGGACGGCGGAAGCCACCAGGGCCACCCTGCCCAGGCTGGCCACCACGGCTGCGCATCATCTCGCGCATCCTTTCGGTGGCCTTGATGTATTCATCCTCGGAGATGCTGCCGTTGCCATCCGAGTCCATGCGTTTGAAGCTCTCCTTGGGGTCACCAAACATGCCCATGCCGCGGCCGCCTTCGCCACCGGGGCGCATGCCTGGACTCTGACCATCACGGCGCTCCCCATCGGGACGTGGGCCGCCTTGTCCTTCGCGGCGCTCACCGTCGGGACGTGGACCGCCCTGCCCTTCGCCTGGTGGACGGCGGAAGCCACCTTCCCCACCGCCTTGAGGGCCGCTGTCACCACCGGGGCGGCGCATGCCCTGCCCTTCCGGACCGCGGCGCAGATTTTGCGCCAGCGCGGCGACTTCCGCCTGATCGACAAAGCCATCGCCATTCGTGTCCATCTTGGAGAAGCGGTCTTCGGACTCGCGCTTGCCCATGTTGGAGAACTCTTCCTTGCTGATTTTGCCGTCGTTGTCGGTGTCGGCGCGCTTGATGAACTCGGCCAGACGTGCGCTTGGATCACCGCCCGGGGGACCACCCTGCGACCGGCCACCAGGAGGCGCATCAGGCTTGGCGGGAGGTGGCGCGGGCTTGTCGGAGGGCGCGTCTTTCGGTGCGTCCTGTGCGATGGCAAAACAGGTCAGGCAAAGAAAGCCAAAACCCTGGAGGAGCGATTTTTTAAGTTTCATGGGTCGTGCGTGTGTTTGGTTGTTGAAGCACGCAGCCTCAAACAAACGCATCGAAGCTTGGTTGCGCGTGTCATGGAAAATTCATGCCAACTCCGCCAGCAGCGCCTGGTTTAGCTTCACACCTGCGGCATAGTTTTCGATAGGGAAGTTCTCATTCGGCGCATGTGCCTGGCAGTCTGGAAGAGCCAGCCCAAGCAGCAGCGTGTCCACTCCCAGCACGTCTTTGAATGCCTGCACAATGGGGATGCTGCCGCCCTCACGGATGAGCGCCACATTCTCACCAAACACCTTCTTCAACGCACGCTGCGCGGCCGTGCCGAGCGGTGAATGCGGGTCCATGATGTAGGGCATGCCGGTGTGGCCTGGCACGAAGATCAGCCGCACCCCCTGGGGCGCATGCCCGCGCAGATGCGCCTCCAGACGCTTCAAGATTTCATCCGGGTTTTGATCGGGGACGAGGCGGCAGGACAGCTTCACAAACGCCTCACGGCCGATCACTGTCTTGGAGCCTTCACCTTGATAGCCGCCGCCGATGCCATTGACTTCCACGGTGGGCCTTGCCCAGCGGCGTTCGCGCTCGGTGTAGCCCGGCTCGCCAAAGAGCGCGGGTGATCCGGTGAGCTCCAGCATCTCCGCATCGCCATCCCCCAGGGCCGCCCAGGCCTGGCGCTCCCAGTCTGCGATGTCGCGCACGCCATCGTAAAAGCCTTCGATGGCCACTTTGCCATCCGCGTGATGCAGCGTGGCGGTGAGGCGTGCCACGGCCGTCACGGGATTCGCCACCGCACCGCCGAAGATGCCGCTGTGGAGGTCGATCGTGGGGCCGGTGATGCGTGCCTCCGCGCAGGCGATGCCACGCAGGCCATAGGTGAATGTGCCCACGCCCGGAGCCACCATGCCAGTGTCCGAAATGGCCACGACATCGCACTTCAGCTCGTCGCGATACTTCTGCAAAAAGGGTTTCAAATTCGGGCTGCCGATTTCCTCCTCACCCTCGAACAAAACAATGAGGTTCACCGGCAGGTCCGCGTGCTTTTCCAAGGTCTCCGCCAGACCCTGCACGTGCGCCATGAGCTGCCCCTTGTTGTCCGTGGCCCCACGGCAGTAGATGCGTCCGTCGCGAATGGTTGGCTCAAAGGCGGGGGACTTCCACTCATTCAGCGGCTCGGCTGGCTGCACATCGTAGTGGCCGTAGAGCAGCACGGTGCGGCGTCCGGGGAGGTGCTTGTTTTTTGCCAGCAGCACCGGGTGGCCCGGCGTCTCCCGCAGCTCACCCACCAGCCCCATTTCGCGAATCTTGCTGAGCAGCCATTCGGCGCAGGCGCGCGTGTCGTCACGACGCTGGGAGTCGGTGGAGACGGAGGGGAAACGCAGGCAGGTGAGGAGGTTGTCGAGGCCGGGTGGGTTCATGGGGAAGGAATGCGTGTGACGGCAAACCAACAGCATTCCGAACTCCCCCGCGAATGCTATTTCACCTCACCGCCGCCGCCTTCACCTCGACCTCGTCCACGCTGGCCTTTCCGCCATACAGATTGATCAGCAGGCCCGCCTTGGGGCCGGTCGTCAGCTCCGTCTGATACTCCAGCGCCACGCGGTCATTCACCTGGATGGTGATCTTGTCCCCTTTCGACTCAAAGCAGACGCGGTGCCATTCATCAGCAGCCAGCTTCAGGTTCACCGCCTTCAGCGGATCCCGGCTTTCGATGTCGCGGATGACAACCCCGCCGTTTTTGGAAATCACCACGGCCAGCCTGCGGTGCGCGGCGGGGCGTTTGTCCGCCTCATCCGGCGGCCCGTAAAAGCCGAAGGCGATCCAGTTGCAGGCCCACGGCTTCACCAGCAGCTGGATGGAGCCGTCCTGCGTCTGTGTGGGGAATTCCCGCCACAGCACCGCTCCCTTGGCGCCGCCCTGGTCCAGCTCCAGCGCGCCGTCCTTGACGGAGAACTTCGCGCCAAACTCGTCTCCGCCTTTGTTGAACTGCCATTTCGCATCCAGCTTCTCACCATCGAAGTTGTCCGCGATCAGCGTCTCCCCCGCACGGATGTCCTTCATCCGCATCGGCTTTGGCTTTTTGTCAGCGGCGCACAGCGGCACCGCCAGGACAAGGGAAAGGAGCAGAATGGTTTTCATGGCTGGAATCTGCCGTGAACGCCAGCCTTGCCATCAATGTTTCACCTCGCCCACCGGACCATGGGTGGGCGGACGGAAGAACAGGGCCAGCAGCACGATGCCAGCCAGGGCCATGCCCGTGGGGACCAGGAAGAGCTGCTTGTAGTCCACCACGCCGTCGTGCGTGTAGTGCTTTAGCAGCGCAGGGAAGAGCTTGCTGGCCACCACCATGCCGATGCCGAGGATGAGCAGATTGAAAAGGCCCTGCGCGCTGGAGCGGATGTCCTTCGGAAAGACCGCATCCACAAAGATGTAAACGGTCACAAAGTAGAAGGCGTAGCAGATGCCGTGCAGGACCTGGATGGCCACGATGAGCCAGGCCGACTCCTGGCAGTAGGCAAAGATGGCAAAACGCGCCGCATGGCCAAAGATGCCGATGATCAAGGTGGTCTTCCAGCCCAGCTTCTTCAAGACCACGCCAAGGACCACCATCGTGACAATTTCCGCCACCTGGCCGATGCTGCTGACCACCATGCTCATGTTTGCTGAGATGCCCACCTTCTGCAGGAAGCCGTCCACCACCACGAAGTAGCCGTTGTGAATGGTGGAGTCGATGAAGGTGACGATGAAGAGCACCAGCACGAAGGGGTTGCCCAGGAGTTTCAGCGCCTTCAGCCAGGCCGCCTTGTCCATGCCTTCCGCATTCTTGCGCGGCGGCGTGTGCGGCAGCGTGAGGCTGAAGGCGGCCAGGACGAAGGAGATGATGCCCGCCACAATGAAGACCCAGCGCGTCTCACTGGCGCCCGCCTTTTCACTGAGGAGGAAGATGAACGGCCAGCTCACGACGATCCAGCCGATGGTGCCGCCCATGCGCACAAACCCAAAGTCCTTGGCCGGGTCCTGCAGGTTGGCGAAGGCCAGCGAGTTCGTGACGGAGATCGTCGGCACATACAGCAGGCAGTACACCAGGAAGCAGGCGAAGAAAGGCCAGAACGTGGTCTGAAACGCGGTGGCCACCAGCGCAAGCCCCCCCACCAGATGGCTGAAAGCCAGGAAGCGCTCCGCCGAAAAATTCCGGTCGGCAAACTGGTTGCTGAAGAATATGCCCAGGATGGAGGCGATGCCGAAGGAGCTGCCAACGAGCCACTGCTGAAGCTCATCGAAACCCAGCATTCCCATGTAGGAGAAGATTTTGATCTGCCACGCCCCCCAAATGGCGATCTCAAGGATCATCATGATGAAGAGCTTGTTCTTGATCGTCGAGGCGGCGGGAGCGGTCATAAATTGGGGAGGAAAGGCCGCGAGGCTAGGGAGACGTGCCAGCTTTGGCAAGGACAAACAAACCGCCCACAGAGGCTTGAGCGGCAGAAAAGGTGATGATATGAGGAGATTCATACCAATGATCCGCAAAATCGTCCGCTACCCTGAGCCAGTGCTCCGCGCCAAGTGCCGTCCCGTGACCGAGGTCACTCCCGAAATCCGCACCCTGGCCGCCGACATGCTGGAGACCATGGCCGACGCCAACGGCGTGGGCCTGGCCGCGCCGCAGGTGGGCGTGGACGTGCAGCTCGCCGTGATCGATGTCTCCCACAATCCCAGCTGCATCACCTTCATGAAGGTGGACGGCCAGCCGGTGGACATGGTGCAGCAGATGCCCATCATCTTCATGAATCCGAAGCTGGAGCTCGGCAGCGACAAGGAGCTGGGCGAGGAGGGCTGCCTCTCCTTCCCCCGCCTGCGCGCGGACATCCGCCGCTCCTGCGGCATCAAGGTGAGCTACACCGACCTTGAGGGCAAGACGACCACGGTGGAGACAGACGGCCTGCTGGCCCGCGCCTTTCAGCATGAGATCGACCACCTCAACGGCATCCTCTTCATCGACCGCATGAATGCGGTGGCCAAGGTGGGCATCAAGCGCAAGCTCTCCCGCCTCATGCAGGAATGGGAGGAGGACGAGACCGGCGAGGAATAGCCCCGCCCCCATAAAACATGCCACAACAGGCGTGAAATCCATTTGCCGAACGCCACGACGCGTTTAGGATCGTCATCCTTCGCGACGCCAGCATAGCTCAGCGGTAGAGCAGCGGTTTTGTAAACCGCTGGTCGTCGGTTCGATTCCGACTGCTGGCTCCACTTTGAAAAATCAAAGGCCACACCCCTTCCAGGCAGACCAGGAGCGGCGGCAGGAACTTGTGCCGTGGATGGTCACGAATGCTACGTGACACATGCTCTGCGTTCCGAGCCAGTCAGCCCCCCCTGCCATTATCTGGCAGCTGCGGCCATGTTCGCCCACTTGGTTTGCATTTCCTGCAAGACCTCGGCCCTGCCGGGGTCCCCTGCCAGATTTCTCTCCTCCAGCGGATCGGCCTCCAGGTCGTAGAGTTCTTCGGTGACGGGATTGGGGGCGATCCAGCGGATGTATTTCCACTTTTGGGTGCGAACGGCCTCGACAGGAGGAATGCGTTTGGGGACGGAATGGTGCTCGTAAAAGAACTCGGTGCGCCAGTCGGAGCACATGTTGCCTTCGAGGAGGGGCTTGAGGCTGCGGCCTTGCATGACGGCAGGGACCGGGATTCCAGCGAGGTCGAGCATGGTGGGAGCCAGATCGACGTTGAGGGCGCAGGCGTCCACAGCGGTTCCTTGGCGGGACTTGGGGAGACGTGGGTCTTTGATGATGAGGGCGACGCGGATATCCTCCTCGTAGGCGTACCATTTGTCGGCCAGACCGCGGTCAGCGAAAGCGTATCCGTTGTCGGCGGTGAAGATGACGATGGTGTTGTCAGCGAGATTTTGCTGCTGGAGGGTGTCCAGGATGCGGCCGACTTCACGGTCCATTCCGGTGATGAGGCGGTAGTAATCACGCAGAATGTTCTGGGC
Organism: uncultured Prosthecobacter sp.; assembly: GCA_964588755.1. Taxonomy (GTDB): domain Bacteria; phylum Verrucomicrobiota; class Verrucomicrobiia; order Verrucomicrobiales; family Verrucomicrobiaceae; genus Prosthecobacter. The sequence continues at coordinate 4,703 of CAZPSQ010000094.1, read as the reverse complement.
TTTCTGGGGCTCATCAAAGCGCCAGGTCCAGCGGGTGCGGCCCTCACTCTTCCGCACAAACTCCGGGAGACGTTTGAAAGCCTCCTCCGTGGCCAGCTCGGGCAGCGGGATCTCAATGCCGTCGTACAGGCCTTCCTCGCGTGAGTCCGGCTCGTACTCGCGCTGCTCATGGTCGCGGGCATGCACGGCGTTGAAGCTGATGCTGAGGGAGAAGGGCTTGTCCCGGGGCGCATCGGCCAGGAAGGCCAACGCGTCATCTCCCATCTTGGCGGTCTTGTGTTTGCGCGTGGGGTCGTTGGGCTCGATGAAGAATCGGCCTGCCTGCCCCGGCTCGCCACGCCAGAAGTCGAAACTGGTGCCGCGGGCAGCGGTGACGGCGGGATTTCCCACGCCGTATTTGCCGACGAAGCCGGTGTGATAGCCTGCGGCATGGAACTGGGCGGGATAGGTGTCCTTCCACTTTTCGTCGCTGATGCCGGTGGCGAAGTCCACGATGCCGTGGCGGCGCATCCACTGGCCAGTAAGGACGGTGGCACGGCTGACCGAACAGATGGAGGTGGTGACGAACATGTTTTTAAACAGCACCCCTTCCCTGGCGAGGCGGTCGATGTTCGGCGTCTGCACGATTTTGTCGCCCATGCAGCCGAGGGCGTTCCAGCGCAGGTCATCCACCAGGATGAAGACGACATTGGGCTTCGACCGGCCAGGGGCGGCGGAAAGCAGGAACGGGCAGCACAAGGCGAGAAGAAGAAGCAGGCGGAAGGGCATGGTTGGAGCGGTTTGGAACGTGTCCGGAACGCGTTGCTTTCCGTAAAGTCGGCCCAGGCTGCTTCGTATTACTGGTCAACATGGACCCCTTTCTTGAATTTCATCGGCAGCAGACCCGGCGTCAGTTCTTTGGCGGCGTGGGGCTGCGTGCGGGCAACATTGCGCTGGCCGGCATGCTGGGCTCGCAGTTTGCGGCCAAGGCGGGGGAGCCTGCCTCCGGCGCCATCCATCAGGCCTTGCCCGGGCTGCCGCATTTTGCGCCGAAGGCGAAACGCCTGATCTATCTGCACATGAACGGAGCGCCCTCCCAGCTTGACCTTTGGGATCACAAGCCCGGGCTGCAGGCGCATTTTGACAAGGACCTGCCGGAGAGCATCCGCAACGGGCAGCGCATCACCACGATGACAAGCGGCCAGGCACGACTGCCGGTGGCGCCCTCCATGTTCAAGTTTGCGCAGCATGGGCAGTGCGGCCGTTTTGTGAGCGAGCTGCTGCCGCACACAGCAAAGATCGTGGACGAGATCGCGGTGATCAAGAGCGTGCACACCAGCGCGATCAACCACGACCCGGCCTGCACTTTCGTGATGACGGGCAGCGAGGTGCCGGGAAAGCCGAGCATCGGCTCCTGGCTGAGCTATGGCCTGGGCAGCGTGAGCAATGACCTGCCAGCCTTCGTGGTCTTCACCCCCAGCTTTCCCGCCACGGGGAATGCGCAGGCCCTGTTCACCCGCATGTGGAGCAGCGGCTTTCTGGCCACAAAGTACACAGGAGTGGCGCTGCGCGGCCAGGGCGATCCTGTGCTGTATGTGAAAAATCCGCCGGGCGTGGACTCCGGCGACCGGCGCACGATGCTGGACGCGCTGAACCAGATCAACCAGATCAACCACGCGCGGGTGGGCGATCCAGAAATCCAGACGCGCATTGCCCAATATGAGATGGCCTTCCGGATGCAGAGCAGCGTGCCGGAGCTGACGGACCTGAGCAAGGAGAGCAAGGCCACGCTGGAGATGTATGGCGAGGATGTGCACCGCAGCGGCAGCTTCACCCACAGCGCCATCATGGCACGGCGGCTGATCGAGCGCGGCACGCGCGTGGTGCAGCTTTTGCATCGCGGGTGGGACCAGCACAGCGGGCTGCCGAAGAACATTGCAGCCCAGGTGAAGGACACGGAACAGGCCTGCGCCGCGCTGGTGATGGATCTCAAGCAGCGCGGGCTGCTGGAGGACACGCTGGTGGTGTGGGGCGGCGAATTCGGCCGCACGGTGTATTCCCAAGGCACGCTGACGAAGGACAACTACGGCCGCGACCACCATCCGCGCTGCTTTACCATGTGGATGGCCGGCGGCGGTGTGAAAGGCGGCATCGAACACGGGGAGACGGACGACTTCAGCTATAACATCGTGAAGGATCCCGTGCACATCAATGACATCAACGCCACGATCCTGAACCTCATGGGAATCGACAACAACCGGTTCAGTTACAAGTTCCAGGGGCTGGACCAGAGGCTCACCGGGGTGGAGGAGCATCACGCTGTGAAGGCGGTGATGGCCTGATGCGGCACCTGGGCTTCCAAACCTTTCCGCCGATGTAAAGAGGCCCCTGGCGTTCGCCTGTCGAAGAGCAGGCAGGCTTCAGGCTCATGCGCCCGCACCCAACCACTCACGCGCCAGCCCAAAGGCCTGAAACGCCACGTCCTCCACATTGCATAGCACGATGATGGACGAGTCATGGTCTCGGGAAAAGGCCACCCTGGCCGACACGCCCGGATCGCTGCCAGTATGACCGGGCCACGGCTCACCGCCGATGCTGACAATTTTAAACCCATGCGCACAAGCCGCATGTTCATTGATCTGGCTGGTCTGTTGAAAAAGAAACTGGCGCGTAGAGCGGGTGAGAAGCTGGTCCCGCCTCAAGTGGTCAAAAAAACGGCGCAAGTCGGAGAGCCGTGTCACGACACCCCCATCCGGGCCGCCGGTTCGCGGCAGGTGGGAGAAATGAAGGCTGCCGTCCGGCAGGCATCCCACGGCGATGTCCGGGGCCGGCACATTAAGAAACGGAAAGCCCGTGCCTGACAGCCCTGCTGGCTGAAACACCCACCGGGCCATGGCCGCTGGAAAAGGCTCTGCGGCAAGCGCCTCGATGGCAAGGCCCAGCAGGATGAACCCGGCTGAGCTGTAGCGATAGGCTCCCGGCGGATGCCGTTCTGCACGGAGGACATGGGGCAGGAAATCCGCAGGTCCATTCAGTTTCGCAGTGTCCATTCCCGCAAAGGGCAGCGCCGCGTCGTCATCGATGTAGTCGCCAAGTCCGGACCGATGGGAAAGCAGGGATGCCAGGGTGAGGCTCTCACCATAGTGGGGCCGCAGCGCCGTGACGATGCTGGTCAAAGACTGATCAAAATGGCAAAGCCCCGCGTCCACCATGCGCCCCAGACAGGCCGCCGTGAAGATCTTGCTGACCGATCCTGTGGCAAACCGTGTTTCAAGGCAGTTGCGTTGCCGCGTTTCTCGGTTGGCCAGCCCCCGCGCCTGCTGGAGCAGCGTGCGCCCACGAACGGTCACCTCCATCACACCGCTGAATGAGGAGGATTCAACCAGATCCCGCAGAGCCAGGGCAGCGGGGTGGGGATGGAAGAGCTCAGAGCTCACCGGCAGCCTTCTCCACAAGCACCACCCGGTCCCCTCGGAAATAGACCATTTTTTGAGGTTTCACCCCGCCTACAGGGAAGATGTCGGCAGGTTCTTGATCCTGCTGCATGGTGCTTGGAACAGGGGGCATGCCCGGACCGCCTGCGGACCCGCCTGCACCGCGATTGGCTGGGCGCTTGTAGGACCAGCTGTCCCCCCCATCCCACACGGACTTCCTCTCAGGCGAACCCCAGACGAGTTGCACTTGGTCCCGCGTCATTCCCGCCACCACGTCCCCCTGGCGAATGCTGTTCGCAATGTTCGCCGGAAGCTCCGGATGCGCGGCCACATAGCTGGCGGGAGTGGTGCAGCCAGACGTGAGCAGGAGAAGGACTCCGGCTGGAACCAAAATGTGTTTCATAGGAACAGGTGATACACCGCAGTTTTACAAAGTTTGCACCGGACCAGCCTGTCACAAGGCCAAAATTTCTGTGAGCGTGCGCTCGATGCGGCCCACCGTGCTGCCCTTGCCAATGAGGTGCGCGATCGTCGTCACACCCGGCCCACTGGACTGCCCGCTCAGGGCAAACCGCAGCAGCGGCATCAGCGCGCCCGGCTTCACGCTGGCAGCCTTGGCGGCGGCTTCCACGGCGTCGTGGACGCTTTGCTCCGTCCATTCGGAAGCTGCCGTAAACTGCCCGGCCACGGCCTTCAGGAGGTCCGCGTTTTCCGGCTTGGCCTTGAGCTTGGCCACCACATCCGCCTCGAAGGGATAGTCCTCGCGGAAGAAGTAATGCACCCACTCGGGGAACTCGGTGAGGAGGCTCACCTTCTCGCGCACGCTGTGCACAGCCGCCGCCGCCATGACGTCATCAGACCAGGAAATGCCAGCATTGGTCAGGAACGGCCGGGCCTGCCGCAGCATGTCCTCCGGACTTAGCTCGCGCAGGTATTGCGCGTTGAACCACTGGGCCTTCTTGATGTCGAACTTGGCGTTGCTGCTGTGGATGGCTGTGGCTTCAAAGAGCTCCACAAGCTGCTGGCGGGAGAGCTTTTCACTCTCGGCCTTCGGCGTCCAGCCGAGCATGCAGAGGTAATTGAAGACAGCGTCGGGAAGAAAGCCACCGTTCATGTAGCTGTGCTCGATGGCGCTGCCCGCATCCCGCTTGCTCATCTTGGTGCCATCGATATTCAGGATCAGCGGGATGTGCGCATATTTAGGCGGCTCGACGCCAAAGGCGCGGAACAGCGCGATGTGCTTGGCGGTGTTGGTCAAGTGGTCCTCCCCGCGGATGACGTGCGTGACGT
>CAZPSQ010000093.1:0-18782 GCA_964588755.1 uncultured Prosthecobacter sp. | reverse complement strand
GCTCTTGGTGGCAGCCGCCGTGGTGCGGATGTTGCCGCGCGTGGCCAGCCACATGCCGAGGAAGCCGATGGCATTGCAGAGGAGGAGGTCTCCCTGGACCTCATCCGGGAAGTGGCGGGAGGAGACGACCTCCAGGCCGGAGGTGGGGCGGACGCTCTGGCCTTTGGGGACGAGGTCCGGGGTGGAGGGGGTCTTGCTGCCGAAGGCGGGCTTCACGGAGACGGGGAGCATCCAGTTCATGCTGGTGCCGGAGGTGTGGAGGAAGAAGTCCTGGCCCCAGGCGTCGAAGACGACGCCCCAGGGATTGGGGATGCTGAGCTGGGCGGTGCGCTCGAGCTGGCCGCGCTGCGGGCTGTAACGGAGGAAGCCGCCGTCCACACAACGGACGGGGCCGTAGGGGGTCTCGATATTGGAGTGGAGGAAGACGCCCTCGCACAGGATGAAGGCGCCGCTGGGGTCGGCGGTGTAGGCGCTGATGGCGTGGTGGGTGTCGTGGGTGTCGAAGCCGCCGAGGACGATTTCCTTGGTGTCGGCCTTGTCGTCGCCATTGGTGTCGCGCAGGAGGACGAGGTTGGGCTCCTCGGAGAGATAGACGCCTTCGGGGGCGAACTCGAAGCCGATGGGGAGGTGCAGGTTCTCGGCGAAGACGGTTTCCTTGTCGGCCTTGCCGTCACCGTCGGTGTCCTCATAAATGAGGAGCTTGTCATTGGGCAGTGCGTCGCCGGGGCGATAGTGCGGGTAGATGGGCATGACGGCGACCCAGAGGCGGCCTTTGTCGTCAAAGGAGAGCTGCATGGGGTTGGCGAGGTTGGGGAACTCTTTTTCGGAGGCGAAGAGCTCGACCTTGTAGCCTTCCGGGACGGTGAGGGACTTGAGGGCGTCCTCGCCGTAGAGGTATTTTTCGCTGCCGTTTTTGACGCTGGGCTGGTAGTTTGTGGGGACGGGCGGGAGGGCGTGGGTCTTGCTGTCGTCCACGACGAGGTCGGTCTTTTTGCCGGAGGCGATGCTGTGGATGAGGGTGTCGCGCAGGGCGGCCATCTCGCGGGTTTTTCTGACCTCGTCGGGGTAGTTCTGCGGGCCGAAGGGGTCGTAACGCTGACCGTGGCTGTGGACGCCGTTGAGGAGGTTGTAGTCGTTGTTCCAGAACCAGTCTTTCTGCTTCACGGCCTGGTGGAGCAGATCCGGATCAGCCTTGGAAACGCGGGACTGGTGGCCAAACAAGCCGGTGGCGAGGACTTCGGCGAGGGCCTTGTAGCCCTCCTCATTCGGCACGAAGCCGAGGGTGGTGAGCGGGGCGGAGGCCCTGGCGTAAAGCTCCTTAGTGGGGGTGAAGAGGTCGATGTAGGTGAGGCCGTGCTTCCGGGCGACGGCCTCGACGGCGGCGGCGTAGAGGATGAGGCTGGCGTTTTCCTTTTCGCCGTTTGGCAGGTCGCGCTTGGTGGACTGGTTTTCGAAGGCGATGGGGGAGGCGAGGACGAGGCGGGGGGCGGTCCTGCCGTTGTAGGCCTTGCCCAAGGTGTGGACGACCCAGGCGTCCAGCTCTGCCTGGAAGTTGGCGACTTTGGAGGGGCCGTCGAAGGACTCGTTGTAGCCGAAGAAGCCGACGATGGTGTCGGCCTTGAGGAAGGCGAGCCATTCATCCGGCATGGGGAAGAAGCCCTTGCCATGATGGACGTTGAGCTCGGGATGGAATTTCTCCGCGCCGGGGAAGGCCCACTGGGAGACGCGGGCGGGATGCGGGCGGAAGCCGGGGGTGTCGCCGACGTGGCCCATGTTGCGCACGAAGAGGGCGCTGTCAGGATAGCGCAGATGCAGCTCGGTTTCGAGGCGGCTGTAGTGGACATCGCGCTCGGCAAGACCATTGCCCACGAAGATGATGCGCTCGCCTTTGGCCGGTGCGGCGACGGCCTGCGGGCGCTGCGCTTTGGCGGCATCCGGGACGGGCATCTGGGCATGGGACGCGTTGGCGGGCGCGGTGTTCATGCCTGCGGCCATGGCGCTGCTGATGGCAAGACCGAGGCAGAGCGCGATGAGGGAAAGACGAAGTTTCATGGTGGTGGCTGGAAACGGGCCGTCATGAGACAACGGGGCGGGGGGGATTGCAACTGCGGGGAGCAGTCGGAACCGGGAGGGGAGCAGTCAGAAGCTTACTGCATTTCTCACCTCTCACTTCTGGCTTCTCACCAGCCCCTTATTCAGGAATGGGATCTCCGCGCTTCACTGTTGAGCCTTCCCAGATGGCTTCGTCGGTGGCCTTGTCGTAGGTGAGGATGCGGCTGGCGCTGTTGGGGGCGGGGGGGAGGTCGATCTTGGGGAGCCATTTTTGATGGGCTTGGATGATGGGCTTCATCTCGGGCTTGGAGGCGAGGTTTGTCCATTCGTTGGGGTCGTTGCGCATGTCGTAGAGCTCCTCGCTGCCGTCGGCGTAGCGGATGTAGCGCCAGTGCTCGGAGCGGATGCCGTGGTTGCCCTGATTGTGGCTGGTGATGGCGGGGCGGTCGCGCGGGGTGGTGGCGTCCTTGAGCTGGGGGAGGAGGCTGGTGCCTTCGAGATCGGTGCGGGCGGTGGAGGCGGTGAGCTCGATGAGGGTGGGATAGATGTCGAGAAGCTCGGCGGGCTGGGTGCAGCGCTGGCCGGGCTTCACACCGGGACCGGCGAAGATGAGGGGGACCTTGGTGCCACGGTCCCAGAGGGTGTTTTTGCCGGTGATGGCCTTTTCACCAAGATGCCAGCCGTGGTCCCCCCAGACGACGACGATGGTGTTGTCGGCGAGGCCGGCCTCATCGAGCGCGGTGAGGAGGCGGCCGATCTGGGCATCGACGAAGCTGGTGCAGGCGAGGTAGCTGCGGACGAGATTGCGCCATTGGTTGTTCTCCTTGACCCATTTGAGGCGTGGCTCCGGGAGGCTCCAATGGAGGCACCAGGAGAAGCGGGGGGTGTCGGCGCGGTCGTCGGCGAGGACCTTGGGCAGGACGCTGTCGTCATCGGGATAGAGGTCGAACCACTTCTGGGTGGCGTAGCATGGGACATGGGGGAGGAAGAAGCCTGCGGCGAGGAAGAAGGGCTGGTCTTTGGGGGCGGCTTTTATTTGCTCGACGGTCCAACTGGCGACCTGGTAGTCGCCCTTGCCGGTGTCGTCATTGTCGAGAGGCCAGACGCCCCAGTCCATGAGGGGATGATTGCCCATGGGCGCGGGCGGGGTGAGCTTTTGCGGCGGGCGGGTGCCGACGCCGCCGTAGGGGGCGGTGACGTGGAACTCGGGGGCAGGTACGGCGGCATCTGCGTTTTTGGCCTTGTTCTTTTTTCCCTTGCCGCCCGCACCTCCACCGCCGCCCTGGCCGTGGTAAATCTTGCCTGTGGCCATGGTGCGGTAACCGTTGCTGGCGAGATGCTGCGGGAGGGGGACGCGGTCCTTCCACTGCGGCAGGGTGCGGAACCAGGGGGAGAGGCCGTAGATGCCGGTGGTGGTGGGGCGGAGGCCGAGCATGAGGCTGGTGCGGGAGGGATTGCACAACGGGGCCTGACAGTGGGCATTGAGGAAGGTGGTGCCGCGGGCGGCGAGCTTGTCGAGATTTGGCGTCCTGGCCATGGGGTGGCCGCCCATGTGACCGATCCAGTCGTTCTGGTCGTCGATGGCGATGAAGAGGATGTTGGGCTTGTCAGCGGCGAGGGCTGAAACCTGGCAGAGGCTGAGAAGGGTGAGCGCGGGCAGGAGAAATTTCACGGAGAAGGGCATGGGGCGAAAACGCGCTGATATGCGGCTTCATGCAGGGACGTTTGAAAACGGCATGTCTCATTCGATTTCCCGCAGAAGTGTACTGAAGCAGTTTGGCAGCGCGACGCTGGCCCTGGGGGCTGGAGGGCGGTTGTTTGGAGAGGGTGCGCCGACGCTTGTGGGGGGTGAGGGATGGAAGAAAGAGGGGGAGCTGTTTCGCCATACGGGGGAGCCGGAGGGGGGCTGGGTGCAGAACTTCACCAGCACGGTGGAGCCGCTGGATGATGGAGGCTGGCGGGTGTGGAGCAGCATCTCGGTGCCGAAGGAGAAGGGTGATCTGAAGCAGATCGGATTTCATGCCGGCAAGGCGGGCGGCGAGTGGAAGCACACGGTGGCGGTGTGCACGCCGGGCGAGCCGGATGCGAAGGCGGAGCTGTCGATCGGCGGACTGCCGGAGGGATGGAACCCGGTGCAGGTGGTGACGCTGCGGCTGAAGGACGGGCGGACGCGGCTGTATTTCTGGGCACATGGGAAAGGCGTGGTGCGCTACCTTGCGGCGGACAGCGGGGACGGGCGGGCCTTCAAGGTGGTGAACGCGATGACGCCGTGCCTGTACCATCCGGCGGATCGTGCGGTGGATGGCAAGGCGGCTGCGGAGGCCGGGCTGGCAAGGCGAGCCAAGAAGAAGGCGGCACCGGTGGAAGGTGAGGTGCTGGCTCCGGCGGGGCTGATCTCCAATGATGCGACGAATGTGTACCAGCTTCCAGATGGGGGCTTTGAAATGTACACGGTGGCGCTGATGGAGGTGGGGAAGGATGATCCGCGCCATGCGCCGCAGGACAACATTCCGGGGCTGATCCGGGTGATCGACCGGCTGACGAGCGCGGACGGATTAACCTGGGACAACCGGCAGCTGGTGATCACGCCGGATGCGAGGGACCCGGCGGATTTGCAGTTCTACTATCTGGCGGTGACGTACACGGACCGGGGCCGGGTGGGGATGCTGGGGCACTACCGGCTGGGCGCGCAGACGATCGACATTGAGCCTTGTTATTCAGCGGATGGCATCACGTGGCAGCGGGAGCAGAGGAAGCCGTGGGTGGCGCGGGATGCGGCGGGGGTGACGGCGGGAAGTTATCTGCTGCATGCGCCGCACGCGCTGGTGCGGCGCGACGGGCTGTGGCACCTGTTTTACACGGGTGGAAATTTCTCACACAACCACAGGGAGTCGCATGGGCCGGAGGCGCGGGCGATCATGCTGGCGACGACGGAGAAGCTGTGGGTGTGACGAGGGGCTGGATAGCAGCCATCTTTGGAAAAAGATGGCTGCTGCACGGCGCTCAGCGGCTGACTTCCAGGAGGGTGGGGAGCTTGGTCAGGGGGACGAACTCGTGGGCAGCTGACGCGGCGGCGGGGGCTGGAGCGGGTTTGGCCTGGGGGTTGCTGGACTTGAGGAAACGGAAGATCTCGCTGTCGGTGGTGAAGATCATGGTGGTGTCGCCAGTGATGAGTTTTTTGTAGGCGTCCATGGTCTTGGTGAACTCGAAGAGCTCGGCGGCCTCGGGGGTCTGATTGTAGGCCTTGGCGTAGATCTCGGTGGCCTTGGCGTCGGCGGCGCCTTCGATCTCCTGGACTTTGCGGTAGGCCTCGGACTCGATGAGGTTGAGGTCGCGCTCGCGCTCGCCGTTGATTTTGGCGGCCTCGCCGGCGCCTTCGGCACGATAGCGGTCGGCGATCTGCTGGCGCTCGGTGATCATGCGCTGGTAGATGGACTGGCTGACGGAGGGGTCGTAGTCGATGCGCTTGAGGCGGACATCGAGGAGCTTGATGCCGAGCTCATCGACCTTGTTGGCGGCGTTGGCGAAGATTTCTTTTTCCAGCTCGGTGCGGCCACGGGTGATGGAGGGCAGGACGCCGATGCGGGCCTCGGCGGTGGAGACGACGGCGCCGGGGGTGGTGGTGGGCACGGCCTCGCGCATGACTTTGCGGTCCTTGGTGGTGCGGACGGCCTCGGTGAAGTCGTGGCGGGCGATGACGATGCGGGTCTCGCTGCCGATGATGCCGTTGAGGCGTGAGAGGGCGCGGCGCTCGTCGGTGAGCTGGCGGAAGAAGAGCAGAGGGTCGGTGATCTGCCAGCGGGCGAAGGTGTCCACCATGACGAAGACCTTGTTCTTGGTGGTCATCTGAGTGGAGGGGCCGTCCCACTCCAGCACGCGCTTTTCGATGCGGTTGACCTTCTGGATGAAGGGCATCTTCCAGTGCAGGCCGGCGTCCTTGACAGGCTGGCCCACGGGCATGCCGAACTGGGTGAGGATGACCTGCTCGGCCTGGTCCACGGTGTAGCAGGCGGAGCCGAGGATGATGACCAGAACGAAAGTGGCGATGAGAATGAGGGTGGATTTCATCGTGTGAGGGTCTGGGTGGAGGTGTCAGCCGCAGGGGCAGCGGGGGCGGGCTGGCGGAGGTTCATGAGGGGGAGGAAGGAGGAGGCTTTTTCATCCAGGATGATCTTGCCGGGGACGTAGGGGAGGACCTCGCCCATGGTTTCGAGGTAGATGCGCTTCTTGGTGACCTCGGGGGCTTTGTTGTACTCGGTGAGGAGGGCATTGAAGCGGGAGGCGTCGCCTTCGGCCTCGTTGACGCGCTTGGTGGCGTAGCCTTCAGCGGCGCTGATCTTCTGGACGGCCTCGCCACGGGCGCGGGGGACGACGCGGTTGTACTCGCCGCTGGCCTGGTTGATCATGGACTCGCGCTCCTGCTGGGCGCTGTTGACCTCATTGAAGCTGGCCTTGACACCAGCGGGCGGGTTCACATTGCCGAGCTGGATGAGGTCGATGCGGATGCCCATGTCGAGGGTGTGAATGAGGGACTGCAGGCGCTCGAGGGCCTTCACCTCCATTTCCTGACGGCCGATGGTGAGGACTTCATCCACGGTGCGGTCGCCGACGACCTCGCGCATGACGGCCTCGGAGAGGTCGCGCAGGGTGCGGAGGGGCTCGCGGAAATTGAAGACGTAATCGACGGGGTCTTCGACATGGTATTGGACCTCCCACTCCAGGAGGACGGCGTTGAGGTCGCCAGTGACCATGTTTTTCTCCTCCTGCTGCTCCTCGTAGTCCGAGTTGTACTGGAGGGCGTTGCTGCCGCCGTAGGTGGCGGTGCCGAACTCGAGCTTTTGCTGGCGCTCCACCTCCACGACGGTGGCGGTGTCGATGCCCCAGGGCAGCTTGAAGTGCAGGCCGGGCGGGGAGGTGCTGAGGTAGCCGCCGAAACGCTGCACGACGGCGACGGAGTTGGCAGGCACCTGGTAGATGCCGGAGAAGACGCCGATGATGATGAAGAGAACCCCCGCGCCGACGAGGATGAACCGCGGATCAAAATTGAGCTTTATGGGACCTGGAAGGGGAGGCGGACGTGAGCTGGCCATAGGCGGGGACGCTAGCCGCCCTGCCCCGGCGGTTCAACGTGCAATCATCAACGCGTTTTGTATTGGCGGCGGCCGCCTCATGTGGAGACGGGAGGCTCCTTGTCCTGGCCGCCCATGCATTCGGCCATGGCTTTTTCCATCTCCTCCATGGGCACCTCGCGCACGCGCTGGGCGAGAGTCCAGCGATAGCCGAAGGGATCTGCAAGGCAGGCGGAGCGGTCGCCATAGAACTGATCGGCCGGGGGCGTGACCACGGTGACGCCCGCATTGACGGCGCGGAGGAAGGCCTCCTCGACATCGGCCACATAGATCATGAATTTGCCGCCCTGGCCGGCTTCTGGAGCAAGGCAGCCCCACTGAGGGTACTCGTCCGAGAGCATGAGGGTGCTGTTGCCAATGGCGAACTCGGCGTGGGCGATGCCGCCGGTGTTGGGATCGGCGAGGCGGAAGCGCTCCACGGCACCGAAGGCCTTGGTGTAGAACTCAAGGGCAGCCCTGCCGTCTTTGACCGTGAGGGACGGGGTGACGGAATGATAGCCGACGGGGACGTGGGGGAGTTCGCTGCTCATGGAGGGTGAAACGCAGCCGATGAGGCCGCAGGATGTCTCTCATTTTCCACGCGCAAGCCAGACACCGGCGACGGCGACGGCCATGCCGAGGAGGGAGAGGCCGGTGAGGGTTTCCCCAAAGATGGCCCAGGCCATGAGGGCGGTGACGGCGGGCACAGTGTAGAAGAGACTGGCGACATTGACCGCAGTGCCGCAGCGGATGAGCATGTTCAGCAGGGTGATGGCGCTGATGGAGAGCACCAGCGCGACCCAGAGAAGGGCGAAGATGAACTGGCCGGACCACTGCACCTGCATGGTCTCCGTGGTGAAGGCGAGCAGGGCGGTGATGATGAGGCTGGCACCATACTGGACGACGGCACCGGTGCGGAGATCAAAGCCGGGGCAGAACCGCTTCTGCCACATGGTGCCGATGGTGATGCCGAAGAGCGCGAGGATGGCGGGCACCGTCATGATGAAGGTGAGGCCGCCGCTGCCGGTCTTATGGGCGACCACCAGAATGGTGCCGATGAAGCCGAGCGCCAGGCCCGCCCACTGACGCCCAAGCACGCGCTCCCCCAATGCGATGCCGGCAAAGGCGGCGGTGAAAAGCGGCTGCATGGAGACAATGAGGCTGAGCACCCCGGCGGGAAGGCCCAGGCGCAGGGACCAGACGCAGCCGCTGAGGTACAGGGCCTGGATCAGCAGACCGGTGAAGGCGACATGGGCCATCTGCCCCCTGCCCTGCGGCCACGGTGCGCAGGTAAGGAGGGCGATGGGCGCAAGAATGGCGATGACGATGCAGTAGCGCAGCGTCAGGAAGGTGAACGGCTCGGCGTAAGGGACGCCGAGCTTTGAGCCGATGAAGCCGCTGCTCCACAGGAGCACGAACAAGAAGGGGACAGCGGCTGCCCAGCGGGAGGACGAGTTCATCCAAAGGTGTTTTGGACCACCACCTCGTCATAGGACAACTGCCCCGGACGCGGCCAGGCGGGCTTGGTGCCCTTGCCGACGGCGATCATGAAGGAGATGACGTGGTCCTCCGGCAGATGGATGATTTTGGCCACGGCGTCGAAGTCGAAGCCGTCCATGGGGCAGGAGTCGTAGCCCATGGCCTTGGCGGCGAGCATGATGGTCATGCCAGCCATGCCGGTGGAGCGCATGCACTCGTCACGCTGCACCTGCTCACGCCCGTCATAGTACTGACCGATGGCGGGCACCAGGATGTCGCGCACGGGTTCCGGCGCGTCCTTCCAATAGCGGGCGGTGTCTTTTTTCCAAGCGCCGAGGTCTGCACACAAGACGATGAGGAGGGAGGCGTCCGTCACCTGGGCCTGGTCCCAGGCCACGGCGCGGATCTGCTGGCGCACCGCCGGATCGGTCACAGTCACAAAACGCCAGTGCTGGATGTTGAATGCGGTGGGGGCCAGCATGGCTGTCTCGAGCAACTGGCGGGTTTCCGCCTCCGTCATCTTGTGGGAGGTGTCATAATGCTTGATGGCGCGGCGGGTCTGGATGGCTTCGAGGGTGTTCATGTGCGGGAGAGTCAGTGAGAACGCCGCCAGCAACAAGGCGGACGCCACAGCCTTCTGACAAAAAGCAGCCACCACAAGGAGATTTGACCGGGCTGCCGCAAACGCAGATCAAGGCAGCCTGAGGATGCGGCGCACCTCCGCGACAGCGGCCGGATGCCTGAAGGCACGATGCCGCGCGGGGACCACAAGCTCCGAAGCCGCCCCGGCCAGATGGCTGCTGCTGTAGGGGACGATGAAGTCCCTGCCACCGATGATGCTGTGGATGCTGACCTTCCGCGCGTAGGGCATGTCCGCCAGGATGCGCAGCGTTGGGTCCTCCGGTGACATGGCAGTCACGCCATCCAGCTTTTCCAAGGCGGCATACTCTGATGTGAACACGTTTGGATTGGCGGTGGAGATGTGTTTGAAGAAGGTCAAAAAATCCCCGGGCGCCTTGGTGAGCATGCTACCAGCGCGACCGATGATGCCGTCCGCAAACTTGCTGCCCCGGTGCGGGGTGGCGATGAAGATGATGCGGTGAATGGTGCGGTCGGGCTGCCAGCTGAAGGCGTCCCGCAATTCGATGTAGTCATCGTGGTCCAGCTTCAGTCTCTCGATCGGAGTGGTGAAGGTGGCTTTCCAGAAGGCATCCCCCGGCCGCAGGGCCAGGGCCTTGCCCACCAGACCGCCCATGCTGTGGGTGAGCAGCGTGGTCTTCCGCATGGCGGGGTCATTGCCGTCGGGATCGAGCTGGTGCCGCAGGGCACGCAACTGGGTGCGCAGGATGGAAGCAGAGTAGAGGAAGGGGGCGGAGGTGTTGTACAAGTAGTGCCAGATTTGATAGCGGCGGCGGATGGCATCATCCGCCCAAAGCTCATTGCTCAAGTTTGCCCACGCCAGGGGGGAGGAGAGCATGCCGTGAATCATGATCACGGGCTCCTTGCGCGGATCGTACGGCTCCATGAGGTAGAGCTGGGGTCTGCGCTTCGGCGTGCTGGTGAGCATGTCGGTGACGCGCTGCTGATTCAGGCTGGCGGCGCGCTCCAGCGCGGCGGCCCAGGGGACGGAGAAGTCGGCGGCTAGCGGCTGGCGTGTGCCAGCGATCATCACGCTGTCGTTGGAGAGCGGGCAGAGGAGCTGGATGCTGACCTGACGCTCATTCTTTGTGACGGCCCCAGGCACAACCACGGCGGTGAGGGGGCGGGCGATGGCCTCCGGCGGATAGAAGCGCTCGATGGACGCGCGGCCTTTGTTTTCCCGCAGCGCCAGCATGGGCGCGCCGACGCCGGCCCGCATGTGATGCTTCATTTTCTCGACCACGAAATCCCCGGCGTAGCTGATCTGGTCAAAGTAGCGCGGGTCGTAGCAGCCTCCGGACGTCTGGTCGAACTCCACCCGGTAGGTGATCCGGGCGGGAGACGCCGGCCCCGGTGGCAGGGAGCCGCTGCGGCCTTTTTTTTGCAGGCACCACTGCTCGACAAACCTGCCGAGCGCCCTGGCCGCCTCCTTTTGATCCCGCGTGTCCAGCGCGGCGGCCATCAGCTCATGCAGATGCCGCTTCTCCCGTGTGCCGACATGCTCCACCCGGGCCGGGGCGATGGCGCAGCCGACGATGGAAAAAGGCAGGACAACCCGCAGCAGCAACAGAGCGGCGCATTTCATGAGCATGGCGCGGGAGGCGGACCGCCCGAGGATGCCAGTGAGGACTGCCACCCGCCAACTATCGTTTGTGGAGCCATATCCGGCGGGCAAAAAAAGGCCCGCACACCGAGTTTACCGGTGTGCGGGCCATGGACTGACGGGTCAACTCACCGCCTGATCAGGCCGGCGAAGGACCTCCACTCCGTGATGAGCACGAAGAGGGCGGCGACGGCGACCAGGAGCGGCGGGCCGGCCAGACCGGCGCCCTTGGTGAGGAACACATGGAAGGCCAGGATGTTCACCACGATGGGGCCGAGGAAGAGCAGGCCGACGGCGCGCGTCTTTGGCACAAGCACCAGGAGCGCGCCGGTGATCTCCAGCACCTTCACGAAGGCCAGGTAGCCTGTGGGGAACAGGGCGGCCATGAAGAGCTTGTGCGGAGCGTCCGCCGGAGACGGGTCTGCCGGCATGGGGATGAAGTTGAAGAAGAAGTTCAACCCGAAGGTGAGGAAGAGGAGGCCCAGGATGGTGCCGCCGATGTTGGATGCGAGTTTCATGAGGAGGGAGTTTGTGGTCGTTGGCGGTTGTTTGCTGTGGTTTGCAGTTGTTGGATTGTTTTAGGCGAGGTCGAAGAAGAGGGCTTCGGCGTCCTGGGTGGCGGTGAAGGTGAGGGTTCCGCTGTCTTCTGTGCTGACGGCGTCGCCAGGGTTGACGGTGGTGCCGTTGACAGAGACGCTGCCACTGATGAGCTGGAACCAGGCGCCACGGCCTGCGGGGAGGTCATGAGTGGTGGACTCGCCGGCCTTCAGGCGGATGCGGTAGATGTCCGCGTCCTGATGGATGGTGGCGGAGCCTTCACGACCGTCCGGGGAGATGACTAGCACCTTGGCAGCGGTGTCATGCTCCGGCTTCGGGTGCCATTCGGTGTAGCTGGGCTTGAGGCCCTGCTCACGCGGACGGATCCAGATTTGCAGGAGGCTGCCCGGCTCGGTGAGGGACGGGTTGAACTCGCTGTGGGTGACGCCACGGCCCGCGCTCATGAGCTGGACCTGGCCGGGCTTGAGAACGCGGCCGTTGCCCATGCTGTCCTTGTGCTGCAGCGCCCCGTAGAGGATGTAGCTGAAGATTTCCATGTCGCGGTGGGGATGGGTGGGAAACCCGCCGCCGCCGGCGATGACGTCCTGGTTGATGACACGCAGGCTGCGGAAGCCCATGTGCGCCGGGTCGTAATAGTCGGCAAAGCTGAAGGTGTGGTAGGAGTCGAGCCAACCGTGATCTGCATGGCCGCGCTCATTGGAGAGAAGAAGTTTGAGTTTCATAACGACGGTGATTTCGCGCATCGGGGGGAGTTCCTCCAATGCCAGTTGCTTCACAACTTCATGCCCTAAGGTAATGAATTTGTTTGCAGTCCTTTCCGGTCTGCGGTCTGGTCGGCGTGTGGAATTTCACCAGCTTCGTTACTTCATCGCCGCGGCCGAGGACCTGAGCATCTCCGGCGCGGCGAAGCGGCTGCATGTGACGCAGCCCGCGCTGAGCCGGCAGATCGCAGTGCTGGAGGCGGAGCTGGGGGTGGCGCTGTTTGACCGGATACGGAAGCGCATCCACCTCACCGAGGCGGGGCGTTTTTTTCTGTCGAAGGCGCGGCAGATCGTGTGTGACGCGGAGACGGGGGCGCAGCAGGTGCGGGAGCAGTTTGGGAAGGCGAAGCGGACGCTGCGGCTGGGTTTCCTGACACCGTTTCTGGATGATCTGGTGGCGCCTGCGGTGCGGGAGTTCCGGCAGCGGCACCCGAAGGCGCAGGTGAGCCTGTTTGAGCTGCCGCCGCGCGCGCAACTGGACCGCCTGCGCAACCACGAGCTGGACGCGGCGATCCTGGGCAACATCTCGGACAATGACCGGGCGCTTTTCACGATCCGCACGCTGTCGCGCCACAAGATGGTGGCGGTGCTGCCGGAGGACCATGCGCTGGCGAAAAAGAAATCCATCAAGCTGGCGGCGCTGAGCCGCGAGCCATGGGTCTCGCTTTCCGATGTGTTCTTTCCCGGACGGCGGGAGTTTCTGCGCACGATCTGTCAGCGGGCGGGTTTTGAGCCCCAGATTGTGAATGAAGCTGACTCCCTGTCTTTGATGCTGGGGGCGGTGACTGCGGGCGAGGGCGTGGCGGTGATGCCCGCACATGCGGGGAAGCTGCCGCATTCGGGCTGCGTCATCGTGCCGCTGGCAGCGCCGGTGCCGAGCTCTGAGCTGCTGCTGGTGCTGCCGCAGCAGGAACCCAGCCGGGAGCTGACGACGCTGACGAGCCTGATCGCGGAGTTTGCGGCGCAGATCGCAGCGGAGGCGCAGAAGGGGGAGCGCTAGCACCTGCCCCTGGCATGCTGCCGGACCGGCGGAGGCCGCCCAGGGTCCGTCAGGCGTTCCAGCTCTTTTTCCGCCCAGACCAGCCTGTCCACCAGCTCGGCCTCCTTCTGCCGCCAGAGCCCGCTGCGCTTTGCCAGGGCGCGGTGGGTCTGCAGCAGGGAAGAAAGGAAGTTCACACGCCACACGGCGTGCTCAAAATTCTGCTCATGTCTGCTCAAATCGGCCATTGGTAGGACACATCCTTCGTGCAAGATGTGGTGCTTGGAGATCAGGATCTGCCCTGACTGTCAGGTAGCCTCTGACGCCCCACGCCAGGCCAATCTCAACGGTGGTTTTGGCCGCCACAGCAACCTCAAAAGCGGCATGTTGCCGCCGCGCCAGCGATCCTCCTAGCCACTGCACATGCATTTTCTCAATGCAAAGTCACGCAAGGTCGATTGTACGAACGATGAAAGCCGGATAACTCTCGCACCGCCATGAACAACCACACTCCCTCCCGTCTGATACCGTTCTGGGTCAAGATTGCCTACACGGCCTTCATGGCTGTGCTGGTGCCGGTTTACTGGGCCAACTATGGGCCGACGAACTTCCTGTATTTTTGCGATGTGGCGCTGTTCCTCACGCTGGTGGGGATGTGGGTGGAGAGCCCCCTGCTGATCTCGCTGCCTGCCGTGGGCATTTTGCTGCCGCAAATCTTCTGGTGCGTGGATTTTTTCACGCGGCTGTGCGGGGTGAACCTGACGGGGATGACGGAGTACATGTTCAATGAGGCGAACCCGCTGTTTCTGCGGGGGCTGTCGTTGTTCCATGGCTGGCTGCCGTTTCTGCTGCTGTGGCTGGTGTTTCGCACGGGGTATGACAAGCGGGCCTTCAAAGGGTGGGCCGTGCTGAGCGTGGCGCTGTGCCTGACCGGTTATTTCCTGCTGCCTGCGGCGGGGGCGGAGCTGGCGGACAGCAAAACGCCGCGCAATGTGAACTATGTGTTCGGCATGGATGACGCGAAGCCGCAGGAATGGATGAGCGCGCCGCTTTATCTGGTGACATGGATGGCGCTGCTGACCATCCTGATCTATCTGCCCACGCACCTGCTGCTGAAAAAGATCTGCCCCACCCCTGAACAGGCCGCCGCCAAACGCGCATGAACTCCCCTGCCCTCCCGATTTCTTCTGAAACCCAGTGGCAGCGCGGCTTCTGGTGCCTGATGGGCACGCAGTTTCAGGGCGCGTTCTCTGACAACGTGCTGAAGCAGCTGGTGATCTTTCTGGTGATGGCGCAGCATCTGCCGAAGGCGCAGCTGGACGCGCTGGTGTCTGACGCGGGGACGTTTTTTGCGATTCCGTTTCTGCTGTTCTCGATGTTTGGCGGGTGGATGGCGGACCGCTTCAGCAAGCGGCATGTGATGATCGGGGTGAAGACGATGGAGGTCGGCATCATGGTCTTTGCCACGTATGCGCTGGCCACGCGGCATCTGAACCTGCAGCTGGCGAGCATCTGCCTGATGGGGGTGCATAGCGCGTTTTTTGCCGCGTCGAAGTATGGGTCGCTGCCAGAGGTGGTGCCGCCGGAGAAGCTGTCGTGGGCGAATGGGATCATCGAGATGCTGACGTTTCTGGCGGCGATCTTCGGCACGCTGGCGGCGGGATGGCTGGCGGTGGGGTTCTCAGACAAGCCAGCGTGGCCGGGCGTGATCCTGCTGGGGCTGGCGGTCGTGGGCTGGGTGACGAGCCGGGGCATCACGCGGGTGCCTGCGCAGAGCCCGGACAAGCCGCTGCGGGTGAACTTCCTGGGCGACCTGTGGCGGGAGTTCCGCTGGATGCGGACGGACCGCGACCTGTGGCGGGCGAATCTGGGCAACACGGCCTTTTTCTTCATCGCGCTGCTGATTCAAATGAACCTCCTGCTGTATGCGGAGCAGGTGCTGCATGTGGACCCGCTGGGAAACAGCGCGCTGCAAGTGGCGCTGGCGGTGGGCATGGCGGCGGGGAGCCTGATCGCAGGAAAGCTGAGCGGGGATCATGTGGAGTATGGACTGATCCCGGTGGGGGCGTTTCTGATGGCGACGATGGGCTTCATGCTGGGGCTGGAGGGCGTGTCGCGCACGACCTTCACGGTGTGCCTGGCGCTGCTGGGCATCGGCGGGGGGATGTTCATCGTGCCGATCGCGGCGGTGCTGCAGCATCGGCCGCCTGCGGACCGGAAGGGATCGGTGCAGGGCGCGGCGTCGTGGCTTTCGTGGGTGGGCATCAGCGCGGCGGCTTTGCTACAGAAGGAGCTGAACATCCGGCTGCAGTGGACGCCGGGGCAGATCTTCTGGTTCTGCGCGGCATGCGCGGTCGTGGCAGGTGCGTATGCCACGCTGACGCGCCCGGCGGCGCTGCCTGCCCTTTTGAAACGCTGGATGCATGGCAAGGTGGACCTCAGAGATCATCCGCATGGCTGAGATTCTTCTGCTTCCCTTCGGCAGCGCCGGCGATGTCTTCCCCTTCATCTGGCTGGGGCGGCACCTGCGCGAGCGCGGGCATCGTGTGCGGATGATCACGGCGTGCTTGTTTGAGGAGCAGGCGCGCAGGGCGGGCATCGAGTTCATCGGCCTGGGCAGGCCGGAGGAGTTCGAGGCGATGATCCGCGACCCGCGCATCTGGAAGCTGGGCCATGGCACGAAGGTGGTGTTTGAGTTCGCCGCGCAATCCGTGGAGCCTTATCTGGCGGCCATCGAAGGCTGTGGAAAGGTGGACCTGATGCTGGCGCCGGTGACGTGCTTTGGCGCGCGGCTGGCGCGGGAGAAACATGGCATTCCGCTGGTCACGGTGCATTTGCAACCGGCGGTTTTTCTGAGCGTGCATGAGACGCCGCTGCTGCACCCGGCGATGAAGGTGCTGCGGGCGATGCCGGTGTGGTTCAAGCGGGCGCTGTTTGCGCTGCCGAACCCGGTGGACCTCTTTGCGCTGCCGAAGCTGCGACGGATCTGCGCAGCACATGGGGTGACGCCGCCGAAGAGCCTGTGGCGTGAGTGGTGGGACTCGCCGGATGGTGTGCTGGCGCTGTTTCCAGAATGGTTTGCGAAGCCGCAGCCTGACTGGCCGAAGCATGTGCTGCAATGGAGCTTTCCGCTGGAGGATCTGGCGAAGGAGCAGGAGCTGAAGCCGGAGCTGCAGGCGTTTTTGGCGGAAGGCGAGAGGCCGGTGGTCTTCACGCCGGGAAGCGCGAATGTGCAGGCGGGGCGGTTTTTTGCCGTGGCTGCGGAGGCGGTGAAGCGGGTGGGATGCCGGGCGGTGTTTGTGACGCGGGAGACCTCGCAGGTGCCGCCGAATCTGCCGCCGAGTGTGATGACGGTGGACTATGCGCCTTTCAGCACCCTCTTGAAACATGCGGCGGTGTTTGTGCACCATGGCGGAATTGGCACGATGTCGCAGAGCCTGGCCGCGGGTGTGCCGCAGCTCATCATGCACATGGCGCATGACCAGCCGGACAATGCCGAACGGGTGGAGCGGCTTGGGGCGGGGATTGGGCTCAGTGTGCGGCAGTTCAAACCCGAACGTGTGGCGCGGGAGCTGAAGCGGTTGTTGGGCGATGCGTCGATTCAGGAGGCGTCCATGCACTGCGCCCACCGGATTGCGGATGTGGCGGAGGATGACAAATTGATGCGCTGGATTGAGCAACGCATCCGATAGATGCCTTGAATGGCCCGCTTTCTGACAACACCCGTCACTTTTTCCCATCCATGAACCGCATTCTCTCCTGCCTGCTGCTGCTCACTGTCTGCCTTCACGCGGAGGACATTGATTTTGCGGACAACACGATTGTGATTGGCAAGGACCAGCGGGTGGGGCGCATCAAGCCCGGGATGAAGGCGGCGGATCTGGAGGGCCTTTACGGGAAGGAGAACTTCAAGCTCGCGGAACTGCCCGGGCCGGAGGCGACCACTTATGAAGGCGCCAAGCTGTTCGAGGGCACGGACCGCGAGCTGAACATTGCGTGGGAACCTCTGGATGAGTCGAAGAAGATCGTCGGAGAGGTGATCATCATCGGCAAGGCGTGGAAGTTTGAAAACGGACTGAAGGAAGGCCTGGGGCTGGCGGAGGTGGAGAAGATCAACGGGAAGTCCTTCAAGGTGAACGGCTTTGGCTGGGACCTCGGCGGCTGGGCGAACTTTGAAGGAGGGAAGCTGGCGGGCAAGGTGACGGTGCGCTTTGATCCCAAGTCGAACAACTATCCTGACTCTGTGAACGGGGACAGGGTGCTGTCCTCCAGCAGCAAGGTGCTGCGGGCTGTGAAGCCTTATGTGGGAGAGCACATTTCGGTGTCTATGCGGTGAGCGGATAGACGCGCACGTCCACCCCAGGCGAGCCGATGATGTGGTCTGGTGCCCGCCGGGGGTCTGTGAGGCCGGCTTGAAGCAAGGGGGCGATGCTCCAGGACTCGAGCTTGGCACTGGCCAGGGGATAAGGGGTATGATGGACCTGGCCGCAGCGGATGCCGCGCGGGGTATTGGAGAAGAGGAGATAGCGCTCGGCGAGGAAGAACTCGATGGCGTCTGTTTGCGCGGCGTTGCATTCAGGGGCGAGGTGGTAGCGATAGCGCGCCTCGTCGGCGTGGCCTTGGCGCTGGCAGTGGTAGTCGGTCCAGCCGTTGCTGGTGGTCGCGGTCATGCGTGCGTGCTGATAGGGGAGGTGGAAGAAGGTGCGGGCGGTCCAGACGGCGAGGGGCTGGTTGCAGTCGAGGGAGTAGAACCAGACGCCGGGACGGCCCTGGGCGTCGTGCACGTAGGTGCGGACGTTGAGCTCGAGGAAGTTGCTGATCCACGGCACGGAGGGGGTGAAGCGTGGGCGTATGCCACGCATGTAAAAGGGGACGATGGCGACCCAGGCGTCGCCTTGGAAGGTGTCCACATAGAGACCCGGCGGGAGGGTGCGCTGGATCTCTGCGGCGTCCCAGCACCAGTGGAGGAAGAGGAGGTGTTCCCAGCGCTGATGCATCACGTGGGCGCGGGCGGACGGCTGCCGCACGGCGAGGCGTGATTCCAGCGTGGGGGGCGGTGGAGGAAGAGGCACGGCGGGAGGGCAAGAGTTCAGACGTGAGAATACGCGGAACACCATGCACACGCACGTGCGGAAGGACAGAGCGGGCGCTCCCTGCGCAGGAAAAGAAGACGGCCTTCAACGATGACTCGCTGAAGGCCGTGGAAGAGCGGAGTGGCGAGGCGTGCGCTATGCAAACAGCTTCGTCACGGGCTTGGCCTTCACCAGCTCGCGGGGCTGGTTGAGGTGGTTGTAAACGATGGTCTCGGGATCGATGCCGACGCTGTGGTAGATGGTGGCGAGGAGCTCCATGGGATGCACGGCGTCCTCCACAGGGGCGGAGCCGGTGGCGTCAGACTTGCCGTGGACGTAGCCGCGCTTGATGCCAGCGCCGCCGATGACGGCGGTGTAGCAGTAGGGCCAGTGGTCGCGGCCGTCGGCGCTGTTGCCATTGCCGCTGGTGGACACGCCTTTCTCAGGGCTGCGGCCGAACTCACCCAGGGCAACGACAATGGTCTCGTCCAGCAGGCCGCTGGAATCCAGGTCGGCGAACAGGGCGCTCAG
>CAZPSQ010000092.1:0-18803 GCA_964588755.1 uncultured Prosthecobacter sp. | reverse complement strand
ATCGACCAGGGCGTGGCCAACTCCATCCTTGTGAAGGTGAACCAGATCGGTTCCCTGACGGAAACTCTCGACGCTGTGGATCTGGCGCACCGCCATGCCTACACCGCCGTCATGAGCCACCGCTCCGGTGAGACGGAAGACTACACCATTGCCGACCTTGCCGTGGCCACGAACTGCGGCCAGATCAAGACCGGCTCCATGAGCCGCAGCGACCGTATCGCGAAGTACAACCAGCTCCTGCGCATTGAGCAGGAACTGGGCGAGAACGCCATCTTCGGCGGCCGCATGAAGGTCTAACGCCACCTCACACTCCGATGAACTACCGAGAAATGCGCGCAGCCGAGCCCCAGCCATCCTGGGAGCTCTGGGTGCGCGCGTTTCTCAAGATCGGCCGCTTCGTTCTGCTGCTGCTCATTGTTCCTGTGGTGTATGTCCTGTGTGACAACCCCATGAACGAGCAGCTGGCCATGCGCACGAAGCTGGAAAAACTCACCCAGGAGCGCGACGAGCTGAAAGTGGACCGCGACAAGCTCCTGCGCCGCATG
The DNA here is from genome assembly GCA_964588755.1 of uncultured Prosthecobacter sp. Lineage (GTDB taxonomy): Bacteria > Verrucomicrobiota > Verrucomicrobiia > Verrucomicrobiales > Verrucomicrobiaceae > Prosthecobacter. Next base: position 18,258 of record CAZPSQ010000092.1, on the reverse strand, counting down.
GAATGGATCAAAAACGACAACGCCTACCTCGAAATGGCCGCCCGCGACCGCCTGCATCTGCAGAAGGAAGGCGAGTACGTGCTGCGGTTTGAGTAGGCTGCATGACGGCTTTCAGTTGGCCACCTCCCCGGGTGTTTCGAGCTTCATGAGACGGGATTGGAGACCACAATAGACCTCGCCCCCTTCAAAGGTGGGGGGATCAGTTCACGCCTCGGTTCGCGTGCCCAGGGGGGCATGATGTTGGAGCGTTGTGGGGGAGGGTTCACCACACCTTCACGATTCGGAGCCAGGAAGAGCTTCGCGCGGCTTTTTGACCAATCCGAAGCAAGCCCCGGGAACGAAATTTAGGCACACACTTTCTCGCCGATTTTTGCTCATGAGCGCACCCTCTTTCCCGTCTTCAGGAGGCATCGCGAGGCTGGTGCATCATATTCAGTCCACCTGGGGTGATTTGACACGCGGCCTGCGCAACGTCCCCGATGCTGTCTGCGATGTCAAACTGGGGGAGGAGTGCAAGTACAGCAACCCGATCTACATCTCCGCCGGAGAGGATCTGCCACGCGTGCAGCGCATCTTTGAAAAGTCGCTGGGGGACAAGATGTTGTCCGAACTGCGGCTGAAGGTGCTGCCATCCGATCTTTCGCGCATTGAGGAGCACGGCCTGCTTTTCCTCCCGGGGCGGTATCTGGTCCCGGGCGGCCGCTTCAATGAGATGTATGGCTGGGACAGCTACTTCATGGCACTGGGGCTGCTACGGCAGGGGCGTGTCTCAGTGGCGCGCGGCATCGCGGACCAGTGCCTCTATCAGGTGGAGCACTACGGCACAGTGCTGACTGCCAACCGCACCTATTACCTGAGCCGCTCGCATCCGCCGCTGCTCGGACGGCTGGTGCTGGCGGTCTATCGTGCCACAGGGGATCTGACATGGCTGCGCAAGACGCTGCCGCTGCTGGAGAAGTTTTATTACTACTGGACCATCCCACCGCACCTGGTGCCTGGGATCAATCTGTCCCGCTACTATGACTTCGCCCAGGGACCCGCGCCGGAGGTGGCCAAGGGGGAGCTGGACGAGCATGGCCGAAACCATTACGAGAGGCTGCGCCTGCACCTTCAGGCAGACCGCTGTGAGCTGCATGACAAGAACGAGTTTCTCGATCCCGTGACGGGCGAGCTGACCCCGCACGCGTACCATGCCGACCGCACCATGCGCGAGTCAGGCTTTGACGTGAGCGGACGCTTTGGGTTTGCCAACCTGGACGTGCTTGAGATCCTGCCCGTGTGTCTGAACACACTGCTTTGGAGGCTGGAGCGTGACATCGCGCAGGTGCGCGATTTCCTGGACGTCACCTCCACCACATCTGTCTGGCAGGAGCGCGCCGCCCAGCGTGCCGCCGCCATCAATGAACGCTGCTGGGATGAGGAGACGGGCCTGTTTCTGGACTATGACTCACGCTCCGGCAAACGCCGTGACTACCCCTTCGCATCCGTTTTCTGGACGATGTGGGCCGGGCTGGCCACGCGGGAGCAGGCGGCGCGCATCGTCGCCCGGCTGCCGGACTTTGAGGCGGAGGGCGGGCTGCGCACCAGCCTGCAGACCACAGGCTGCCAGTGGGACAACCCATTTGGCTGGGCGCCGCTGAACTACATGGCGGTCATGGCGCTGAACCGCTATGGCTACCGCACGGAGGCCCGGAGGCTGGCCCGCAGATTTGTGTCCACGGTGGCCGCCGAGTTTGACCGCACCGGCCAGTTGTTTGAAAAGTACGATGTGGAAAAGTGCACCAGCAACGTGGAGGGCAAGATCATCTATGGCTACCCGACCAACGAGCCAGGCTTTGGCTGGACCAACGCCTGCACCATGGAGCTGCTGGACTACCTCGGCTGTCTTGGCGACCTTGACACCGAGCAGAGCATGACGCAGCGCATCACCCTCCCCCCAGACTTCCGCCAAAAACCGGAACCCGCCGCTAAGTAGCCTTGTTGCTGTGCAACAAGGAGGAGCGTGCTCAGCCCCAACGCCGGAGGGACTTCCAAACCCCCGCGCACGATTGACCTCCATGTGGCCATATTGCAGTGCGGCAAGGAACGCCCCGCCTCGCCCCAGACTCTTGCCAACACACGACCTGCTTGTCTTCGAAAAGCGTCGCTGAAAGTCAGACGTGGTGCGCCACCAAAGCGCCCAGGAGCGCGGGCCTCCGAGCCCGCAGCACTCCGCAAACAGCCGGCGCCCTTATCCCTCCCGCCCCACCTTCGTCTGTCGCGGCCTCACACCCAAACGCACCTTTCCCACAACTCCCGCTTGGCAAAAACTTAAGCACCCTCTTGAGTGCCCGGCCCCATGCCCGCCGACGAACTCAAACAAGCCGCCCAGATCCACCGCCGCTGGCGCGGCATCGGCGCGGTTCTGTTTGTCACCTTCTACAGCTTCTTCTTCTCCCTGCATTTCAAGCTGGAGAAAACGGCTGTGTACATGAGTGACGGTTCCTGGCCCGCGCTCAAGTCGGCATCGGTGTTCAATGATCTTGTGCTGCCGCTGGAGCATGCAGGCTCCAAGGGCACAGGAAAGGGCAGCGCCTTTCTGCTGCTGCATCATCCCCCGGCACGCCTCCTGGTGAAGGGCTGGACACTGCTGACCGGAAGTGAGAGCGCCGCACGCCGTTATGCTGCGGGCACTTTCACGGCAGGCGCAGGGGCCATGATGGTTCTGCTTATGTATCAAGCGCTGATGTGGGCTGGCCTGGCCCGGCTCAGGGCCATGATCATGGCTGGCATCCTTGGCTGCTCTGTGTCGGTCATGTTCATGGCCATGCTTCCGCAGCCCCTCATTTTTAGCGCCCTGGGCTTGACGGCGGTGCTGGCCGTGGTGGCGCGTGGGCGCTCGGCGCGTACGTGGGAGTTTCCTGCGGCCGCGTTCTATGCCATGTGCTGCTCTCCTTGGAATCTCATTCCCGTGTTCCTGATGGGAGCCATTAGCGCGGCCCCGGCATTCCGGGGGCGTGGGTTCGTGCGGCCGATCTTTGGTCTGTTGGGCGGTGGTTTGGTTTTGGCAGCTCTTGTCTTGGGTGCCATGAAGCTTCAAATCGTGCTATATCCACACACGGTGGTCGATGGGTCGGCATTGGCCGAAAACTGGAAGCAGGCGCTCACACTTGCGGCAGACCAAACTCTCGACAAAAGCGCACTCGCTTATGCGCTGTCCAGCGGAGTTGCATTGCCTGACTGGGTGGTCTCCTTCGCTAAAGGTCCGTTTCCCATGATCATATGGGGCTGGCGGTTCCTGCTGCTCATGGCCGCATTGGGTTTGATTGCTGCTGTCAGGCGGTCGGCTGTCCCGCTTGTGGCAGCACTCATGGCCCTAGGTTGGTGCGTGTGGTTTGGAGCGTTAGAATTTGGCGACGTCCAGACCCCGCAGGCATTATGGATGCCGTTTTTGATTTTCGTGGTGGCGTTGGGCCTGGAGGCATATGCGCGCCATTCGGCGTATCTCCGCTGGCCGGTGGCCATGCTACAGGGAGTTTTCCTCGCCTTTCTGGTGCTGCACAATACGGCTCTCCTCAGCCAGCTTTGGGACTCGCAGGCCCGTTGAATTACCGGAACATGGGCATCAGCGCCGCTGCCACAAACGAGATCAGCAGCGCCACGGCCACCCACCACCAGAGGGGGGACATGCCCACCTTCCGCGCATTGGAGTCGCCACCGAATTCACGGGCCACAAAGTCATCGTAGTCGAACTCTTCGTCTGGCAGGTCCAGTCCGTCCGCGTGCGTGTCGCCGCTCCAGCCGGACTTTTCACAGGCACCGCAGTCATCACATGCGGCGGCGCCGCGTGGCACCCATTCTCCACACGCGGGACACTGGCCGGGCGGTTTGAAACGGTGGCTCATGGGGAGGTGGGCTGGCGGTGCAGGGGGGTGGGCATGGTCAGCGCAGCCGCAAAGGTCACGATGGCAGCGGGGATTTGAAGCGTCGTTCCGGTGCGAGAGCGGTTCAAGGTGATGAGGTTAATGGTTAATTTCCATGAAATAATGTCAACCAATGCTTTGTCGGCCCCTTTTTGCTTGTTTTGGGCCTTTTTCCCGCCAGCGGTGGCGGGCGTGATCTGGATTCTGACGGCCGGCTATGGCGATGGACACAACACGGCGGCCCGTTCCGTGGCGGAGGCGCTGGAACGCCTGTGTCCGGGTGAAACGGTGGAGGTGTGCGACCTTGTCTCCGAGGCAATGCCCCGCGTGGCCGGGGTGACAAAGGCTCTGTATCAGCAGGCCATCACCCACTTTCCCGCCGCCTGGCGTGTGACCTATGACATCATGGGCAGGCAGTCTGTGACCGGGCCGGACTCGTTCTGGCAGTCTGGGCTGGCGAACCACCTGAAGAAGCGGCTCGTTGAAAAGCAGCCCCGCCTCATCATCAGCACCTACCCCATCTATGCGGTGCTGCTGGAGGGGCTGGCCCGCAGGCAGGCCGTGCCGCCCCTGTGCACGGTGATCACAGACTCCATCACAGTGAACCGTATCTGGGTCATGTCTGGCAGCGATCTGTTCTGCGTGGCGGATGAGGAGACGAAGGAGGTCGTCGCGGGTTTTGGCGTGCCGGAGGCAAAGATCCGCGTCACCGGTTTTCCGGTGAGCCTGGCCTTCACCGAGGCGCTGCCCGAAGTCCACGCGCAGACTGGCGGGCGCATTCTTTACCTGCCCTCCACCACGGGGCGGAAGGTGGCTGCCACGCTGGCCGCGCTGCGGCCGCTGCTGCTGGCGGGGAACAAGCTGACACTGCCTGTGGGCAAGCATGCCTCCCGCCTGTACCATGTGCTGCGGAGGTTCACGGACTCCCTGCCGCCGGGGGCGATGGAGATCATCGGCTGGACGAAGCGGATTCCAGAATTTCTGCGAACCCACGATGTGGTCATCTGCAAGGCGGGCGGGGCCATCCTGCATGAGGTCCTGGCCGCCAAGATTCCGGCCGTGATCGACTACGTTGTTCCGGGCCAGGAGGAGGGGAATGCGGAGCTGCTGACCAAGATCGACGGCGGTGTCGTCACCCGCACGCCGCAGGAGACAGCCGCCGCGGTGGCGGACATCCTTGCCCATGGGGGCGTGGTGGGCAGGCGCATGCGCGCCAGCATGGCCAAAATGAGCGTGCCGGATGCCGCGCTGCTCACGGCCCGGGCCGCCCTTGCCATAACCTCCCCCTGATGCCAGACAAACCTCCAGTGCCGGTCGTGTGCGCCATCATCCGGCGTGGGGGGCTCATCATGCTGGCCCGGCGCCCGCCGGACAAAAAGCTGGGCGGTCTGTGGGAGTTTCCGGGCGGCAAGGTGGAGCCTGGGGAGTCCGCCGAGGCGGCGCTGCATCGGGAGCTGCAGGAGGAGCTGGGCTGCGCCGTGGTGGTCACGCATGCGCTGCACGCTTTTGTGCATGCGTATGACTGGGGAAGCATCGAGCTGATTCCTTTTGTGTGTGAGTTGGCGGCTGGCAGCGCGGAGCCGCATCCGCATGAGCACACGGAGCTAGTTTGGGTGGAGCCGGCACGTTTACGCTCTTACTCCCTCGCCCCGGCAGACCTTCCGGTGCTGGACATGATGCCATGAACAGTCCCGTCACCATCCGCCTGCTGAATGAAGGGGAAGACTCCCTTCTGGAGGAGGTGGCGGAGGGGGTGTTTGACCACAACATCCATCCCCGCTGGCTGGGGGAGTTTTTGGCGGATACACGCCATCACCTCGCCGTGGCAGTGCGGGAAGGGCAGGTGGTGGGCATGACATCCGCAGTCCACTATGTGCATCCCGACAAGGCGCCGGAGCTATGGATCAACGAGGTGGGTGTGGCCACGGAGCACCAGGGGCAGGGGATCGGGAAACAGCTGATGGCGGCGATGCTGGCGCATGGACGCGCGCTGGGCTGCGGCGAGGCCTGGGTGCTGACCGGCCAGGACAATGCCGCCGCCCGTGCTTTGTATGGGGCGGCAGGCGGGAAAGAGCAGCCGGCGCTGCTGGTTTCGTTCCGGCTTTGAGCGATTGCGCTCCCGAACTGCGCCGTTGCGAGATCGCCCAAACGGTGGCGTTTAGTCGGTCTCATGAAAAGGCTGCTGCCCCTGTTCCTCCTTGTCTCCGCCACGGCCTTTGGTCAGGACCTGGGCGCGCTGAAACAAAGAATGCTTGAGTCTGCGGAGAAAAGCGGCCTCGAAGCGCGGCTGGACCAGCCCTACGCGGGGAATGAGAACCCGAAGCAGATGGTGGACGTGTATCTGCCCAAGAAACGCGGCAGTGACAAGCCGCTGCCGGTGATAGCGCTCATCCATGGTGGTGGCTGGGTGAATGGCGACCGCCTGGGTTATGGGGCAACGGCGATCCAGCTGGCCCGCACGGGGAACTGGGCGGCAGTGACGGTGGGCTACCGGCTGACCAAGGAGGCGCGCTGGCCTTCCCAGGTGCATGACTGCAAGGCGGCCATCCGCTGGATCCGCGCGCATGCCAGGGAGCTGAACCTGGATGCGGACAAGATCGCCGTGTGGGGCAGCTCCGCAGGTGGTCATCTTTCCTCCCTTTTGGGCACCAGTGGAGACGTGAAGGAGCTGGAAGGCGGCCTTGGCCCCAACACTGCCTTCAGCAGCCGCGTGCAGTGCGTGGTGAACCTGTGCGGGCCGGAGGATTTCACCCAGTCCCTCATGTTTGACAAGGATGGCAAGCCCATGGCCAAGGACGATGCGGTGAGCGGTCTGCTGGGAGGCAGCCGTACCGAGAAACATGCGGAGGCCGTGGCCGCTTCCCCGGTGACGTATGTCTCCAAGGATGATCCGCCCTTCATCAACTTTCATGGCAGCAAGGACATGCGTGTGGCCTTCCTGCATGCGGAGGCCATCCATGCGGCGCTGCAGAGGGCCGGCGTGCCATCCCTGCTGGTGCCGATCACCGATGGCGGCCACGGCTCGGTGAATCACCCCGAGGTGAAGGTGCGTGGGGAAAAATTCGCGGACAAGGTGCTGCGTGGTATCGATTCCACCATCGACACCACGCCCATTCCTGCGCTGCCGGAGGGGAAGAAGTGATCCATGTCCAAACACACCGCCATCATCCGTTGGAAGAACGCAGGGCCAGACTTCCTGGCCCGCCGCTACTCGCGGGAGCACACGCTGTGTTTCGATGGAGGTGCTGTTGTGCCGGGCTCGCCCTCGCCAAGCATTGTGCCTGCGCCTTGGTCGAATCCGGCCGGGGTTGATCCAGAGGAGTCTTTCATTGCCGCTGTGTCGGCCTGTCACATGCTATGGTTCCTGCATGTGGCATGCGACGCCGGCTTCCTGGTGGAGAGCTACGAGGATGAGGCGGAGGGGCGCATGAGCCAAAACGAGCATGGGGCGCTGTGGGTTAGCCAGATCATGCTGCGGCCCAAGATTGCCTGGGGCAGTGACAAGAGGCCGATCGAGGACGAGGTGGCGCATCTGCACCGTCTGGCCCACAAGCAGTGTTTCATTGCCAATTCGATCAAGACTGAGGTGCGGGTGGAGTGAGGCAGACTGCCCCTTGCGCTCATGCTGACGAGCGTTTGCGATATGAGCCGGGTGAGACGCCGATGCGCTTGCGGAAGTGCTGGGCAAAGCTGCTTTGATCCACGAAGCCGCATTGGGCGGCGACCTCGCCTGCGGAAAGGGCGGTGCGCTCCAAGAGGCGGGTGGCCTCCAGCAGGCGGGTGCGGATGAGGAACTCCTGGGGTGTCATGCCAAAGGCGCTCTGAAACCGCCGCTGGAGCTGGCGCACGGACTGGCCACAGGACTTGGCGACGTCCTCGATGCGCAGGGGGCGGGCGAAGTCGCGGCGGATCATCTCCACGGCCTGGGCGACGGTCTGAAACACGGGCAGGCGGCGCTCCTCCTCATCGGGCCGCCGCAGCACGCCCATGACGCCTTGAACGCGCCCGCGCCTGTCGTGCACGGCCAGCTTCGTCACCAGGAACCAGTCGGGCATGCCCTGCTGGTCCCACCACAGCTCAATGCGCTCCACCATTGGCGTCCTGCCACTGAGGATGCGTTTGTCGTCATCCACATAAGCCTGGGCCATCGTCTCCGGGTTCAGGTCGAAGTCCGTGCGGCCGATGATCTCCGAGTCATCCCGCATGTGGTAGCGGTCCAGCAGCCCGCGGCTGGCGAACATGAGCCTGCCGTCCTTGTTTTTGGCGAAGAAGTGAACGCCTGGAACGTGGTCAAAGAGCCGGTGGAACAGGGAGGTGGGCTCCAGCCCGGTCACCCAGGCGGCACGCTGCTTTTTCCAGAGCGTGATTTCCCTGGCGGCCATGGGGCCGCGCTCGCGTGGCTTGAGGGGTGTCGCATTTCGCATCATTGCAGGCACAGGATGGCGGGCGGCCTGTGTGATGCAAGCCATGTCATGGCAGGCTGTCTTTCAAGGCGTCCTGCTGCCTGAGGCGTCCGGGATGATGGATGGCGCGCCAGCCCCACCAGAGGGCAAAGGCGGCGGCGCTCCAGGTGACGAGGCCGATGCCCCACCACAGGCCCCAGGAGCCCAGGCCGAGGGAGAAGGCGAGGCCGTTGAAGACGAGCATGGGCGCGACGATCTGCCGGTAAAGCCCCATCCAGAGGCCATAGCCGGGACGCTTCATGCCCTGGAGGGCGAAGACGGTGACAAAGAGGATGGGATAGGCTGCCAGAGTCAAGGAGGCCACGCTGAGGTAGTCGCCGCCGTGCCTCAGCACCGCAGGGTCTGAGGAGAACAAGGCCATGGCGTGGTCTTTGAGCAGGAAGAGCAGCGCGCCGCCCGCGACCATGAGGCCCGCGCCATAGAAGAGATTTGTTTTCCAGGCTTCGCGCACGCGGTCAAAGCGGCCCGCGCCGTGGTTTTGTCCCACAAGGCTGAGCACGGCGAAGTTGAGGCCGATGGTGGGCAGCAACACCATCTGCTCGATGCGGGTGGCGATGCCGTAGCCGGCCACCGCCTCCTTGCCGAAGTGTTTGGCAAACCAAGTGATGATGAAGATGCCAAGGCCCACGGTCAGCATGTTCAGCGCGGCCGGTCCGGCCTGGGTCACGATGTCGCGCATGAGGACGAGATCCGGCTTGAACAAGACCGCGGGCATTTCCCGGCAGAGCTCCCGTCTGCGCACGCCACGCCATAGGATGACGCAGCCGCCAATCTGCACAATCACCGTCGCCAGCGCCAGGCCTGCCACGCCCATGGCGGGCAGGCCCAGCCAGCCGAGCATCAGGACGGGGTTCAAGACGCAGTTGGCGAAAAAGCCGACGATGAGGAAGTTACGGTAGAGCCGGGTGTCCCCCTGGGCATTGAGGGCAGCATTGACCGCCATCTGGAGAACGAAGAAGGTGCCACCGCACAGAATCACGTTCATGTAGTTCAGCGAAAGACGGAGATGAAGGCCTTCAGCGCCGAGCAGGCCAAACATCCAGGGCGAGATGAGAAGCCCGATGGTGGAGAGGAGCAGGCCGGTGATCACGGCGCACAGGAGAGACTGGGCGAACACGTGCCGTGCTTTCTGCATCTCCTTGGCGCCGATGGCATTGGCCATCAGCGCCGTGGTTCCCTGGCTGAGACCGCTGCCGGCGGAGAGCAGCAGGAAGAAGACGGGAAACGAAACGGAAAGGGCGGCCAGCGCGTCGGTTCCCAGGATGCCCGCGCAGTAGGTGTCCGCGAAATTGAACATGGTGTTGAAGAAGAAGCCGACGCTGGCGGGCAGGGCGATGCGGCGGATGAGCACTGGAATGGGCTCGGTGAGCAGGGAGGGGGCGGGCATGGGCGTTGGATGCCCCTGTTAAACGACCACCCCCGCCGTCTGGGATGCCAGTGATGTGATCCCGATGCAGGCCTGTCGTATTTCGCCGCATCTTTGTCGTGACGATGGCGGGCGGTCCTGCTTAGTCTGGCGGCACACAGCCATGAAACCCATTGTTCAGATCTCCCTCGACCTCACCAACATTGACGAAGCCCTCGAGACCGCAGCGCTGGCCATGCGGGCGGGTGTGGACTGGCTGGAGGCGGGAACGCCGCTGATCCTGGCGGAAGGGCTGCATGGAGTGCGTGCGCTGCGGAAGGCCTTTCCCGACACGCCGATCGTGGCGGATTTGAAGACGATGGACGGCGGCTATCTGGAGGCTGAAATGATGGCGAAGGCAGGGGCCACGCATGTGGTGGTGATGGCGCGCGCACATGCCGAGACAATCAAATGCGTGGTCAAGGCGGGCGCCGACTTCGGCTGCAAGGTCATGGGGGACAACATGATCTGCGAGAGCATGGTGGAAGGCGCGAAGTTCCTGGAAGACCTGGGCTGCGACTACATCATCCACCATGTGGGCTATGACGAGCGCCGCGGCATTGCCGCCGCCGGACGCCGGATGCCCAGCCCGCTGGACCAGCTGCGCGAGGTGGTGAACGCGGTGAAAATTCCCGTGCAGGCCGTGGGCGGCCTCAGCCTGGAGCAGGCGATCCAGTGCCCGCAGTACGGGGCGCCGCTGGTGGTGCTCGGCGCGCCGCTGACCATCGACGCGGACGCTTTCAAGACCGCCGATGGCAATCTGGAGGCGTCCCTGCGCATGATCTGCGAGGCGGTGCATGCGCAGGACGTGCCCGCCTTCAAATAGACGTTCTTATCAACCTGCCATCTTCGCCGCCAGCAGCACCGCCTCGACGAGGCTGCTGCCATTGGCCTTGCCCTGCCAGGCGATGTCGCAGGCGGTGCCGTGGTCCACGCTGGTGCGGGGGACGGGGAGGCCGAGTGTGGTGTTCACGGCGGTGTCAAAGGCCAGGGCTTTGAGCGGGATGAGCGCCTGGTCGTGGTACATGCAGATGTAGGCATCCACAGATTTCCGTCTGGCGGGGATGAAGGCGGTGTCGGGTGGGAGGGGACCTTCAATGATGATGCCCCTGGCCTTGGCGGCATGGATGGCGGGCTGGATGATGGTCTCCTCCTCGCCCCGGCCAAAGAGGCCGTGCTCGCCGGCATGGGGGTTCAGGCCGCAGACGGCAAGGCGCGGCTTTTTGCCACGCACACGCTGCACGGACTCGGTGGTGAGCTCGATGACGTCCAGAATGCGCTGGGGGGTCAAGGCCGGAACGACATCCTGGTAGCCGATGTGAACGGTGACGAGGCTGCAGATCATCTCCGGGGAGAAGAAGGTCATGCAGGAACGCCCGGCGGCCATTTTCTCCGCGAACATCTCGGTGTGACCTGGATAGGTGATGCCAGCGGCATGCAGCGCCTCCTTGTTGAGTGGAGCGGTGGCCACTGCGGCGACCTGGCGGGCGAGGGCGGCCTCAATGCTTTTTTCCACGTAGCGATAGCCAGCGGCCCCTGTCTTGGCACTGACAATGCCCGGGGTGAAGTCCGCCGCATCAAAGCCGAAGAGATCGAGCACGGAGGGTTCCTCAATGCTGGAGGACTTGTCCGCCCACTCGATCTCTGAGATGATGCGCTTCGGCGCGGGAAGGCCGGTCTGCCGGGCGCAGCGGGCCAGGAGGCGGGCATCGCCAAAGATGACAGGCGTGGCGACCTCCCGCACGGCTTCATTGGCGAGGAGCTGCAGGCAGATTTCGGGGCCGACCCCGGCGGGGTCGCCCATGGTGACGGCGATGAGAGGCTTGGGCATGTAAAGGAAAGGGGAGGCATCATGCCGTGTGGAAAGGCATGAGCAAGGGTTTGATGGGATGCGGGGGCGGAGTCGTAAATCGCACACTCTTTGTCGTGGAGGGTGGCGGAAATGAGGTATGATCTGCGGTCACCCAACCATGAAATCCGCCGCCGTTGTCAATTACGCGCCTGAAAAGGGCTCTGTCGAAATCCGCGAAATCGAAGCCCCGGCCATTGGCGCGGAGGATGTGCTGCTGGAGGTGGCGAATGTGGGTGTGTGCGGCAGCGACCTGCACCAGTGGACGGCCGACCACTCCTGGCCGGTGAACTACCCGGTGGTGCTCGGGCATGAGTTTGGCGGGCGCATTGTGGAGGTGGGCAAGGATGTGGAGCACTGGAAAGAAGGTGACCGTGTGGTGTCAGAGACGGCCGCCATCATCAGCCGAGACAATCCCATGACCCGCCGGGGGCTTTACAATCTGGACCCCACGCGCAAAGGCTTCGGCTATGGCGTGAACGGGGCGATGACGAAGTATGTGCGCGTGCCAAGCCGCATCCTGCACCATGTGCCGGACCAGCTCCCCTTTGAGCAGGCGTGCCTGACGGAGCCGTGCTGTGTGGCGTACAATGCGGTGGTGAAGAACGCGCGGATCGAGCCGGGGGACCGCGTCATTGTGCTGGGTCCGGGAACGATTGGCATTTTGTGCGCTGCCATGGCCCGGCTGTGCGGAGCGGAGGTGGCCCTGGTCGGCCTGCCGCAGGACGCGCATCGGCTGGAGATCGCAAAGCAGTACGGCTGCGAGGTGATCATTGGCGATGCCAAGCCCTGGGCGCAGCAGCGGGATGGGCTGGGGTGCGACGGGGTGATCGACGCGGCAGGTGCGAGCATCACGCTGAAGATTGCCCTGGACCTCGTCCGCCCGGCGGGCTGGATCAGCAAGGTTGGCTGGGGCCCTCAGCCTCTTGGCTTCAACATCGATCCGCTGGTGCAGAAGAACATCACGCTGCAGGGCAGCTTCAGCCACAACTGGCCGATCTGGGAGCGCGTGATCGCCCTGCTGAGCAGCGGCCAGTTTGATGTGCGGCCGATCATCGGCGGCGTGTGGCCGGTGACGGAATGGCACGAAGCCTTTGAGAAGATGCACAAGGGCGAGGTGGTGAAGAGCGTGCTGAGGCCGGTGTGATGGGCTTGGATCACACGGTTTCCCCACGCCTCAAGTCGGGCATCAAGCGCACTGGGTTTGTGCTGGCGCGGCCGGTCTGGGCCAGCTCCAGCACAAGGCGTGAGAGGCGGCGGGCGAACTTGGCGGGATCTGCCGCGTAGCGGGTGATGCGCGGCACGACGTGGTCGAGAAAGGCGTCGTCATCACGGGAGACGATGGCGAAATCCCGCGGGAGCTTGTGGCCGATGCGCAGGAGGTGGGTGACGACGGTGAGGGTGTGGATGGACCGTGCGACCAGCAGCGCGGTGGGCGCGGGCCTGCGGCGCAGGGCCTCGTCCAGATGCTCCACGACCTGCTCCGCGCTTTCGCGGTGGCGCAGCACGAAGGGGGTGGCGTCAGAGGCTGCCAGCGCCTCATGAAAACCGTGCTCGCTCTCGGTGTCGCCTCCATGGGTGGAGTCCGGCAGCAGCAGGGCGATGCGGTGGTGGCCTTTCTGCCTTAGCATGGCGGCCGCATGGCGGCAGGTGGCGCGGTAGTCGATGTCCACAGAGGGCAGCTCCAAATCCGGCGCGCAGGACCCGGCGACGACGACGGGCATGGCCTGCTCCACAAACCAGCGCTGCATGGCGGCGGTGGAGCGGAAAAGAACCCAGGCGGAGGCGTGCAGGCGCTGGGCGAGCTTTTTCAGGCCGCCGGCCGGCTTGGCAATGAAGCAGTGCGGGCTGGCGTGGACCTCCAATTGACAGCCGGCCTCGGCCAGCAGCTCGCGCAGGGCATCCACCCAGAAGAGGACGAAGGGCGGCATGGACTGAGGCGGGACGGGGGTGAGGAGGACGATGAGGTTCGAGCGCACGGCGCCGGGCTTCGGTGTGCCTGCGGCGAGCACACGCCGTTTCTTGTTTTCCACGGGGCTGATGAGGCCCTCGCGCTCCAACTGGGCCAGCACGGCCCGCAGTGAGGGGCGGCTGATGCGCATGCGGGTGCAGAGGGCGCGCTCGGAGGGCAGGAAGCCTTCCCACTCGCCACGCAGCAGCGCCTCGCGCAGGAAGTCGGCGCTGTGGGTGATGAGCGAGGGCCTGGGAGGGACTGCTTGCATGGCTGGGGGAGCTGTTGGTCTGAGAGGGGGAGGCTGGCACCGGGAACATGCCTTGGTCAACTGGGATGACCAAGGAGATTTCGTGGCGGGTCTCGTTTTCCTCGGTGGCATTTCCGCCTGCTTTCACCTCACCATGCTATCGCATTCCGACCTCCTTCAGCTTAAACGCTGGAACACGCCCACCATCTACAACGGATGGGAGCAGATCACCCGCCGTGACCCTGCCGCCGATGCCTTCAATCTGGAGGAAACGCGGGACTTCATGCCGCAGATGGGCCCCATGGTGGGCCACGCCATCACAGTGGTGATCGAGCCGAGCAACAAGAGCCACCGGGAGACCAATCCAGATGGCTGGAACGAGTATCGCCGTTACGTGGCCAGCATTCCCGGGCCGAAAATCGTGTGTGTGCAGGACCTGGACAAGCCGCGCGTGATCGGTGCCTTCTGGGGTGAGGTGAACAGCAACATGCACCGTGCGCTGGGATGCGTGGGCAGCATCATCGACGGGGCGATCCGTGATGTGGATGAGATGACGAACGCGGGCTTCAAGGCGCTGGCGCGCCGTCTCTGCGTGGGCCACGCGCATGTGCATCCCGTGCGCTGGAACTGCGAGGTGGAGGTGTTCGGGCGCAAAGTCTCCCCGGGTGATCTCATTCATGCCGACAAGCATGGTTTCCTCGTCATCGCCCCTGAGGAGCAGGCGGAGATTCTGGAGGCCTCGCGCTTTATGGATGCCAATGAGTGCCAGACCGTGATCCCCGCCGCGCGCGGCAGCGCCGGTCTCAGCAGCGACCAGGTGCTGGCCAATCTTGCCGCCGCAGGCGCTGAGTTTGGCAAAAACGCCCGTGCCAAGTTCCAGCGCGATGGCGAATGGTAATCAGTTCAATCCCCACCCCTTCCACCAACCATGAAATTCACCCTTCTCTCCGTAGCCGTCCTCACCCTGGGCGGCCTTCTCTCCGCCGCCGAGCCGTTCATTGAAAAACAAGACCTCTTCCGCGTGGGCGAAGACCCGGCCTACAACATCTACCACATTCCCGGCATCGTGGTGACGGCGAAGGGGACCGTGCTGGCCTGGTGCGAGGCACGCAAGCGGCCCGCAGGGGTGAGCGACTGGGACGACATCCGCATTTTGCTGCGCCGCAGCACGGACGATGGGAAGACCTGGGGCGCGCCGAGGAGCATCGCCGATGTGGAAGGTCCCAAGGAGAAGAACCCCTTTGCCCTGAAGATGAAAAACGTGGACCCGAAGGATGTGACGTACAACAACCCGGTGCTGATTGCGGACAAGGACGGCACGGTGCACATGCTGTTCTGCCTGGAATACATGCGCGTCTTCTACCAGCGCAGTGATGATGACGGTGTGAGCTGGAGCAAGGCGACGGAGATCACCAGCGCTTTTGACTCCTTCAAGAAAGACTATGACTGGAAGGTGCTGGCCACGGGGCCGAACCACAGCATCCAGCTGAAAAATGGCCGGCTGGTGGTGCCTGTGTGGCTTTCCACCGGGACGGGTGGCAACGCGCACCGTCCCAGCGTGACGGCCACGATCTACAGCGATGACCAGGGCAAAACCTGGAAGGCCAGCGAGATTGCGGTACCGAACACAGAAGAGTGGATCAACCCGAATGAGACGGTGGCAGTGGAACTGAATGACGGCCGGGTGATGCTCAATGTGCGCAGCGAGTCGAAGGCGCACCGCCGTCTGGTCACCATCAGCCCGGATGGTGCCACACAATGGAGCACGCCGAAGTTCGATGATGCCCTGCTGGAGCCGATCTGCATGGGCGGCATTGTGCGCTACAACCACGATGGCAAGAGCCTGATTCTCTTTTCCAACCCGCACAATCTGGAGAAGGGAAAAGGCAAGCCCGAGGCGGGCAAAAACCGCGACCGTAAAAATGTGAGTGTCAAAGTCAGCCGCGACGAGGGGAAGACGTGGGCGGTGAGCAAGACGATCGAACCCGGGCCGAGCATGTACTCCGACATCGGAGTGACGCAGAAGGGCACCATTTTGTGCTTCTATGGCACAAGCACCAAGCCGGGAGCAAGCGGGGAGGCACCGCTGCATTTTGCGGGGTCCGGCCTGACGCTGGCGCGGTTCAATCTGGAGTGGCTGGAGAGCGCGGACAAGGCCCCCTGACGACCAGGGGCGCGTGGAGACAGATCATGAGTGGCGCGCCGCGATGCGGCGCGCTTTTTTTGAGCCGCATCCGGCGGTGGTCATCCTTGTTGACCAGTGAAAGGCCTGCGTGTGTGACGTTAAAAGCAGACCATGAAGCGTGTGCTTGTCTGCCTCCACATCCTATGCGGCTGCCTCAGTGCGGCGGAGCCGTTGTTTGAAATGACGCGTCTGTTTGCGCTGACGCCGAACAACAAGCCGAACTACCGCATTCCGTCGATCATCCAGGCGCCGAATGGCGACATCCTGGTGATCTGTGAGCGGCGCAATGACGGGCCGGGTGACATCGGCAATCATGACATCGTGATGAAGCGCAGCTCTGACAAAGGGAGGACCTGGAGTGATGAGGTCACGATTCTGGATGATGAGGACCGTGTGTGCACGGACCTGACGGTGGGCCTAGACCGCGACACGAAGAAGCTGTGGATCTTTTTCCTGAAGGACAAAAAGAAGTTCGCCCACATGACGAGCATGGACAACGGCTTGAGCTGGCAGGGGCCGGTGGTCATCCATGACCAGGTGATCAAGCCTGAGTGGGACAACCTGAAGGGGAAGGGCGATGACGAGCAGCCCGCAGGCAACCCGAAAAGCCATGCGGTGCGGTGGCGAAAAGACTGGGCGCAGCGCTATGGCTGCGGGCCTGGCAATGCGATGGTGCAGCTGAAGTCGGGCCGGCTGCTGGTGCCGGCGCGCCACAAGGAGGATGTGGGCAAGGGGCGGCTGCGCAGCTTTGCCCACAGCTTTTACAGCGATGATCATGGCGCGACCTGGAAGCTGGGCGGCACGATCGGCCCGGACACGAGCGAGTGCCAGTTTGTGGAGCTGAACAGCGGGGACGTGCGGGTGATCTCGCGGAACGAGAGCAGTGAGGACTCACCGGACAATCTGCGCCACCTGACCGCGATCAGCAAAGATGGTGGAGTGACGTGGGGAGATGTGCGCCGGCTGGAGGAGCTGATCACGCCGCGCTGCCATGGCTGTGTGGAGCGTTTTGATGAGGGCCGGCTGCTGTTCTCCAGCCCGGCGTCGCCCTTTCGCCAGAAAGAGCATCCGTATGGGCGCTACAATCTGACGGTGCGTGTCAGCCGGGATGAAGGTGAGACTTGGACGGCAGGGAAGACGGTCTGGCCGCACCCTGGTTCCTATTCAGACATCGTTGTGCTGGACGACCACACGTTGGGCTACATCTACGAACGCGCGGACAAGGGAAGCGACCACTACTGGGATGAGCTGCACTTTGCGCGGTTCAACATCGAGTGGCTGACCAACGGGAAGGAGACAAGGCCATGAGGACGTGCTTTCTTTTGATGTTGCTCGCCACGGGCAGCCTTTCTGCGGAGACGCCTCCATTTCGTATTGAGCATAGCATTGTGCAGACCAGCGCCGGGGAACACCACTGGGCACAGTCTCGAGCGGCCCTGATCCCCGGCAGCCCGGCGAGGGTGATCGTGACGACGCAGCAGAATGAGAAGAGGGGGGCGCATGGCTACCGGGATGTGTTTGTGACGGAGACAGCCGACGGGGCGAGGACGTGGAGCGTGCCGAGGCGCATTGATGTGCTGGCGCGGGCGGCCGGG
The DNA here is from genome assembly GCA_964588755.1 of uncultured Prosthecobacter sp. Classification (GTDB taxonomy): domain Bacteria; phylum Verrucomicrobiota; class Verrucomicrobiia; order Verrucomicrobiales; family Verrucomicrobiaceae; genus Prosthecobacter. The sequence continues at coordinate 658 of CAZPSQ010000092.1, read as the reverse complement.
AGTGATGGCAAAGAGCGTGTGATGGGGGACATCTGCCCGAACTGGCATGCAGCCACGGGAAAGCTGCTTCTTACGGGGAAGACTTTCGGGTTTCTGGTGAATGCGAAGGACACTGCTGCGAAGGATGACCGGTCGCTGGAGCGGGTGGCGTATGCGGTGTGTTCGCCTGCAAAGGACCAGTGGACGGGCATGAAGGAGATGGCGATGCCCGAGAGGGATCATGCGGGGAACAAGATTCTGGAGCCGAACGCAGGGTGCAATGATCCGGTCTTCCTGCCGAACGGGGAAGTGCTGCTGCCGGTGCGGTACCGGGCGAATCCGAAGACGCGGCAGTACACGACGGTGGTGGCGCGGTGCCGTTTTGATGGAGAGACGCTGACCTATGTGGGGCATGGGTCGGAGCTGACCTTTGCCGGAAAGCGCGGGCTGTATGAGCCGTCGGTGACGGGCTTTGGAGGGAAGTTCTACCTGACCCTGCGGGCGGATGAAAGCGCGTTTGTGTCCGTGAGTGATGATGGCTTGAACTACACGCCGCCGCTGGAGTGGAGATACGATGATGGGAAGGTGCTGGGAAGCTACAACACGCAGCAGCATTGGATCACGCACAACGGTGTCCAAAGCCGTGGAGCGAAAATGGCCCTCCGTGTGCCAAGGCGAG
>CAZPSQ010000091.1:0-19160 GCA_964588755.1 uncultured Prosthecobacter sp. | reverse complement strand
AAACCGACAGCCCCCCACCCTGCACCCGGCGCCTGGGCAGCTTGGCCACCCGGTAGGAGGCGGTCATCACCCCGCTGTAGCCATGCTGCAAGGGAGCCAGCGCCTTGACCTGCTCCTCATTCAGATCAGGCAGCGGATTGTGAAAATCGACCCGGCATCCGGCAATGTCGCGCAGGAAATTTCCCGCCAGTTCCACCCGCATCGGCTGATTTTGACCCGCCAAATGCAGCACACCTGTCACCAAACCGGGTACTTCATTGGAAAGATACCCTCCGAGGATGGATGATTCGAGGCAAATAATCATTACTTGTCATATAAACTAGAGGATTCCGCAGATCGCCGCAAGGTTGGAGGAATTCATTTTCGACAAAAAATGGGTCTTGGGAAACCTCAATTCCCCAGGGAAGCCTCACTTGCGTGGAACTGTGGCAAGAATGCTGCTTGTTCCACAGCGCGTCTGATGCTAGTGCCATAGCCTAACCCCCAAACCCTGAACCCATTATACTACCCTCCATGAAAGACCTCGTGTACCTCAGCCGCTCCTTTGTTGAATTTGGCCCGTTCACCAAAGCAGAAATCCTCGACTTCCAAAAGCGTGGCCTGTTGAGCGACAGTGACTATCTGCGTGACCAGGGCAGCGACACCTGGCTGCATTACCAGGAGTGGCTGACCGTGGTGCCTATGCCCGCGCCAAAGGTGGAAAAGAAGCCTGCCGCGCCAAAGGCCAAGGCCGAGGCCCCCAAGGCTGAAGCTCCCGCCAAGGCGGCTCCTGCCAAGAAGTCCAAGAAGGCTGCCTGATCCCAGAAACCTCCGCCGACAGCCTGGAGGGGCGGCCAAGTGCCGCCTCTCTGACTGCCGGGCCAGCGCCCGCTGGACGAAAGGCCTCGCACATGCCATGAAGCATGAGTGACCGAGGCAACCATCCGAACCTTCCGCAACGAGCTGTGGCGCTCGCTGCCCGCTGGTGTCATCGACACTCTCAGCGCCACTTTTGGCATGCTGATTGCCGTGCGGGTGTTCCATCTGGGAGATGTGGGAAAGTCGATTTTCCTGAGCGCCACCAGCGGCGGGATGGTCGCGAGCCTGTTTGTCGTGCCGTTGCTCATGCGTGCAAAGAGCACCATCGCGCGCACAGCCGCAAAGGTTCAAATATTAGGCGGGGCCTGCATGGCCGTGGCTGCCGCCTTTCCGCAGAACGCGGTGTTGTACATCGCGGGACTCAGCCTGGGGCTGTTCTGCTTTTCCATGCAGATCCCGCTGATGACGCAGATCTACCGCATCAACTACCCCGAGAACATGCGGGGCAGGCTGTATGCCATCGCCGGGATCACACGCGCCGTGGCGGCTGCTGCCTTCGGTTTCGCGGGAGGGAAGCTGCTGGGATGGAACCTGGACAGCTACGTCTGGCTGCTGTGGGCCTTTGCCGCCAGCGGCTTCATCTCCGGTTTCTGGACCTACGGGCTGCCTGCCACAAACTGGGAAACCCTGGAGGCTGCGGGCAGCACGAAGCTGTGGAGCTCCCTGCGCTGGGTGCGGGAGGACCACGACTTCCGCATGCTGCTGATCTCCTGGATGATCATGGGCATTGGGAATCTGGCGGCGGCCTGCCTCTTTGTGGAGTATCTGGCCAATCCCAAGCACGGGATCAACCTGCCGGAGTTTGAGGTGGCGTGGATCGCCGGGGTGATCCCGATCGGGGCTCGTATCCTGTTTTCATATCCCTGGGGGATCGTCTATGACCGCTTTCATCTCTTCACGGTACGCACGGTGCTGAATGTGTTTTTTGCGGCCGGCATCCTGTGCTTTTACCTGGGCCACAGCCATGCCTGGTGGGTGGGCGGCATGGCGCTGTGGGGCATGGCGAACGCCGGCGGCAATGTGACCTGGGCGCTGTGGGTGACGAAGCTGGCCCCCAAGCACGCCGTGGCCGAATACATGAGCGTTCACACCTTCCTGACCGGAATGCGCGGGCTGGTGGCGCCCTATCTGGCGTTTGGGATGCTAAAGGTGATGTCCTTCGACACCTTCGCCATTCTCTGCGGGCTGAGCATCCTGGCGGCGAGCGGGTTCATCACCGTGCGGCGCAGGAGCAGTGACCCGGAGACGGCGAAGCGGCTGGATCCGACACGGCGGGGGGAACGGTTGTGAAGAGGAGGTTTACCGTTGTTGACGGTGGCTGAAGGGCCGCAGGCGGCCGTTTACGGTTGTTGAAAGACGCCGGGCCCTGAGAGCAGCGGACAAGACAGGACAAAACTTTCTTTTCGTGGTTTTGGGGGCATTCATGGGATGCGATGCTCAATGTGTATCTCATCCAAGTTGATTCTGTCTGGGAAGACAGGGCGGCGAATCATGCCAAGGCGCGGCGGCTGATTGCCGAGGCAGAGCCGAAGGCGGGTGGACTGATTGTTTTGCCGGAGACTTTTTCAACGGGGTTCAGCATGAACCTGCCAGTAACAGCGGAGCCAGAGGACGGGGCGACGGAGCAGTTTCTGCGAGAAATGGCAGCGCAATACCAATGCTGTGTGGTCGGGGGCGTGGTGACGCAGACGACTGAGGGACGTGGGATGAATCAATCGCTGGCGGTTGCGCCGGATGGTGCCGTTTTGGCCAGGTATACAAAGAACCATCCCTTCAGCGCGATTGGCGAGGACAAGGCACACGCCGCAGGGACGGAGGTGGAGGTCTTTGCGTGGCAGGGGCTGCGCATTGCCCCGCTGATCTGCTATGACCTGCGTTTTCCAGAGCTGGCGCGGACGGCGGTGAAAGCGGGCGCGGAGGTGTTGATCTACATCGCGGCGTGGCCGGTGAAGCGGATTCAGCACTGGATCATGCTGCTACAGGCGCGGGCGATCGAAAACCAGGCGTATGTGGTGGGTGTGAACCGGTGCGGGACGGACCCGCAGTTCACTTACACCGGACGGAGCCTGGTGGTTGATCCACATGGGATCGTTATTGCAGATGCGGCGGAACGCGAAGGCAGTGCTTGTGCGCGGATTGAGCCTGCCGTGGTGCGAGGGTGGAGAGAGCAGTTTCCGGCGCTGCGAGACGCGGGAATGACGAACGAAGTTCGAATGACGCAATGACCATTGGTCATTCATTCGGCATTCGTCATTCTGGTTTCGTCATCAGGCTCGTGCGCATCCTCCCCGCCTCCAGCAGGGCATCAAACCTCCTCGCATCTGTCTCACGATCCCCGCTGACGAGGACGTGGCTGTAGCTGGACCAATGCTCCATTTCAGCGGCGGCGTTTTGCATGCGGAGATCAAGGGCGGCGGCGTCCTCAGTGGCGCGGCCGGAGAGGCGGGCGCGGAGCTCTTCGAGACTTGGGGGCATGACGAAGATGTCGAGGAGGCAGCGTTTGACCAGATCGTCCGGGCAGGCGCGGACCTGGGCGGCTCCCTGGACGTCGATGTCCATGATGACGTCGATGCCGCGCTCGAGGTTTTCATAGACGTAGCTTTTCAGCGTGCCGTAGAGGCGGGTGTGGACGCGAGCGTATTCGAAAAGCTCACAGCGCTCCACGCGGGCCAGGAAGTCCTCCTCGGTCAGGAAAAAGTAGTCTTTGCCATCCACCTCGCCAGGACGTGGGGCGCGGGTGGTGCAGGAAACGGAAAAGACGGCCTCTCCCCGGTCGCACACCTTGCGGGCCAGGGTGGTCTTGCCGGTGCCGGAGGGGCCGGAGACGATGATCAACTGGCCGAGACGCTGTTGGGAGAAATCCATGCCTGTGGGATACGCACGCAAACTCCCAGTGCAAGAGACTTGGCAGGCGGGCAGTATTGCTCCACCCTCAAAAACTCACCCATCCAACCCATGCAACACGCGTCTTCTCGTCGTCAGTTCGCCAAAATTTCCGCCGCCGCCATCGCGGCCCCTTTCATCCTGCCTTCCCGTGTCTGGAGCGCGGAAACGGCCCCGAGCGAGCGTCTGACGCTGGGCTTCATCGGCATGGGCAAGATGAACGGCGGGCACCTGAGCGGCTTCCTGGGCCGCAAGGAGGTGCAGATCGTGGCGGTGTGCGATGTGGACACCAACCGCCGTGAGAACGCGAAGAAGAAGGTGGAGGAGCGATATGCCAAGGACCAGGACGCCTCCTTCAAGGGCTGTGAGGCGTACAGCGATTTCCGAAAGCTGCTGGACCGCAAGGACATCGACGCGGTGGTGATCGCCACGCCGGACCACTGGCACGCCTACATTGCCATCGCCGCGCTGAACGCGGGCAAGGATGTGTACTGCGAGAAGCCGCTGACCCACAACATCCACGAGGCGCTGGCGCTTGTTGACGCGGTGCGCAAGACGAACAAGATCCTGCAGACCGGCTCCCAGCAGCGGTCCAACAACCAGGAATTCCGTGTGGCGTGCGAGCTGGTGCGCAACGGCGTACTCGGCAAGATCCAGCGGGTGGAGACAGCCTTTGGCGCCCCGGCCAAGCCCAACGCCTACCCCGAGGAACCCATGGAACCCGGCCTGGACTGGGACATGTGGTGCGGCCCCGGCCCGCTGGCCCCGTACAGCAGCATCCTGAGCCCGCGCGGCGTGCACAACAACTTCCCCGACTGGCGCAAAACCCGTGAATATGGCGGCGGCATGATCACCGACTGGGGCGCGCACCACATCGACATCGCCCAATGGGGCCTGGATGAAGACGGACGCGGCCCGGTGGAGATCATCGCCCCGCAGAACCATGACGATGCCAAGGATGGGGCCAAGCTGGTGTATGCCAGCGGCATTCCGCTGCTGCACAACGGCGGCGGCAAAGGCGTTTCCTTCTTTGGCGAAAATGGCGAGGTGCATGTGAACCGCGGCAAGTTTGAGCTCATCATGGGCGGCAAGGCGGTGCACAAGTTCTGGGACAAGGAACAGGACAAAGGCACCTCGCTGGATCGCGAAGTGGTCCTCACGGAGCGCGAGTATCTGGCCGACGCCAAGGTGAAGCTCTACAAGTCGAAGAACCACCATGAGGACTGGATGAACTCCATCAAGACCCGTGAGAAGCCGATCTGCGACGTGGCCATCGGCGCGAGCACCGTGATTTCCTGCCACCTCATGAACCAGGCCTATTACAATGGCGGCACCATGAAGTGGGATCCAGTGGCACATCAGTACACCAGCGGCGGTGACGCCAAGTGGCTGACGCGTGACTACCGTGGTGAGTGGACGGTGTGAGGAACCATGACATGCGTTTGAGATTCAGGGGCGGCTCCGCGAGGGGCCGCCCTTTTTGCGCAGCTCAGAAATGGAGGGGCGTAGCGCAGGGTGGCTTCGGCTTTGCCAGCCCGCGGAAGCGGCTCCGCGCCCAGATTTATTGCCGCAGCTCCAAGGCGCATCACCACTTCCGCCAGCGTCGAGAACCTTCACTTTGCCGCTTCGTCCAAGTCGTGGGTGCCTTCGTTGATGGCGATGTCCTTCATCTTGCTGGCGGTGATTTTGTTGGCCTTCACGACCTGGGCTTCGCCTGCGAGGGTGATGCCGTTTTTGCCGCTGCCGGTGATCTCGTTTTGGAGGATCTTGTTGGCCTTGGTGTCCTTGGCGATCTGGATGGCGTTGCCTGTCGTGCGCTCGAAGAGATTTTGCGCGATGATGTTTCCCTCGTTCAGGCCGGGCTGCCTGCACCAGCGCCAGAGATTGATGCCGGTGCCGCAGTCGCGAAACTCGTTGCCGGCCACAAGGCAGTCGGTGGCGTCGTTGAGCTCCACGCCGATGAGACTGCGGGCAATGTGGTTGTGGGTGGCGACGCACTTGGTGGAGAAGTGGTCGAAGTCGATGGCCTCGTCCGAGGTGTCGCGGATGGTGCAGTCCTCAATCTCCGCGCCCTCGACGGAATAGAGCGCGATGCCGCGCCCGTGGCAATTCTGGATGAAGCAGCGGGAGATGTGCAGCTTTTTGACAGGCGGGCCGGCGGGGCCTTTTTCATAGTTATAGGGTCCGGCGGCAAAGATCCCGCAGAGCTGGGCATGACCACGAATGGGCAGGTCGCCCTCGACACGGCCGCCATCCAAGGTGAGCTTTTCGATGCGCACGTCCTCACTGGTGCCTCGGACCTCGATCATGTTGGGCGCGTCCTCATGCCGGAGCAGCGTGCCGTCCGGAACAGGGTGCTTGAGCGGTGCCTCCAACTGAAGCACGTCACCTTCCACCGCTTTCACAATGGCCACGTGAAATGGTTTGGGCCTTTTGGTGAAGTTGTCGAGATCGCCGTCTGACTCGATTTTCAGGCGCATGCCGGGCTTGAATCCACGCAGGGCTTTGACGGACAGCCGCGTGGCCCCAGATTCGGTGGTGCCTGCTGCCAGGGCGGCGGCCGCAGGCGGCAGTTTCAGCACGGTGCTTTCGGCATCCAGGCCGATGATGCGCAGTTTTTTCGCATCCTTCACCATGAGCCCCTTTTCGATGATGTGGATGCCGGGGGGAATAACGACCTCCCCGCCGCCAGCCTTGATGGCCTCATCGATGAAGCGCTGGATTTCCGCCTCGGTCAGGGCCTGGGCAGGCTGGAAAGCGGCAAGCAGCAGCAGGATCAGATAGGACGACTTCATGGAGGTGGAAAAGACGATTCCAGCGCGTCGAAACTCGCTTTTTTCCTGATCTTTCGTTTCTTCAGCCGTCCTGATGAAGATTCACCACCGCCCTGCCTTCTACCTGATCCTCTTGCTGCTGGCAGCGCTGCTGGTGCTCACGTATTGGATGAGCTCGCAGCTGGACACAGCATTTCTGCTCAAAGCACAACAAGAACCTGCCCGGCCGCACGTTTCACCCCGGCCATGAAGCGACTGACTTTGACCGCCCTCCTGCTGGCCTGCGTGTGGACCGCGCAGGCACGCCAGCCCAATGTAATCTTCATCATTGCCGACGATCTGGGGCCTGGAGACCTCGGCTGCTACGGGCAAAAGATCATCAAGACGCCGAACATCGACCGCATTGCGGCGGAGGGCATGCGCTTCACCCAGCACTACACGGGGAACGCGGTGTGCGCCCCATCACGCTGTGTGCTGATGACCGGCCTGCATCCCGGACATGCCTTCATCCGCAACAACCTCCAGCCCAAAGACACCCAGGGTCTTGGGAAGATGGGAAGGCCGGCGAGGGAGGGGCAGCACCCCATTCCCGACGACGCCTTCACTTTGGCGGAGCAATTCAAGGCCATGGGCTACGCCACCGGCGGTTTTGGAAAATGGGGGCTTGGCGGCCCGGACTCGGCGGGCGCCCCCCTGCGGCAGGGCTTTGACCGCTGGTTTGGCTACAACTGCCAGGGCGTGGCGCACAATTTTTACCCCACCTATCTATGGGACAATGACAACGTCATCGACCTGAAGAATCCCCCCTTCCCCTCCGCAGACAAGCTGAAGCCGGAGGAGAACCCGACGAAGCGGGAAAGCTACCAGCGCTTCCAAGGGACGGAATACTCGGCCGACATCATCTCAGAGCAGGCGCTGAAGTTTGCGCGGGACAACAAGGACAAGCCGTTTTTTCTTTTCTGGCCCACCACGGTGCCGCATCTCGCGCTGCAGGTGCCGGATGACTCATTGGCGGAGTATGTGGGCAAGTTTGACGACGCGCCCTACCCAGGCGGCAAGGGCTACCTGCCACACTTCACGCCCAAGGCCGCCTATGCGGGCATGATCACGCGCATGGACCGGGACATCGGCCGGATGATGGCGTTGATCACCGAACTGGGGCTGGATGAGGACACGTTGTTTGTCTTTGTCAGCGACAATGGGCCCCTGAATGGCACGCACGCGGGCCTGGGCGGCACGGACTGCGCGTTCTTCAACTCCGCCGAAGGCCGCCGCGATGGCAAGGGGACACTTTATGAGGGGGGCTTCCGCTCCCCCTGCGTGGTGCGGTGGAGGGGCAAGATCAAGGCGGGAAGCACAAGTGACCGCGTGACGGGCTTTGAGGACTGGATGGTCACGCTGGCGGAACTGGCCGGGGCCAAGGACAAGGGACCAAGCGTCACCGATGGCATCAGCTTTGCGCCGACCCTGCTCGGGGAAAAGCAGGTGGAACGGAAGTTTTTGTATCGCGAGTTTCCGGGCTATGGCGGGCAGCAGATGCTGCGCATGGGGGAGTGGAAACTGGTGCGGATGAACCTGGAGCCGAAGGCTGCCAAAGGAAAGAAGGCCAAAACTGGGCCGCCGACGGAGGAGCTTTTCAACATCGCCAAAGATCCGGCGGAAACGAAGAACGTGGCCAAGGAGCATCCTGAGATAGTCTCCAAGATGCGGGGGGTGATGGCCAAACAGCACACGAACAGCGCGGATTTTCCGATGGCGGTGCTGGATGAGCCTTGATCAAAGGGTGGCTTTTTTCACCTTGCCGAACTCGGTGCCGAGGAAGCGGCGGGCGAGGTTTTCAGCCTGCTCGGAGTGGTCGGTGAGGAAGATTTCCAGCGTGGGCTTTGCCTTCACTGAGCGCAGCAGGGCGTCCTGCTCCAGGCGTGTTTTCACGTGGGCCGCGCAGGTGCTGGCGGAGTCCACCACTCGGACTTTCTGGCCAAGCATTCGCTTCAGGACGGGGATGAGGAGGGGGTAGTGGGTGCAGCCCAGCACAAGAGTGTCGATGCCTTTGTCGAGCAGAGGCTTCAGGTAGTCCCGCAGGACGGACTTGAGGGCAGGGTGGTCGATCCAGCCTTCCTCGACGAACGGGACCAGGAGCGGGGTGGCCTTGGCCTCGATGAGCACGTCCGGGCGGCGCATGGCAATCTCATGCTGATAGGCATGGCTGCGGATGGTGCCTGCGGTGCCGATGATGCCGACACGCTCGCAGGTTGAATCGGAAAGCGTGGCCTCGACGCCCGGGCCAACAACACCGATGACGGGCACACGAAAGGTGGCCTGCAAAACGGGGAGCGCGTGGGCGGTGGCGGTGTTGCAGGCGACGACGACCGCCTTCACACCGTGGGAGACGAGGAACTGGGTGTCCTCCATGGAAAAACGGCGGATGGTGTCCGGGGACTTCGACCCGTAGGGCACCCGGGCAGTGTCGCCTAGATAGACGATGGATTCATTTGGCAGAAGATCGCGCAGGGCCCGCACGACGGTCAGGCCGCCGACACCAGAGTCAAAAACGCCGAGGGGACTGTTCGCGGTGGTAGGGGTGCTCATGGGAATGCCGAATGACGAATGCCGTGTGGCGAAGCGCCTGCAAGAGGGGATTTGGGCGTGGCTGAAGCGACGAGTCAAAAAAACATCGCCAGCAGCGCCCGGCAGAGGCTAGATTAGGGTGGTTCTTACGTGTCCTCCCCGGTTTTCATGAGTGCTCCGCAATCTGGCTCCAAACCTTCCAGTGGCTGGCTGCCTCCCTCCGTGGAGGAGATGCAGGCGATGCTGCCGCAGTATCACTTTGAGAAGCTGCTGGGGCGTGGTGGAATGGGAGCGGTGTACAAGGCGGTGCAGGCCTCGCTGGACCGGGCGGTGGCCATCAAGGTGCTGCCCGGCGATCTCCTGGGCGATGACGACGCGCAGTTTGCGGAGCGTTTCAAGAACGAAGCCCGGACAATGGCCAAGATGAGCCATCCGAGCATTGTGAACGTCTATGACTTCGGCGAGACGCAAAGCGGGCTGCTCTACTTTGTGATGGAGTTCATCGATGGCACGGACGTGTCCCAGATGATCGAGAGCCAGGGCAAGCTGCCGGAAAACTACGCACTCTCCATCACCGCGCATGTCTGCGACGCGCTGGCGTATGCACATGCGCGCGGGGTGATACACCGCGACATCAAACCGGCCAACATCCTCATCAACATGGAGGGGGCCGTGAAGGTGGCCGACTTCGGCCTGGCGAAACAGAATGACGCCGGACAAGCCGGACTGACGAAAACGAACATGACCATGGGCACGCCGGACTTCGTGGCGCCCGAGGCCTTGATGCCCGGGGTGCCGCTGGACGGGCGGGTAGACCTGTATGCGATCGGCGTGATGCTGTACCAGATGCTCACGGGAGAAATCCCGCGCGGCATGTGGAAAATGCCGGCATTGAAGGTGGGAACGGACCCACGCTTCGACGCGATCATTGCGAAGGCCATGCAGACGGACCGCGAGGAGCGCTATCTAAGCGCGGTGGATCTCCGCCGAGACCTGGACACGATCCTGACACTTCCACGCTCAGTGCTCATCCAACGGCAGCAGGAGGCGGCCGAGGCCGCCGCGCAGGCAACGCGGGCTCAAAAGCAGGCCGCAGCGCCACGATCCGTTCCCAAACCTGTTCCAGCGCCTCCTCCGAAGCCGAAATCGAACCTTGGCCTTGTTTTGGGCATCGCCGCCGTGCTCGTGCTGGGTGTTGCGGGCTATGTGCTGTTCCCGCAAAAAAAACCGGAACCGCAGCCCCGGGCCGCCGCACCAGACACCATGCCGCCGCTCGCCGTCCCGCAAAAGCCGGACGATTCATCTCGCTTCGCCGGCGTGAAGTTTCCACGCGACCTTTGCCAGCCCGCCAGCACCGCCTGGCGTTTCGAAGGCGGTGATCTCGTCTGCGCCAACTCCAAAGGCGGCGAGTTTCCGGCGTTCGTGATCCCGCAGGAGGTGAAGAACGGCTTTGAGTGCGAGGTGGAGTTGTCCATGCCCCCTTCGATGGCGAAGTTCGCCTACCTGAAAGTGATGTTCTCCGCCCCGAAAGGCTGGACTTCGATGCAGGTTTTCCCCGACAACGTCGTCACCTTCGTCAATGGCAGGCAGCAGCGTCCGGTTCCTTTGAATGACAACCAAAAACATGTCCTCAAGCTGGCCTATGACGCCAATGCGAGGCTCGTCATCTTGGTGGACGGCGTGAAGCACTTCGACACCCTCGACGAAGGCAGTCCGGCAACACCGCAATGGTCGGGTGTGAAGCCAGGCTTCGTCAATATCGGCGCGGAAACCAAGGGCGGCCCGCCTTTCAAGCTGCATGCCATCCGCCTCCGGCCAGCGATTGCGACGCCACCATCTCCCAGCCGCGTGCCCGCTGCCGCCAAGCCTGTCGCAGCCGTGCCGCCATCACCCGCCCTGCCAGTGCCGACGGCTGCGGAAGGCTGGATCGACCTGCTCGCCACTGCGGATGTTCAGCGCGATTCGCTTCTGGTGCCTTGGACGCTTGCCAAGGGTGCTTTGCGCAGTCCGGAAGAACCCAGATCCGCCGCGTCGCCTGCAGGCCACGCTTCGTTTGCATTCCCGATTTCAGGTCTCCCCCTCGAATACGACCTGCACTTCCGTGTGAGCCGGAACAAACGCGGGCACGCCATCGTCATGCCCTTCCGGCGCGGCAATGAGGCACCAAGCCTGCGGATTGACGGCGGCAGGGGTTTTGACTTTTTTCACGAGCCAAGCATCAGGAAACCGGGTGAAGAGTGGTTCCCGCCCGACGGCGTGGCGCATGACGTGCTCATCGAGGTGCGGGAAGATCGTGTGCGCACCAGCTATGACGGCAAAGTGTTGATCGAGCGAGAGGGCACGCTGCCGCAGGGACAGTTCGACCAGGCATTCTTCAGGTCAGATAAAATCAAAGGCCCGATCATCGGCATTGGCGTTTGCATGGGCAGCATCACCGTTCATTCCGCTGCCTACCGGCCCATGGATGCTTTCGCAGATAAAAAAGCGGCCCTGATGGCTGCGGATCCTTATCTGGCCAAACTTGAGTCCGGCTTCCAGGCTCGCCACCAGTCTGACGCGCAGAAACCTTATGAGGCCGCGCTGACCTTGTTGAATCAAAGCTACATCGTCAACGGCCTCGGCAAGGCGCGTGCGACCGCGCTGGCAAAAGGCGCGCAGGCGGAGGTCGCCGCGCTCGATGCTGAAAAAGCGCTCATTGAAAAAGGCGGCGGCGTTCCCGCCGAAGATGCCGCAGGCACACCCGAGCCACTCAAAAGTGTGCGCACCACCTACCGCACGGCGTTTGCCAAGATCAGCTCCGAACGTGATGCAAAAACCGCTTCGCTGCTCGATCGTTACGTCAAGGCGCTCGACGACTACATCGTCGAACTCACAAAGGCGGGTAAAATCGACGAGGCGAAGAAAGTTCAGGCATTGCGCAATATGAAGGCCACATCCGGGAAGCCCGCGCCATCCGCCGCCGTTCCGCCCCCCCAAGCCGACATGATGATCGGCTCCGAAGGCTGGACCCATCTCGGCAGCCTCAAACAACTGCAGCGGCTGGAACTGCGCGGCAAGGTCCCCGATGAGCAGCTCGTCCGGCGCTCAGGCCTGGAGACGCTGGAGCATCTCACCATGGAGTTTACGTCGGCTGGCACAGGCTTCGCGGGCATGAAGACATCGAAAAAGCTCAATATACTATTGCCCCAATGAGCACCTCTTCCGGTTCCAAACCCTCCGGCGGCTGGCAGCCTCCATCACTGGAGGAAATGCAGGCAATGCTGCCCCAGTATCGTTTTGAAAAACTCCTCGGCCGCGGCGGAATGGGGGCGGTTTACAAGGCGGTGCAGACATCCCTGGACCGCGCGGTAGCCATCAAGCTGCTGCCCGGCGACCTGCTGGGCGATGACGACGCGCAGTTTGCGGAGCGTTTCAAGAACGAAGCCCGGACAATGGCCAAGATGAGCCATCCGAGCATTGTGAACGTGTTCGACTTCGGTGAGGCGCAGAGCGGACTGCTTTACTTCGTGATGGAGTTCATCGACGGAACGGACGTGGCACAGATGATCGCCAGCCAGGGCAGGCTGCCGGAGGATTATGCGCTCTCCATCACCGCCCATGTCTGCGACGCCCTGGCGTATGCACATGCGCGCGGCGTGATCCACCGCGACATCAAACCGGCGAACATCCTGATCAACATGGAGGGGGCGGTAAAGGTGGCCGACTTCGGCCTGGCGAAGCAAAGTGACGCAGGGCAAAGCGCCCTGACAAAGACGAACATGACCATGGGGACACCGGATTTCGTGGCGCCGGAGGCGCTGATCCCCGGCGTTCCGCTGGACGGGCGCGTGGATCTGTATGCGATCGGCGTGATGCTGTACCAGATGCTCACGGGAGACATCCCGCGCGGCATGTGGAAGATGCCTGGAGCAAGGATGGGAACGGACCCTCGCTTCGACACCATCATTGCGAAGGCGATGCAGACCGACCGTGAGGAGCGCTATCAAAGCGCGGTGGATCTCCGCCGTGACCTGGACACCATCCTCACCCTTCCGAGGGCCGTGCTCATCCAGCGCCAGCAGGAGGCGGCCGAGGCGGCCGCGAAAGCGACACGCGCGCAAAAGGCCGCCGTCATCCACCCACCTCAAGGAAAAGCCGCTGAGGCACGGCCACCGGCGGCGAAGGGAGGAAAAAAGCCACGTGGTGTTCTCTTGGCAGGCATTGGGGCAACAGCCGCCGCACTGGCAGCAGGCGCCGCTTTCATTTGGGGCACAGGGGGCAAGTCGGCGCAGAAACCGTCTCCGGCATCTGCTGCAAAGTCCGCGCAGACAGCGCCGCCCAAGCCCCCCCCCTCCAAGACGCCCAGGCCTGAGGTGACTGGCCCAGCCGCGACCTCCCCAAATGTGCCGGCGGCTGTGATGGCGCCTGCCCCAGTTTTGACCAACTCGCTCGGAATGCCCTTCATGTCCGTTCCAGGGACCCGCATTCTGCTGGCCGCCCACGAAACCCGCCGCCAGGACTACGCCACCTATGCAGCCTCGATTTCCAGCGTGGACCCCACCTGGAAATCTCCAAGGGCGTTCAGCCAGAATCTCCCCACCGGCGACGACCACCCTGTTTCCATGGTGAGTTGGAAAGACGCTCAGGCCTTCTGCCAATGGCTGGGCAAACGCGAAGGCCGGACCTATCGCCTGCCAACGGAACATGAGTGGCACCTGGCCGTGGCCCAGGATGTCCGAACGCCTGACACGATTGGCGAAAAAGAGCTGCTCCAGCTCATTTCCACGCAATACCCCTGGGGCAGCCTGAAGCCGGAGCAGGCTGGCAACTACCGAGGCACTGAAGACGGGCATGCAAGCACGGCCCCGGTCGGCAGCTTTCAACCCAACCGCCTAGGCCTGCACGACCTGGGTGGAAATGTGTGGGAATGGTGCACCAGCTCCAAGGACGAACCTGTCATTCTCGGCTGCGGCTACCAGAATTTCGGACCGTTCCGCAAGTCCGGCACCCGCAAGGTCATGGCGGCCGACTTTCGAGTGCCCCAGCCCAACGATGGTGAGCGCACCGTCGTCGGCTTCCGTCTGGCCATCGACACCGCCGCACCACCGGTGACGGGCGGGAGAACAACAGATGTTGTTCCTGCGCCGATGCAGGTTGCCGCCGCCGAGGCAAAGCCATTGCCACCTGTGGCCGCCGACCCGGTGTCCACCAAGCTTGCCAGCCTGGAAAAGACCTTTCTGGAAACGTTTGAAAAGCAGATTGGGGCGGTGCACAAGGCCGCCGTTGCCGATCTGAACGCCAAGTTCACCGCCGCCCTGGACCGCAGCATGGCCACCGCCTCACAGACTGGCAGGCTGGACGAGGCGCTAACCCTGCGAAATGAGAAGACGCTGATCCAGAATGCCGGGACGGTGCCAGAGGCGGATGACGTGGACACGCCGGACGCACTCAAGGTGCTGCGCAAGACCTGGCGCGAGCAGATGGCCGTTCTGATCGCGAAGCGGGACCAGACCGCCGCGCCGCTGCACGCCTCCTACGATCGTGCGCTTGCAGCGTATCAGGATGAGCTCACCAAAGCGCAGAAGCTTGATGAGGCGATGCGGGTGAAAGCGGTGCGCCAGCACATCGCCTCGCAGCGCGAGTCCTCCGCGCCGCCTGCCCCGGCCAACACCTCTGTGTCCACCAAGGCTCCCGCCGGACGTGCAGTCATCAGCGGCAGGACTGTGGCGCCCATTGCCCCGCCATTGCCGGCGGACAAAGTTTTGCCACCGCCGGCCCCCGCCACGCAGGAGGAAATTCGTGCCCTGTGCGAGTGGGCCCTGAGCAAAGGCGGCCGGGTGGCGCTCCTGGTGGGTGGCAAGCGGACCGAGTTTGTGAAAGGAGAGCCCCTGCCTAATGGCAGGCTCACTGTGGTCGATTTTTCTGTTTACGAGCTTTCATTTGAGGAGAGTGCCAATGAAAAACAGTGGTTTGAGATCATCGGACGCCTGCCAGACCTGGAAAGCATCTACTTCAACAAAAATCCAGGCACCATGCCCGTGGAGATGCTGCGTGGCGCGACGAAGTTGAAGTCTCTTCGTCTCGCGCCGGCAAGCGTGGACGACGCCGCGTTCGCGCATCTCACCGTTTTGAAGAACCTCGAATCGATCGACATCACTTACATGGTGAGGCAGTTCACCGGCATGGGGCTGGGTTACATCAACGAAAACCTGGAGTCCCTCGGCACCAACAGCCCCAGCCTCACCGCCGAGGGGCTGACCTATCTGGCACGATTCAAAAAGCTGAAGAGATTGAACCTCACCGGCGACAGCCTGGGTGGCCGGGACGGACTGGTCACTGATGCCATGCTGACCGGGCTGGCAGCCTTGACAGAACTGGAGGCACTGAACGTGACTGAGCAGAAGCTCGATGGCTCGTTTCTGGCGTGCCTGCCTGCAAATTCGAAGCTGAAGCGGCTTGAGCTCTTCAACATCAAGACCTTCAAGCCAGAGCATTTCAAACATCTCACCAGACTCAAGAATCTTGAGTATCTTGGCCTTCCCCCCGGTGATCCCGGAGTGGATGGACTCACCATCATATCAGGCCTGGGTGCGCTCAAGGAGCTTGTGCTGTCCGGGCCTGGTTTCACAGGCGAGTCCTTCAAGGGCATGAGGGGCTTCCGCGGTCTCGAGCGCCTGTGGATCACCGCGTGTCCGTTGAACGATGCCGGCATGGATGCCATCGCCACCGCGCTCCCCGGCCTGAAAAGCCTGGAGTTCAGCAATGAGGAAAACTTCAAAGTCACCCTCACGGCCAAGGGCTTTTCCTCCGCGCTCGACCACTTCCGCTCACTGACCAACCTGCAGATCAACGGAAGACGCACCACTGACGCCTGGCTGCCCGCCATCGCCCGGCAAAAGCTGGTCAATTACATCATGCTGACTTATGCGCAGATCACGGATCAAGGCCTGGCGCCGCTCATGAAGCTGCCGCTTGGCTACCTCCGCCTCGACGGCACCCCCGTCACCGACGCCGTCATTCCCGTACTGAAAACATGCCCGACGCTTAACAATGTGCCCGTCGGCGGCACGCAGATGACGGATGCGGGGAAAGCGGAGCTGAAAAAGATGCTGGAGTCACGCTGAGCAGTCTGGCTGCCTCAGCCTTTAACGATCTCCACAATCACCGCCTTTTGCGCGTGCAGCCGGTTTTCGGCCTGATCGAAGATGATGCCGGCATTGGCCTCCATGACGTCGTCAGTGATCTCCTTGCCGCGGTAGGCAGGAAGGCAGTGCATGACGAAGGCGCCTGGTTTTGCGTTTTTCAGCAGCGCGTCGTTGATCTGCCAGGGCTTCAAAGTTTCGATGCGGCCGGCGCTCTCGGCCTCCTTGCCCATGCTGACCCAGACGTCAGTGTAGAGCACGTCGCAGCCTTTCACCGCCTCGGCAGGGTCATCCACGACGCGGATGGTTCCAGCAGGCACATTGCGCATGAAGCTTTCCTGCGGCTGGAACTCCTTGGGCGCACCGATGACAAGCTCAAACCCCAGACGCACGGAGGCCCAGATCCAGGAGCGGGCCACATTGCAGTCGCCGTCGCCCAGGAAGCAGATGCGTTTCCCTTCCCAGCCGCCGAGACGCTCCTTGATGGTCTGCAGGTCCGCCAGGATCTGGCAGGGATGCTCATCATCGGTCAGCGCATTGATGGTGGGGATGGTGCCGTACTGGGCAAAGTCCACCACGTCCTGCTGGGCGAAGGTGCGGATGACCGCGCCGTGGATCATGCGGCTGAGCACGCGTGCAGTGTCCTTGATCGGCTCGCCACGACCAAGCTGAATGTCCGCGCCAGAAAGGAACATGACCTGCCCCCCAAGCTCGCGAATTCCCACCTCAAAACTGACACGGGTGCGGGTGGATGACTTGGTGAAGATGAGCGCCCATTGCTGGCCGGCGAGCACCTGTGGGGAGGCCGTTCGGTCCTTCTTCAGCGAGATGGCGAGATCGACAATGGCTTCGATCTGCTCCTTGCTGAGCTCTTCGATGGAAAGGAGGTGTTTCATACTCGGGTCTGCGGGAGTTAGGCGATCTGGTCCAGCACGCTCTTGAAGATGGAGAACCCCTCTGCGGCATGGGCCTCGGTGATGTTCAACGGTGACAGCCAGCGGACCACGTTGGGGCCTGCGGGAGTGACCATCATGCCAGCCTTGAGCAATTCGGCGGCCAGGAAGATGGAAGGCAGCTTGCCGCCGGACTTGACGGAAATGGCTTCGGCATTCAGCTCAAAACCGATGAAGAGGCCATACTGGCGGAGTTCCTTGATGAGCGGATGCTTCCAGCCGCGCACCTCGGCTGCGATGGCCGCGCCACGTTCTTTGGCGTTGGCACACAGCTTCTGGTCGAGGATGGCGCGCACCGTGGCGATGCCAACCGCGCATGCGAGCGGCGAGCCGCCATAAGTGGTGCCATGGGTGCCTGCGGAAAGCACCTTGCTCAAGTCGCGGCGGTCATTCACCCAGAAGCCGCCAAGCGGGAAACCGCTGCCGATGGCCTTGGCCCAGCTGATGCCATCGGGCTGGATTTCACCGCCGGGGACGATGGCGCGCCAGCCGGTCATCTCACCCGCGCGGCCAAAGCCGGTCTGCACTTCGTCGAGGAGAAGAAGCATATCCTTTTCCCGGCAGAGACGCTGGGCGGCGCGGAGAAACTCGGGCGTGGCGGCATTGACACCGCTCTCCCCCTGGATGGGCTCCATGAGGATGGCCACGGTTTTGTCCGTGATGGCAGCCTCCAGAGCGGCCACGTCATTATAAGGGGCATAGACAAAGCCGGGGGGCAGGGGGCCGAAACCACCGTGAATTTTTTCCTGCGCCGTGGCTGTCATGGCACCGAAGGTGCGGCCGTGAAAGGAGCCAGTGAAGGTGATGATCTCATATCGGCCGCCGGTGGCCTGGCCGTACCTGCGCGCGAGCTTCAGCAGGCCCTCGTTGGCCTCGGCGCCGCTGTTGGAGAAGAAGCACTTCCCGGAGATGCCCACGCAGTCCTCCACAAGGATGCGCGCCAGCTCGGCCTGCTTGTCGATGCAGTACCAGTTGGAAACATGGATGAGGGTGCCTGCTTGTTCCGTGATGGCTTTCACCACAGGAGGGGGGCAATGGCCAAGCGGGCAGACGGCCACGCCGCCGGCAAAGTCGAGGTACTTCTTCCCATCGCGATCCCAGACGTAGGGCCCCTCGCCGCGCACGGGCCACACATCGTAGCGGCCGTAGTTCTGCAAAACAAACTCCTGCATCAGTTGATCACTTGTCTTCATCTCGTTCGGTTCTCTTCCAGTCTGAAAATGTCTGCGGACGCTTACAAATGAATCTCGGTGCCAATCCCGCCATCGGTGAAGATTTCGAGGATCAGCGCATGAGGCAGGCGGCCATCGATGAGATGCACCTTGCCCACTCCACCCCGGAGGGAGTCGAGGGAGGAGTCCACCTTGGGGATCATGCCGCCGCTGATGATGTTCTCCGCCTTCAGCTTGGCGATGGAGGCCTCGTCGAGGCTGGGGATCAACGTGGAGTCATCCTTGGGGTCACGCATCACACCGCGCACGTCGCTCAGGAAGATGAGCTTGGTGGCCTTGAGGCGTTTGGCCAGCGCGCAGGCCGCAAGGTCGGCATTCACATTGAGCGCCCTGCCTGAGGCAAGCTCACGCGCGACAGGCGAGACCACCGGGACGAATTCACCGGCCACGGCGGCCTGGATGAGGCCGAGCCTGCAGTCGTTGACCTCGCCCACCCAGCCAAGATCGCCTTTCATCTTCTCGCCAGTGAATACCTCCGTGCCAGGAACGCCAACGGCCTTGCCGCCAAAGGCATTGATCTTGTTCACGATTTCCGGATTGATCACACGGGCAAGCGTTTCCTCGACGATCTTGATCGTCTCATCATCGGTGACACGCATGCCGTTGATGAACTTGGCCTGCAGGCCGGACTCGGTCATGGCCTTGGAGATGGCCTTGCCGCCGCCATGCACGATGACGGGATTGATGCCCACGGCCTCCAGGAACACCACATCGCGCAAAAAGCTGTCCACCTGCACAGGGTCCTCCATGGCGCTGCCGCCGACCTTGATC